>JAUPKF010000014.1 GCA_030837625.1 Patescibacteria group bacterium | reverse complement strand
TCTTCCTCGATCCTTTTTAAGACTTGTTCTTTTACATCGCTACTGATGCGATAGTTGTGTTTTGTGTTGCCCATATACTTCGGATTATATCTGAGAATCTGTGTCTAGTATATGGGGTACCTGCCAAGTATATGGGGTACCTGCCATATTGCTTGTGCGATAAGAAAAACATAGTCGATTTCGTGAATTGGACAACGCCATAAAATACACGCCTAAAGGCAACGTGACTGTTCGTATCGCGCCGAACGGCGAATTCGTTCGCGTGTCCGTTTCCGACACCGGTATCGGAATTTCCCCGGAAGAACTGCCCTATCTTTTCCAAAAATTTTCCCGCGGCAAGGACTCCGTGAAAATCAACGTCAGCTCGACGGGTCTCGGTCTCCACGTCGGCAAAAAAATGATGGAAGCTATGGGCGGGCGCATCGGCGTGGAATCCAAAGGCGCCGGAGCAGGCGCGACCTTCTGGGTAGAAGCGCCGAGGGAGATGGAGGGGAAATAGGGAACTGAAAACTTGTAATAATCGTCAGATCGGATATAATACGGATATGGGAAAATACGAAGCAAGAATTCCTGAAATCAAAGAAAAGATAGTCAAAGAAATCAATCCGAAGAAGATTATTCTCTTCGGTTCTTATGCGTGGGGAAATCCCAACGAAGACAGTGATGTTGATTTGCTTGTTATTCAAGACTCGGAAGAACCGAGGAGAGAAAGGCAAATCACGCTTCGAAAGAAATTGTTTGGCATTGAAGTGCCGATGGACATAATCATTTACACTCCCGAAGAATTGGAAAAAAGGTTGAGTATTCGGGATGTTTTTATGAGGAAAATTTTTCGGGACGGGAAACTGTTGTATGAACACTAAAAACACGGAACAATTTGAAGAGTGGCGAAAGCGCGCCGAGGAAGATTATGGTTCGGCTAAAATGCTTTTGGATAACAATGGCTTTCCGTCAGTCATATGCTTTCATGCCCACCAAGCAGTTGAGAAATATCTTAAGGGGTATTTGGCGTATAATGATTTCGAGCTGGAGAAGACTCACGAGTTGGATGTTCTGTTAAAAAAGATTATTAAAATAGACGAAGGATTTGCTGATCTTATGGAAGAAACGGTTTCGCTCAATGATTATTATATTGAAGCCAGATATCCGACTGATTTGAGGGAGGATATTTCTTTGGAAGAAGCCGAAGAAGCGCTTGAAAAAGCAGCCAACGTTCGGGACTTCGTTCTGTCAAAAATAAAACTTCTTTGATTTTTTCTGTGGCAAATGATTTCAAGTTATCTTGTCGCGCGCGATGAAAGCTTCCGTAAAAGGGAGGCTTTTTGTTTTGGAAAACGCCTTGCTTGATGGTTAAAATGTGGTACAATTAGTCAGAATGTGAAAATACTTATGGGAGAAAGCGAGAAGAAAATGACAATTCAGGAGATAATCGGGGCTGTCGAAGATGCAGTGAGGGAGTCAGTCAAAAAGGCCTATGGCGTTCAGCTTGAGGCGGTCGGTTTGGATTTTCCTCCTGATGTCAGTCTGGGCGATTTTGCCGTCAACTTTTTTTCTTTGGCGAAAGAAATCGGGAAATCTCCGGCGGAAATCGCCAAGACTGTCGTTGAAGGAATAGTTGCTGGCGAATTTGTCGAAAGCGCGGTGGCGGCCGGACCGTATCTCAATTTGAAAATAAACCGGAAAACTCTTTTCAACGCTGTTTGCTGCGAAATCCTTGAGAAAGGAGAAAAGTTCGGGGGATCGCCAATTGGGCAGAAGAAGCGGGTGATGGTGGAATATCTTTCGCCGAATACGAATAAACCTATCCATCTGGGGCATATTCGAAACGGGTCGCTTGGAATGGCGATGTCTAATATTTTAGAAGCCAGCGGATACGAGGTGGTAAAAGCGATTCTCGTAAATGACCGCGGAGTCCATATTTGCAAATCCATGCTGGCCTATTCGAGATGGGGGAACGGCGAAACGCCCGAGTCGACCGGGATAAAGGGCGATCATTTCGTGGGAAAGTGGTATGTGCGTTACTCGCTGGAAGCCGAAAAGAATCCGCTTCTGAAAGTAGAAGTCCAGGAAATGCTTCAGAAATGGGAAGCAGGAGACAAGGAAACAATGGATCTTTGGAAAAAGATGAACGACTGGGCGTATCAAGGCTTTAACGAAACATACGAGAAATATGGATTCGAGTTCGACAAATATTATTTTGAATCGGAAACATACAAGCTGGGCAAAAATATTGTCGAGGAAGGGCTGAAAAAGAAAGCTTTTAGAAAAGATAAAAACGGAGCGGTTGTTTTTGATCTTCCGGAAGAAGAATTCGGCCGGGACGAGAAAGGGCAGGCCAGAAAAATGGCGGCGCTTCGCGCCGATGGAACCAGCGTTTATCTCACCCAAGATTTGGGAACGGCCGTGTCTCGAGCGGAAGATTATTCCCTTTCGCGTTTGATTTATGTCGTTGGCAACGAACAAGTTTTTCATTTTAAGGTGCTTTTTAAAATCCTGTCGGTTCTGGGATATTCCTGGGCCAAAGATTTATACCACCTGTCTTTTGCCATGGTTTACCTTCCGGACGGCAAGATGAAATCCCGGGAAGGGAAAGTGGTGGACGCGGACAATCTTCTTGAAGAAGTCCAAAACTTCGCGGCGGAAGAAATTAGAAAGCGCGATACGGAAAGTCTTATTCCTGAAAATGAAATTGTGGAAAGAGCGCGAAAAGTGGCTCTTGGCGCGATTAAGTTTTATCTTTTGCGAGTTAAGCCTTCCCAAGACATTCATTTTGATCCGAAAGAATCCCTTTCGTTTGAAGGCTTTACCGGGCCGTATTGTCAGTATGCTTATGCTCGAATTGCGGGTATCTTGCGGAATGCCGAGAAAGAAAAAACGGATTTTTCGCAAGCGGACTTTTCTCTTCTGGGAAACAGCGAGGAGCGGCTGCTTCTTCAAAAGCTGGCGCAATTTCCCGCTGAACTGGAGAAAGCCGCTGGGGAGTATAATCCACTCAGGGTATTGACGCAGACTTACGAAGTTGCCAAAGCTTTCAGCCAATTTTACAACGCTCATCCGGTATTGCAAGCTGAAGATAAAAAACTGATAACGGCCAGGCTGGAGCTCATTAAAGCGGCGGCGGTTGTCATCAAAAAAGGATTGAGTCTTTTGGGGATTGAAGTGATGGAAAGGATGTAAAACTTTTTCGTTGCAAGGAGATAAAATAATGGAAAAGTGGGGAGAGTTGGAGGACAAGGTTCTTGAAAGCCCGTGGGGGGCTTTTTGTTTTGACAATGCGGGCGGCTTAACGTAAAATGATATAGGGAAGACGGAAAGAAAAACAAAAAACGATTTTTATGAAAACATCATCTTGTTAAAAGAATGTTTATTTTTTTTGTTCACTTATAATGGCAAGAATAAAAAGCTTTTTTAGAAAAATAACCGGCAATATTTTTGGCAATCTTTCCAAGGATATTGGGATCGACTTGGGAACAGCCAATACTTTGGTGTATGTCAGGGGGCAAGGTATTGTAATTAATGAACCCTCGGTGGTAGCGGTAAACAAGAAGACTGGTCAGGTACTGGCTATTGGGAGAGAGGCCAAAAGAATGGTAGGGAAAACGCCTGGCCATATCGTGGCGACGCGTCCTTTGGTGGATGGTGTGGTGAGTGATTTTGAAGTTACGGAACAAATGCTCAAGCATTTCATTGACAAGGTTCATCAAGGAAGCTTTACTCTGTTTCCGCGTCCGCGAGTAGTGATTGGTATCCCGTCGGAAGTGACGGAAGTGGAAAAGCGGGCGGTAATCGACGCAACGCTTAATGCCGGCGCGCGCGAAGCCTATCTTATCGATGAACCAATGGCGGCGGCGATCGGCGCGCGCTTGCCGGTCCAGGAGGCGGCTGGTAACATGGTGGTGGATATTGGCGGAGGGACGACGGATATTGCGGTCATTTCTTTGGGAGGAATCGTGGTTTCGCGGAATATCCGGGTGGCTGGAGACAAAATGAACGAAGACATTATCCGTTATTGCCGGGATGAGTTTAATCTTTTGATAGGGGAAAAAACAGCCGAGGATGTAAAGATTGCTATTGGCAGCGCTTGTCAACAAGAAGAAAAGAAAAGTATGGAAGTGCGGGGAAGGGACTTGGTAACTGGTCTTCCTAAGGAAATAACCATTAGAGACGACCAAGCCAGAGAGGCTCTTTGGCGTTCGATAAGGATAATTATCAACAACGTTAAAACGGCAGTGGAAGAAACGCCGCCTGAACTTTTATCCGATATTATGCAAAGAGGCATAATTTTGGCCGGTGGCGGAAGCCTGATCCGCGGTCTCGACCGGGTGGTGGCCGATCAGACAGAGATACCAGTTAGAATGATGGAGGATCCGTTGACGGCGGTTGTTCGGGGAACCGGGATAGTTTTAGAGGACATTGAATCGCTTCGCGAGGTCTTGGTGGAGAATCAGCACGAAACCTCATTAAGGTAAATCAAAAATTCCAAATTCCAAATTCTAAATAAATTACCCGCCTACCGGCAGGCAGGCAATGACCAAAATACAAAATTCAAAACGGTTTTGAATTTTTAACATTTGAATTTTTAATTTATTTGTGATTTGTAATTTTTCAGCCATAGGCTGATCCGCCCTTGGCGGAGAATTTGTAATTTCAAGGATATTATGTCTAAAAGATATTTAAACTCGAAACTGATGAAGCTCACTTTAACGCTGGCAGTATGTATTCTGCTTGTTTTTTTAAATCCCCGAGGAGTATTCAGTCCTGTTCGGGGATTTTTTTTGACTCTGGCTTATCCGTTCCAAAAAATTTTTTACTTGACTGGAAATAAAATTAGCGGCACTTTTTCTTTTTTGGAATCTATTTCCAACCTGAAAAATGAAAATAAGGGGCTTATCGGAGAAAACGACCGGTTAGCGGCGGAAATAGCTAGTCTTCAGGGACAAAAAAGAGAGAATGAAATTTTGAGAGAGCAATTGAAATTAGCTCCCCGCGATAAATTCAATCTGGAATCATCTTTGGTTATCGGGCAAGATCCCGGAGGGTTGGGGGGGTGGATAATGATTGATAAGGGAAGCGCGCAAGGAATCGCTCCCGGAATGGCAGTTATTGTCTCGGACGGCATTCTGGTGGGAAAAGTCGAAGATGTGTATTGGGAAAGCTCCAAGGTAAATCTTTTGACTGACTCAAGCGCCTCTGTCAGCGCTATTGATTTGGAGACCGGAGCAAAAGGGATTGTCAGAGGAGAATATGGGCTTGGACTGTCTATAGACATGGTGGCGCAGACGGATACTCTTAATGAGGGCGATACAGTGGTCGCTTCGGGATTGGGAAGCGGAATTCCGGGAGGACTTTATATAGGAAAAATTCAAAGGATAAGTGCTACGGAAGACAAGCTTTTTCAAAAAGCCCAGGTTGTTCCCAAGGTTAAATATTCCAAATTGGAAGTAGTTTTTGTAATAAAACCCTAGTCAATGGCTCAAAAGGCGGTGATTTTCATTTTTATTTTCCTAGCGGCGGTTATTCAGTTTTCCTTTTTCCCTTCTTTATTTCCCCTTGGGACTTGTCCCGACCTGTTGCTTTTGCTGGTCATTTTTTGGGCGCTTCGGGAGGGCTTTGAAAAAACTGCGGCGCGGGCGGTTTTGGCGGGGTTATTGGCTGATTTGTTCCGTTTTCAGCCGGTAGGAGTGGATATTTTTTTGTTTTCTTTAGCGGCTTTTGGCGCCAGCTCGCTGGCGAAAAGATTCTTAGTCTCACACAGAACTTGGGAATTTTTTTTCACTTCGGGCGTTGTAGTTGCCGGAACGATTGTGTACGCGATATCCTTTAATTTTATCGGAGGCATCTTTTATTCCAAGGGAGGATATGGCCAGGTAACAACCTTGTGGCATATCCTTGATTGGAGCATAGCGCTGAGAATTATTTTGAATTTAGCCATTTTTGCTCTGGCTTTCCGGCCGTTGGAAAAGATAGAAAAAGCCTTTGAACTTTACGGCCAGCGGATGCCTGGGTTTAGGAAATAGGAAAAAAACATGCTGAGTAAATATTTAAGAGAAAAGAGAATAGGAAACAGTTTGGAAATAGAAGATTCCGTAATGACGGCAACCCAGAAGGAAGAAGCTTTTTTAGAGGCGCCGTTTAAAAGGCGGGGGCTTTCCTTTCTTTGGTACTTGATAGTTTTTGTTATTTTGGGTCTGGCCGTCCGGGTTTTCTATCTGGATGTGGTTAGGGGGAACCATTATGAAGAGGTTTCCCGGGGAAACAGGATTAGGTCGGTAATTATCAAGGCTCCTCGAGGAAACATTAAGGATAAATATGGGAAAATTTTGGCGCGTAATGTTCCCAGTATAGACGCGATTGTAGTTCCCCATGATCTTCCTGATGGATCGGAGGAGAAAAAAGCAGTGGCTAGGAAGGTGGCGGAAATTTTGAATATGGAGACAGGCAATGTCGAGCTTATCTTGGAAAGCCAAGATAAAAAATCGCTGGAGCCGGTTCTTTTAAAGGAAAACATTTCTCAAGACCAGTCGCTGATAATTTCCGAAAAGTTATCCGATCTCCCCGGAATAAATTTAGAGAAGACAGCCATCAGGAACTATGAAAGCAGTTTTATTTTTGCCCACTTGATTGGCTATGACGGTAAGATAACCAGTGAGGAGTTGGCAAGGAATGAGGGCTATCTGATGACTGACTATATCGGAAAATCAGGATTGGAAAAAAGTTATGAGAAAGAACTGAAGGGAGTCTATGGCAAGAAACAAGTGGAGATAGATTCAGTGGGCAATATTAAAAAGAATTTGGGAGTGATAAATCCCCAGCCGGGCAACGATTTAATCTTGAATGTTGATGAGGCATTGCAGAAAAAAATTTATGACAGCTTAAGCGCCGTTTTGGAAAAGACTGAAACTGCTACGGCGGCGGCGGTAGCGATCGATCCCCGGAATGGCGGGGTGCTGGCAATGGTGAGCTTGCCAAGTTTCGATAACAATAATTTTGCCCGTGGCATTAGCAACGATGAGTACAAGCTTATAATGGCGGATAGCAACTTGCCTCTTTTCAATCGGGCTGTGAGTGGGGAATACCCCCCTGGATCGACTCTGAAGCCGGCAGTGGCCTGCGCCGCTCTTTCGGAAGGGGTCATCTCTCCGACTACCATAGTTGATGGATTGGGAGGAGTTTTGCGAATAGGGAGCTTTAGCTTTGGCGATTGGAAAGTTCATGGTCCGAGTGAAGTGCGCTCGGCGATTGCCGAGAGTAACGATATTTTTTTCTACACCATTGGCGGAGGTTACGGAAATATTTCCGGGCTGGGGATGGACAGAATGAAAAAATATAACGCCTTGTTCGGGTTTGGACAGTCTACGGGTATTGACGTGCCGGGAGAATCTCTCGGGTTTATACCGGATGAAGATTGGAAACTGGAGCGCCTCGGAGAAAAGTGGTATGTGGGGAATTCCTATCATGCCGCCATTGGCCAGGGATATATAACTGCCACGCCTCTTCAATTGGCTAATTATACGGCGGCTATCGCTAACGGCGGAACGCTATATTCCCCCAAGATTGCCAATCGGATCAAGCGCGGTGACGGTAGCGAAAGGACAATTTCTTCGGAAATAATAAACAGCAATTTTGTTTCTAAAAACGTGATGGATGTGGTGCGGGAAGGAATGAGGCAAACAGTGACTGATGGTACTGCTCAGACGCTGAAAGATCTGCCAGTAGAGGCGGCTGGGAAGACTGGAACGGCGCAGTTCGGATCAGAAGATAAAACCCATGCCTGGTTTATCTCCTTCGCGCCGTATGACAATCCGACGATCGCGATGGCAGTTCTGGCGGAAGGCGGCGGAGAAGGGCATTCAAGCGCCGTGCCCGTGACGAAAGAAGTTTATGAATGGTATTTTAACAAAGATGCTCGATAGCGTTAGGAAATAAGGGCTTGAATCTTTCCATAATTTTGCTTTTTTTACAGTCTGATATTATACTAGTAAAAGATAATCTTAAATGGGTAACGCATAAAGTTATGTCTGAAATCTTGGAAAGTCTTTTTGGGTCAAAAGAGAAAGCGCGGCTTTTACGGTTTTTTCTTCAAAATCCGGAGTCAGTGTATGAATTCGGGGAAATAGTGAGGAGAAATATGATCAAAGGAAATCGCGCCAAGAGCGAACTCCTTTCTTTCATAAGGATAAAATTAGTCCAAAAGAGGACTAAGCAGGGGAAAAACTATTATCAGCTTAATCAGAGCTTCCAATATTATCCAGAACTCAAAAACCTTATCGCCAAGTCCAATGTTTATCCGCAGTGCCAGAGTCTGGGAAAAATTTCCAAGATTGGACATGTTAAATTTGCGGCCATTAGCGGAGTTTTCATCAGCTATCCTAAAAGCAAAGCGGATATGATTTTAGTGGCGGAAGGGGTGAGTAAGGCCAGGTTGAGAAATTTGATGGAATCGCTGGAAGCGGAAATTGGCAAAGAAATAAATTTTGTCCTGATGACGATGGAAGAATTCAAGTACCGGCTTAATATGCTGGATAAGTTCATTTTGGAATTTTTGGAAGGGCCACATGAAGAGTTGGTAAACAAAATTTCCGGCTTGAAAAGGTTTATCGCGCAAAGAAAACTATAACGCGATACGAATCTACGAATGCATCCGAATCTACGAATAAAGCATCCGAATAGCGCACTACGAATGCGCCCATCCGAATAACTTTATTCGCAGATTCGTGAATTCGAATACATTCGTAGATTCGAATCGGTCATTTATGTTGTATATACTTTTAGCTATATCAATAATCATTTCGGGATTTCTAGCCGTTTTGGTTTTTGGCATGAAAAAAAAGCTGGAATCCGGCAAGGATGGGGAGAGGATGGCGGCTCTTTTTGAGCGACTCTCGGCGCTTGCCGAGCAAAATCGGGAATTACGCTCCACTGTGGACTCGAAGCTTTCTGAAGCTCATCGAACAAATCAGGAGCAAATGAACCAGACTATGCGCACCGTCCAGGGAATTACTGGCCAGTCTGCCAAGCAGATCGCGGACGTTGTGGCCGGGCTGACTAAATTGGAAGAAACTAACAAGCAGGTAGTGAATTTTTCCGCCCAGCTACAGTCGCTTCAGGATATTTTGAAAAACCCCAAGCAAAGAGGTGTGCTGGGGGAGTATTTCCTTGAGGAAACGTTAAAGAATGTCTTGCCGCCAGGAAATTACCAGATGCAATATGGCTTTAAGGACGGCGTGATTGTAGATGCGGTGGTGTTTGTTGATAAAAAGATAATTCCCATCGACTCCAAATTCTCTCTAGAGAACTATGAAAAAATAATAAATTGCCGCGACAGCGAAGATCGCGAAAGGCTGGAAAAATTGTTTAAGCAGGATCTCAAAAACCGGATTGACGAAACTTCAAAATATATTAAACCGGAAGAGGGAACTATGGATTTTGCTTTCATGTTTATTCCTTCGGAAGCCATTTACTACGATCTATTGGTAAACAAAGTCGGGGCGGTGCAAATTTCCACCCGCGATTTGATCGAGTACGCTTTCAAAGACAAAAAGGTAATCATTGTTTCGCCGACTTCCTTTTTAGCTTATTTGCAAACTGTTCTACAAGGCCTTCGGGCGCTTCAAATTGAGGAATCCGCGAAATTTATTCGAGCTAACGTGGAGAAGTTGGGTCGGCATATCATGGTTTTTGAAGATTATATGAAAAAAGTTCACGGCAGTCTGGGGACAACTGTTAATCATTTCAATACTGCTTATAAGGAATTTGGAAAAATCGACAAAGATGTTGCTAAAATTACTGAAAGTGAGAAAAAGATTGAGCCATTGGTGCTGGAAAAACCGGCCGACGAAGAGTAAATAAGTTAAAAGTTTCAGCCAAAGACTGATCCGCCTATGGCGGAAAAAGGTAGAAAGTAAAAGCTAACGAGCCGCTTCGCGGCGGACAAAAAGAAAAAGTTAAAAAGTAAAAGTATAAAGCGGGCGCCAGACCTCCGGGGTCTGCGGCCGCAGACCCCGGAGGTCAAGACTATGGCGCTTGAAGACAATAAAACTGAAAACAACAAGAAGAAAAAAAGCTTGGCGCGGAGAATCAAGCTTTTTTTGGGCTCCAAAATATCTTTGGAAAAAAAAGAATTTTTTCAAAAGCCGATTGTGTATTGGCTGATTATTGCCGGAATCGTTGCCAATGCCGTGAACTGGGGCGTCTTGGCCTTCTTGATAAAACAAGAAGTTTCCGATATAATACTTCATTACAATGTTTATTTCGGAGTGGACGCCACGGGCGGTCCTCAGAAGATCTATATTATGCCTCTGACGGGACTGGCCTTGTTTTTTATCAATTTGTTTCTGGCAACCGAGTTTTATGCTAAGCAGGAAAGAATCGCCAGTTATCTGATGCTGGCGGCGGCATTGATGATCCAACTTAGCTTGCTTATCGCCTCAACTAGCATTATAATTATAAACTACTAAAGTATGTTTAATTTTCCCGATCCCAAAACTAGAAATCACCGAGAGAAGAGGATTCAAAGAACGTTGGAAGTGATTCCCGGAATATTGACTTGGGGAACGTTGTTTGGAATGTTTTTGTTTTCTTTTTTAATGCCCGTGTATGTGGCGGTTTTTATTATTGCTTTCGATATCTATTGGATCTTTCGGACTGTTTTTATTGCTTATTACTCCGTCAAAGGATACAAAAGGCTTAAATATGGCAAGACAATTGATTGGTGGGAACGGTGCCAAAATATCAACCATCCGGAGGAATACGAGAAAATCATATCCGGAAGAATTTCTGAAATGAAAAAAAGCTTGAAGGAGGGCGGCGGGATGAGTTGGCAGGAAAAGAGAGTGCTGAAAAAAGAAATAAAGAGAGGCCAAACTTATCTCAAGGAAGTCCAGCGGATCAAGGCGACGAAAGATCAAATGCTTGATTGGCGCGAGGTTATTCACGTGGTAATGCTTCCGACTGCTGGAGAGCCGGCTGATGTTATCGAACCTTCCATCCAAGCGGTGGCGGATGCCAATTTTCCCAACAGTCAGTTTGTAATTCTTTTAGCGACGGAAGAGCGGGAACCGGAGGAAAGCCGACTCAAAAAAGTCAATTATCTTAGAAATAAGTTTAAAGGAATTTTTAGGGATTTTATCGTGACCACTCATGTTGTTAAGGGCGAAGAGATGAAAGCAAAAGGATCAAACGCGACTTTTGCCGCCAAAGAACTGGCTGAGTATCTGAAAAAAGAGAACATCGATTTCAAAAAGGTGATCTTTTCCAATTTTGATTGCGACTCGGTGGCGCATCCGCAATATTTCGCCGCCCTTACTTATGAATACATAACCGATCCCAAAAGATTGCAACGGTCATACCAGCCCTTGCCTATGTATCATAATAATTTGTGGGATACCAACGCTTTTGTGCGAGTGATAGTGACCGGATCAAGCTTTTGGCATATCTTTCAAAGCACCCGGCCGGAAGGCATGGTGACCTTCTCTTCGCATTCCGAGCCGTTTGACACGCTTTACCGAGTCGATTTTTGGCCGTTAAATATGATCAGCGAGGACTCGATAATATATTGGAAATGTTTTTCTTATTACAATGGCGATTATAAGGTTAAGCCGATTTACTTGCCAATTTCCTTGGACGCGGTTTTGGCGGAAACTTATTGGAAAACGATTGAAAACCAGTACAAACAAAAAAGGCGTTGGGCATATGGCATTGAAAACTTTCCGGTCATTATGCGCTCAATTGTTCCCAATAAGAAAGTAGGTATTGTGAAAAAGATGAAAGTAGCTTTGGAGATGTTAGAAGGCCATCATTCCTGGGCGACATCTTCCGTGATTCTGGCAGTTTTAGGTTGGATGCCTTTGATTTTGGGCGGGGAGGATTTTAATCAAAGTGTTTTGGCGCACAATCTGCCATTTTTTACGCGCTATCTAATGACCTTGGCTATGGCCGGATTGATTGTGTCAATGTCTCTGAGTTTTCTCTTGATGCCGCCGAGACCAGAAAAATATTCCCGCTGGCGAAATATCTATATGTTGCTTCAATGGGTGTTGGTTCCGGTGATTGCTCCGCTTTTGGGATCACTTCCAGCCATTGATTCTCAAACCAGGCTGATGCTGGGAAAATATTTCGGGGAATTTTGGGTGACGGAAAAAATGCGTAAATGACCGATGCGAATCTACCTGCCCGAAATGCCTGCCTAATTTTCCGTCTAAAATTTAGCTGTAGCAATTTATAAATAAGCAATTATCTTACTAAAAAATAACAGCAGTCCATATGAAAGAAAGTCTAGCAGGTAGGCGGGCGAACTTAATGCGAATCTAGGAACATTGTTATGGCAAAATATCTTTTCCCATTTTTAACCGCCTTTCTCCTGACGGTTCTGCTGATGTTTGTTTTTATGCCGCTGGCGAAGCTTATCGGCTGGAAAGAGAGAAAATCTGCTCGGCATATCCATAAAAAAGATATTTATAGGATAGGCGGAGTGGCCATGATCTTGGTTTTCAACTTGGTTATTCTCTTGAACAAGGATCTAGTTCTTACTCCTGAACTTTGGGGAATGATGGTAGGGACAATAGTCCTTATGGTTGTCGGAGTGCGGGACGATATCAAGGAAATATATTGGAAAATCCAATTTTTTTTTCAAGTGGTTGTTTCAGTTTTAGTCTTTGTTCTTGGGGTGCGGATTTATTATGTCACCAATCCCCTGTCTGGCGGAGTGATAAATATGGAATATGGCATTGGTGTTTTGTTTTCTGCGGCACTGGTGGTGGTCTGGATAGTCACAGTCATAAACGCTACTAATTGGCTGGATGGTATTGACGGCTTATCCTCGGGAATTGCCGTAATAACAGCTATCACCATTGCCGTATTGAGCCTGAGAAAAGAGGTCAGTCAGCCGGCAGTCGCCATAATCGCAGCCATTTTTTCCGGAACCGTACTTGGTTTTTTGGTATTTAACTTTAACCCTGCCCGGGCAATGGCGGGGACTTCCGGCGCGATGTTTTTGGGTTTTGCGATAGCAGTGCTGGCTGTTTTTTCCGGCACCAAGATTGCAACTGCTATTTTAGTTATGGCTATCCCGATAATTGACTTCTTTTGGGTTATCGGGCAGAGAATTAGAAGCGGGCAGCCTATTTTTCGGCCGGACAGGAACCATCTGCATTATCGGCTTTTGGAATTAGGCTGGCCGCAAAAGAAAATCGCTCTTGTCTATTATTTAATAACCTCAGCTATCGCTGTTATCGCTTTAAATACTCGCGTTATCGGGAAAAGCCTTACTTTGGCGATTGCTTTTTTGGTTATGTTTGTCGCCTCTTGGGCGATAAACAAAAGGATTTCGACTATAAGAATAAATGAAAATAATTCTTAAATTAGGTCTGGTTTTATTTTTCGCTTCTGCTGTTTCAATGGCGGCAGGTAGTTTCTTATTTGCAAAGAAAGGTATAGCCGATGTCAGAATAAAAAACCGTCATTTCCAGGCCGAAACTGCTTCTTCTCCAACTGGCCGGGAAAAAGGTTTGGGAGGGCGGAATAGTCTTTGCGAAAATTGCGCTATGTTGTTTATTTTTCCCTCGGAAGGCAAATATGCTTTTCATATGAAAGGCATGAAATTTAACCTGGACTTTATTTGGATTAGTGGAGGGAAAATTGTTCATATAACCAGAAACGTTCCGTATGATTCGAAAGAAACGATTAACTCGCCGGTTTTAGCGGATATGGTTTTAGAAATAAGCGCCGGCTTGAGCGATAAGTATTCTTTTCGGGAAGGGGATAGTGTGGAGATAGGGTATTAAGCCTTTCAAAAAACAAAACCCTCTCGTTCGATCGAGAGGGTTTTGTTTTTATGAGAAAGTTAGTAATGATATACTAAACAAAGATGAAAGAGCAGTAGAATTCTTTTGTTTTCAATAATTTCTTGAAAAATTCAAATTCTTTGTGTTCCCGGGTGCTGTTTCTAAGACAGGGAGGGGACTCGCACAGCGTACTGGTGAAGATTTTTGAGCTGGCTGTCGCTGAGACCCTTCGATTTGGCGATAGCTTCCTGGATGAGAGATTTGGAAAATTCTACCGAAGTTCCCACTTTGATATTTCCGCTTTGGACTCTTTTTCTCATGTAATCCTCAACGTAAATCTTGTGTTCGGCCGTAAGACCTGAATCAGGGTTTTTTTCCAGATAATTGGCTGCCGCCCGGCGGGCCATTTTCGTGGTTCCATCTCCTTGGACAGCTGTTTCAATGAAGGAGTTTTCGGTTTCCTGGCTGGTAGCCTCTGAAGATACTTTTTCACTCGGCGTGTTAGCAGTTTTTCCAGCGCTTTTTTCCTGGGTATCTTGCTTCTGGCCGGATTTGTCGGCAGTGTCAGTGTTTTCCGTCTCAGTGGCGGCGATTTGCTGTTTGTCGGCGTCTTCAGAAAAAATTTCTTCAGATTCCGTTTGGGTCCCTTCGGAAACTTCTACCGACCGGTTGGAGTAAGAATAAATTCCTCCCGCAATCAAAACCACAATAAGGACGCTTATGACAATCCGCAAATTTTCCTGCAGCCAGGATTTAAATCCGCCCTGTTCATCTTCCTCGTCTTGGATATCTTCCGAAAAAACTTGATTTTCCGGTTCTTGATTCTGTTCCATAATTTCACCTTCCTTTCTAATTTAAATATTATTTCCCGTGTCTTGACGGGTCCGCTTTCAGCGGAAGTTGTCAATGTGCTTGCGTTGAAGCATCTGCCTTTAAGGCATCGTACATTAAATTTTATCAAACTGATAGACCGCGTCAACTGGACAAAACGTTATAACTAGGGCGTAATAATAACAAAAAACACGAGCATCCGAAGTTGATTAGCATTCAATTTTTTATTCGCAGGTAAAAATGAAAATGTAAATATCAAAATTTAAAATGACAATGTAAAATATAAAGTTAAGATGAAATAAAAAATAAAACATTATGTAGTACATTTTAGTTTTTGAATTGTCATTTTGATTTTTGCATTTTGATTTTTGATTTCTTTAGCTGTGGATAACTTTTTTCTATTGCAAATAAATCAAGATGTTATATAATTTAATCAAGAGAAAATAAAAGGTCGAAAACAAAAAATAATTTACACATCTAATTAGGAATAACATTTCTCGATTAGAAAAATAAAAAATAGAAAGGAAGGTGACAATTAAAAATGAAAAAGAAAAAAGTCGCTAAGAAAAAGGCTGTAAAGAAGACCGCCAAGAAAAAGACCACCAAGAAGAAAGCTACGAAGAAAAAGAAGAAATAGTTTTTCTTGAATAAGTTTCGAGATGCGCTCGAAACGATATTTTTTCGGTTGCCGAGTAGCAATCGGAAAAAACGAGTTCTTGCGCCGTAACGCGTAGGAAACAAAAGGAAAATCCGCCAGCGAGCGGATTTTTCTTTTGTTTATATGGGATTTATTCTGCGTAGAGACGAGGCATTACTCGTTTCTACGTTGTTATAACAGCCAAGCGCCATTTCCCCGCCAAATCTTTTTTGAATTTCGGTTTGACTGCGGAAAAATATTTTTTAATCAGCTTGCTAAGAGCGGGTTTTTGTTCGGGACTGAACTCAATGATAGTATTTAGTATCTGGTATCTAGTATCTAGTATTTTTATTTGTTTGAATAATTCTTCATAATGATCTAAACCATCTTTTTTAGAAAAAAGGGCGGATTTGGGTTCGAAGTTTTTTACGTCGGGCATCGCCGAGGCGTAAATTTTTTGTGAGAGATAGGGAAGATTGGCGACGATGATCATGGAACATGGATCATGAAACATAGAACAGATTTCATTTTTCATGATTGGTTCCAGCAAATTTCCTTTAACAAATTCAATTTTATTTTCGGAATTGTTGAGCTTGGAATTAAATCTTGCGACTTGGATAGCTTTTGCGCTGGTATCAATTCCATAGAGTTTCAATTTGTTCCCTGTTCCATGTTTTATGTTATGTGCTATAGAAATTATAATATTTCCCGAGCCTGTGCCAACATCTACAACAATAATTCTCTCACCCTTACTATGTGTTCCATGCTTTATGTTCCATGCTGTGAGTTCCACGATTAGCTCCGTTTCCGGGCGGGGGATGAGAGTATCGGGCGTGACTTTGAAATCCAATCCATAAAATTCCTTATGTCCCAAAATGTACGCCAATGGTTCGTGATTCAGCCTTCTTTTTTCATACTTCTTTCTTTTTTCTTCTTGCTTCTTGGTAAGTCGTATCTCTGGGTGCGCCAAAACATACTCTCTTGACTTTTTGAGAATATGAGCTAAGATTAACTGTTTTTCGGATAAGGGGACAATGTTTTTCATAGATAAATTATAAGCCAAGAAGGGAGGCTATTTATGCCCAGCAGGAAAGATTTGAGTAGCCGTTTGGTTGAAGAAGTTTTGGATAGAGTAGGGAGCTATCTATTTGGAACGATGAAATTCGTTAAAGTATTGGCGAAATCATCGGGCCATATTACCTATGAAACACCAGACAGAAAGCTCGATCGAGGACGGCTCAGTGAATTGTATCAGATTCTCATTGCCCGTCTCGAAGGGGATGGTTGCACCGTAACTCTTGAAGAATTTGAAGGTGATTTGGAGAAAGGGATTGAGTCTGCTATCGAGGGGGCTTATGTAAAATGCGGGAACAACGTCATTTTCGTTCATTTAGAGTTATCTCGTAAAAAACTGGAAATCAGCGCTTGGGCGAGATAGCGCTTCCGGAGTCTCTGTTTGAGCCTTCGGGCAAAAAACAGAGACTCCGGCGCGGGAAAACATTCCTAATCGCCGGTTTTTTTATTGGAAATTGAACTTAAATTGTTTTGGATAATTTAAGTTTAGCGTCTTCTTCCTGTAAAGCGTTTATTATTTTATCCAAGTTTCCGTCCAGAATTTCCGAAATGTTGCTCCAGGACTCTTTGATACGATGGTCGGTAATGCGGTCTTGGGGGAAATTGTATGTTCGGATTTTTTCGCTGCGGTCGCCGGTGCCGATTTGGCTGCGTCTGGCGTCGCCCATTTCCTTGGCGGCTTTTTCTTCTTCCATTTGCAAGAGGCGGGACCGCAGGACTTTCATAGCTTTGTCTTTGTTCTTGAGTTGGGATTTTTCGTCTTGGCAGGACACGATGAGTCCGGTGGGGATATGGGTGATCCTTACGGCTGATTTTGTGGTGTTGACTGATTGTCCTCCCGGACCGCTGGAACAAAAAGTGTCGATGCGCAAATCTTTTTCCTCGATTTTCAGTTCCACTTCTTCGGCTTGCGGCAAGACGGCCACGGTGGCGGTGGAAGTGTGGATGCGCCCGGATTTTTCCGTTTCCGGAATTCTTTGCACCCGGTGCACGCCGGATTCGTATTTCATTTTTCCATATACGCTGTTGCCGTTGAGCTCAAAAACAGCTTCTTTAAATCCGCCTGCTTCCGATTGATGGGAGTCCAAAAGAGCCGTTGACCAGCGGTTTTTTTCGGCGTAGCGCGAGTACATCCGAAAGAGGCTGCCGGCAAAAAGCGTCGATTCGTCTCCGCCGGCTCCGGCGCGGATTTCCACGATGACATTTTTTCCGTCATTGGGATCCTTGGGAACGAGCAGGGCTTCAATTTCTTTTTCCAGAGCTTCTTTTCGCGGAGCCAGGGCCATATTTTCGTCCATGGCCATTTGCCGCAGGTCGCCGTCTTCTTCTTCGGTGTTGATAATTTTGGCGTTTTCTTCCATGGACTTTTCGATTCTTTCCAATTCCTCGATTTTTCCCATCATTTCGGCCATCTCTGCTTGTCTTTTACCCAACGCCGCCAGTTGTTTGGCATCGTTAAAAACCTCGGGATTATTGAGTTTCCCGGCAATTTCGGCGTATTCTTTTTTGATTTGGTCGATTTGATCTTTCATGGCTTATATAATACAATTTAAGTATAGGCTACCTGTGAACATTTGGAAAGTCAATATTTCCACTATACCCTTGTCAAACAGGCGGATATGCGGCGGACGCCCAAATCCCGCTTCGCGGGACTTCGCATCATCTGCGCAAGTTATATGAAATTTAAAAAAACAAACATTAGTTTGAAATAAAGTCTCCGGTCAGGTATACTAATAAGCGAGATGGAGAAGACTCTGTAATAATTAATTAAAAAAAATAATATGAAAGGCTACGTGGACAACATTGAAAAATTGACCTTGGCAAACGAAAATTTTCGCCAAGTGCTTTATACGGCGAAAAATAGCCAGTTGGTGCTGATGGCTTTGAAGCCCGGCGAAGAAATCGGGGAAGAAACGCATACTTTAGACCAGTTTTTACGGATTGAAGCGGGTATGGGCAAGGCGATTTTGGATGGCGCGGAGCATGTTATTGAGGACGGTACAGCTATTGTTGTCCCAGCCGGGATGAAACATAACTTCATTAACACTTCCGAAACAGAGATATTGAAGCTCTACACGATTTACAGCCCGCCAGAACACAGGGATGGAGTTATTCATTCCACCAGGGAGGATGCCATGGCCGACGAGACGGATGAGTTCGACGGAAAGATTACGGAAGAATGAAAACCGGTTTTGAATCAAGCAAAAAGTGTGGTATGATGAAGCAAAGAAATATTCTTTGCTTCTTTGGTTCCCGATGTCTAATAAAAACAAAAAAAAGATTCTAAAATTTCCCAAAAACAAAAGCAGTTTGTTTCAAAGAATTTGTTTCAAGGAACGCCGCTGGGTAGCGAAAAATACAGCTCTTTTAGCGATGGCGATTCTTTTCGCGTCCTACTTGATTTATTCAGCTCGAAATGTTTCTTTCGACTTTTGGAAAAATGGCGCTGACTATTCGTTACTCGAGGATGCGCGAGAAGACGTTTGGGATGATATTCTTGAACCGGTCCCTGATCTTTCCGGCTGGCAGACTTACCAGAATAAATGGTACGGCTTTGAGTTGAAATATCCCGAGGGTTGGGAAAGGCCGGTGAATCAAAAAGCCCTTGCCGGCTCCAAATGGGAGTATCGATATCAGTTTCATCCAAAGGAAAATCAAGAAAATAACCCTTATGGCGGGTTTGAAGTGAAAGTTTATAACGTGATGAAAGTCGAGGAGCTGGCCAGTACGGACGAGTTTCCGGCTTTGAAAAGTTCGGAGGCCGAGAGTGGTCCTCTGTGCGCGACCATTGGCGGAAGCTTGAAAGGAAAGGAAAATTATTCAGTAGAAGAAGTCCATGTTCCTTTGTCAGATCATTGTTATAATTCTGATTTTTTCTATACCATTGTTAAGGATGAATATATTTACAACATAATTCCGATTATGAAAGATGGTTTTGAGTCGAAAGGAGACCCTAAAAAAGCAGTGCGGAGGGATTTCTCAGACTTCTTTTCTGTTGCTTTCAGTTTTGAACTTATCGATATTGAAAGGGCGGAGCCGCGGGCGCCAAAAGCTCGGATTACCGCTCCCAGGCCGGCGTCTTACAAAATGTCCAACGGGCGCATGGTGTGCGAAAAGAAGAATGACCATCCTGGAAAAAGCAAAAAAGGCAAGGGCAGGCACTTGGATATGGAATGTTGTTTGGATCCGGACGAATATCCCAACCCGCATTGCTATTATCCCCCGGAGAAATACGGAAAATATTTATAACGGCGTGAAGATAAGCTATGGAAAAGAGAGAAATATATCCAATGAGGATAAATAAATATTTGGCAATGCGCCACATTTCAACGCGGCGCGAAGCCGACGAGGTTGTAGCGTCGGGAAGAGTCAAGATAAATGGGCGGGCGGCGGTTTTGGGCGATAAGGTGAAAGAGGATGACTTGGTGGAAGTTGCGAAAGAGAATAAAAGAAGCGCCAAGAAGCGGGTTTATTTGGCTTACAATAAGCCGACTGGCATAATCACTCACAGCCCGCAAGGAGAAGAGCGCAGTATCGGAGACATCTTTAAATACGACGAAAAGGTTTTTCCGGTAGGCAGGCTGGACAAAGACTCCTGGGGGCTGATCATTTTGGCCAATGACGGGCGGATAACCGACAGAATTTTGAATCCGGAACGCGACCACGAAAAGGAATATATCGTCAGGGTGGATAAACCAATCAGCGTAAGCTTCATCGGGAAAATGGGCAGAGGAGTGAAATTGGACGACGGGTATCAGACCAAGGCATGCCGGGTCAAAAAGATGAATGAATACGATTTTTCCATAGTTCTGACCGAAGGGAAAAAAAGGCAGATCCGGCGGATGTGCACGATGCTGGGTTATGCCGTTAGGGACCTCAAAAGAGTCAGGATAATGAATGTTAAACTGGGAGATTTGCGGCCGGGGGCTCATAGGAGGTTGAAAGGAGAAGAACTGGAAACTTTCTTGAAAAAGCTGAATCTTGAGAAATAAACGACTTCTATCTTGGTTTGACAAAAGCAGATTGATAAATTATAATATAGGCGAATAAGGGGAATAAGTTCGGAGAAAACGGTCGATATCCGGCTCCTCTGAAGATTGAAGTAATTCTTAATTCTAGAACCACAAAAATGGAGCAACAAGCAACAGACCAGGAATTTGTAGCGTATGTCGTTAAGCAAATTGTCAGCCATCCGGAAGACGTGAAGGTTGAACGGAAAATTGACGAAATGGGAGTTCTCATCACACTGGATGTCAACTCGGAAGACATGGGAATGATTATCGGCCGCGAAGGCGCGACAGCCAAAGCCCTGCGGACACTTCTCCGAGTTATCGGAGCAAGAAACAATGCTCGAGTAAACCTCAAGATCAACGAACCGGAAGGATCGGATCGAAAGCCGAGAGAAGAAAGAAAGAGCATCGACGAAGTCGTCGGCGACATCAATGTTTAGGAAATTTGTATAGTTTACGCATACCTAAAAAGACCCGTGGAGGGTCTTTTTAGTTAGATTCTATTATGCTACTATTAGATTACTATGAAATTTGATATTGTTACAATTTTTCCCGCTATTTTTGATTCGTATTTCGCCGAGTCGATTGTTTCGCGCGCTAGGAAAGCGGAGTTGATGGACATTAAAATCCATAATTTAAGGGACTATACGGCTAATAAGCACAAGAAAGTGGATGATACGCCATACGGCGGAGGGGCGGGGATGATTTTAAAAATAGAGCCTATCTACAAGTGCGTTAGAGAAATAATTTCTAATTCACCTAATTGTCTAATTTCTAATAAAATTTCCAATTTCCAATTTCCAATTTCCAAAAAAATATCAAATTCGAAATCTAAAATTACAAAAAATAAAAAAACTAGAGTTATCCTGTTTTCTGCCAAGGGGAAAAAATATACGCAGGCGGACGCCAGGCGGCTTTCCAAATATGACAATTTGATTTTGATTTGCGGGCGGTATGAAGGCGTGGACGAGCGGGTGGCGGAGTATGTTGCCGATGAGGAAATTTCCATCGGAGATTATGTCTTGACCGGCGGGGAAATTCCGGCGATGGTCTTGGTTGACTCGATAACCAGATTATTGCCGGGAGTTCTCGGTAATCCTGAATCATTAAAAGAGGAGAGCTTTAACGGCAATAAAAATTTAAAATTAAAAATTAAAAATTTGACGCTCGAGTATCCGCAATACACCAAACCGGAAGAATTTATGGATTGGAAAGTGCCGGAAGTTTTACTTTCGGGAAATCATGGAGAGATTGAGAAGTGGCGTTTGTCAAAATCAAAAATCAAATCTCAAAATGCAAAATGACAAATCAAAATACAAAATTCAAAAACATTTTTAATTTTACATTGTCATTTTGATTTTTGAGATTTGCATTTTGCATTAAACCTAGTTATCTTCCGAGATGTTTGTAATATGAATAAAACCAACGCTATCGACATCAAACTCCTTTACGCTCTTTTCGCGCTTTTGGTTTTCGGTCTGGCGATGATCGCTTCGGCCGGTATCGCTTATT
The DNA here is from genome assembly GCA_030837625.1 of Patescibacteria group bacterium. Taxonomy (GTDB): domain Bacteria; phylum Patescibacteriota; class Minisyncoccia; order Moranbacterales; family UBA2206; genus XYA2-FULL-43-15. Next base: position 7,934 of record JAUPKF010000014.1, on the reverse strand, counting down.
CCAAAACGCGTTTCGGCGATCCATATTATTTTTTTAAACACCAATTATTTTACGGAGTTTTACCGGGGCTGGTTGTCCTTTTCGCGACCCAAAAAATAAATTATAATTTCTGGAAAAAAATCTCCTTTCCTTTTTTTGCCATTAGTATTATATTTCTGATACTGGTCTTTGTGCCGGGATTTGGCTCGAAAATTTATGGCGCCAGCCGTTGGCTCCGGCTTGGGCCGTTTTCTTTCCAGCCATCGGAAATGCTCAAACTTTCCATTGTCGCGTATTTAGCGGCTTGGCTGGAAAGCCGTTCGGAAAGGGTGAAAGATTTTTACGAAGGGTTGGTGCCGTTCACCGTGATTGTGGGACTGGTCAGTTTTCTCCTCATTAAGCAGCCGGATATGGGGACGCTGGGGGTTATAATTCTTATTTCAATGTCAATTTTTTTTGTTTCCGGAGCGAGAATTACGCATATGGCGCTGATGGGAGGAACGGGTCTGGCCGCTCTTTGGGTTCTTATTAAAACGGAATCATATCGAATGGATCGGTTTTTGGTTTTTCTTCATCCGGAACTTGATCCGCGCGGAATTGGGTATCAAATAAACCAGGCGCTTCTGGCGATCGGCTCGGGCGGAATTTTTGGTGTCGGTCTAGGGCATTCTTTGCAAAAGTTTAATTATCTTCCGGAGCCGGTGGGGGATTCCATATTTGCTATAATAGGAGAAGAGCTGGGACTGGTCGGCTGCGCGATTCTGATTTCCTTTTTTGTATTTTTGGCGATGCGCGGTTTTCGGATAGCCAGGAACGCGCCGGACAAGTTTGGGGAATTTCTGGCGGTGGGGATAACCGCCTGGATAATTTTCCAAGCATTTGTAAATATGGCGGCGATTTCCGGCCTCATTCCGCTTACGGGCATTCCCTTGCCGTTCATCAGCTACGGCGGAACCTCAATTGTGTTTCTGATGGCGGGAGTTGGCATCTTATTAAATATTTCTAAATATTCAAGTTCGCGCAGTTAATGCGCAAAAAATTAAAACGGTTAAATAATGTAAAATGCAAAAATCAAAAATCAAAATGACAATGTAAAATTAAAAATGTTTTTGAATTTTACATTTTTATTTGTCATTTTGCATTTTGAGATTTGATTTTTGATTTTCTGCTGTATGCGTATCGTATTAACAGGCGGCGGGACGGGCGGGCATATTGTGCCACTTATAACCGTTGCCAAAAAAATCAAAGAGAAGATGCCTGACGCGGAATTTATTTTCATGGGGCAAGGGGGCGAGATGGCGGAAAATTTTATGCGCCAAGCCGGAATTCCAGTGAAAAACATCGCGGCCGGAAAAATGAGGAGATATTTTTCTCCGCTTAATTTCCTGGACGCTTTCAAAATTCCCATTGGTGTAATTCAGTCGCTGTTTTGGCTTCTGGTATATATGCCGGATGCCGTTTTCGGGAAAGGCGGGCATGGTTCGGTGCCGGTGGTTTTGGCAGCGTGGATTTATCGCATTCCGGTTTTAATCCACGAGTCGGATTCCAACCCGGGATTGGCCAACTCGGCGCTTTCCAAATTCGCCGAAAGGGTGGCAGTGTCTTATCCGGAAGCGGAAAAATATTTCCCCTCGTCGCAAGCGGTTTTGACTGGCAATCCGGTGCGCGACGACATTGTCCAGGGCGATGCGGAAAAAGCCAGAAAGGAATATAATCTTATCGGATCGAGAAAAACTATTTTCGTGGTGGGTGGGTCGCAGGGAGCCAGGATTATAAACAGTAAAATAGTGGAAATTTTGCCTGAGCTTCTTAAGAAGTACCAGGTGATCCACCAGACCGGAAAGAAAAATTTTGACGATGTTTGCCGCAAAGCCGGGGAATTGGGAATCAAAGCCGGATATGGCGGATATTTCCCTTTGGCTATCTACGGCGATGAACTTAAAGATATTTTAGCGGCCTCCGATTTGGTTGTCAGCCGCGCCAGCGCCACCACTATCTCGGAAATTGCCGCTTGCGGAAAACCGGCCATTCTTATTCCTCTGGAAAATTCTGCCAACGATCACCAGAAAATGAACGCCTATTCCGTCGCCAAGCGGGGCGGCTGTCTCGTTTTGGAGGAAGAAAATTTGGGTGAAATTTTTCTGTTTGACAAGATAAATGAAATTATGGAAGATGAAGGATTAAGTAATAAGTTATCCAACAACATTCGGACATTCTACCATCCTGACGCGGCGGAAAAAATCGCGGAAGGAATTTTGGGGATGATAAAATAATTCACCTAATTGTCTAATTACCTAATTCACCCCGTTAAATAGTTCTAAAGAAATAAGTCGAATAATCCAACAACCGTTTAATAAAGTTAGTGTTATTTAACGGGGTGAACCTAATAAAATTCCAAAATAACCAAAGGTCAAATAAAATTTCTAACGCCAAATTACAAAATTATTATTTAGCATTTAATCTTTTATTTTGCTATTTGAAATTATTGAATTTTATTAGGTGAATTAGAAATTAGGTGAATTAGAAATTCAAAAGATGATTTACGGTTTAAAATATTTTTTATGAGTATAAAATTAGAAAATATTAATAAAGTCTACGTTATAGGCATCAAAGGCAGTGGCGTTATCGCCATTGTGGAGATTTTGCGTTCTCGCGGGATTGAGATTACCGGTTCGGACACGAACGAGAAATTTTTCACGGACGCTATTTTGGAAAGGCTGGGAATAAAATATTTTGAAGAATTCTCAGAAAAAAATATTCCCGCGGATGTCGATTTGGTGATTTATTCCACCGCTTATAATGAGAATAATAATATTGAATTTAAACATGCCAAAGAGAAAGGACTGCCAATGATGAGTTACCCGGAAGTTTTGGCTGAACTTTTTAATGACAAATACGGCATTGCTGTTTGCGGCACGCACGGAAAAACAACCACGTCAGCGATGTTGGCGGATACTTTGAAAGAATGCGGAGTTGATCCGGCGGCGGTTATCGGGAGCAAAGTTATCAATTGGAACGGAAACGCGTTGGCGGGAGAAGGGGAATTTTTTGTGGCGGAAACGGACGAATATCAGAACAAACTGGATTTGTACGATCCCAAGGCGGTGATTTTGACCAGCTGCGATTTTGACCATCCGGATTTTTTTGAAAATTTTGAGGACTATAAAAACGTCTTTAGGCGGTTTGTCGAAAAAATTCCCAAAATCGGATTTTTAGTTGCGTGGGGAGATTCGGTGGATACTTTAGAGATAGCCGAAAGTTGCAATTCGGATGTTTTGACGTATGGATTTGGAGAGGAATGTGATTATAGAATTTCTAATTCACCTAATTACCTAATTTCTAATAAAATTTCCAATGCCAAAGTCTCAATGCCAAATGAAATTCAAAATTCAAAATATCAAAACTTGGGAAACATCCAATATTTTGAAGTTGCGCACAAGAGTAAAAGTTTGGGAGAGTTTCAGATCCAGCTTATTGGCAGGCACAATATTCTGAATGCGGCGGCGGTGATTGCTGTTTGCCACAAATTGAATTTGGATATGGAAAGAGTACGGGAGGCGTTGAAGAATTTCAAAGGAACTTCCAGGCGGTTTGAATATGTCGGAGAAAGAAACGGCGCGATTTTGATCGACGATTACGGCCATCACCCTGATGAAATAAAACCGACTCTCAAGGGTGCGCGGGAACTTTACCCGGAAAAGAACATCTGGGCGGTGTTTCATCCTCACACTTTCACCCGGACGAAAGCCTTGCTCCCAGAGTTTTCCCAAAGTTTTGATCACGCTGACAAAGTGATAGTTTTGGACATATACGGCTCGGCGCGCGAACAGCAGGGTGGCGTGCATTCCAAGGATTTAGTTGATCTGATTAATAAGTACTCTTCCGGCAAAGCCGAGTATATTCCCACTATAGACGAAGCGGTGGAATTTCTAAAAGACAAAATCGGAGAAAATGATGTTGTTATCGCGATAGGCGCGGGGAATGTGTGGGAAGTAGCAAGTAAATTGAAAGTCTAAAGTCTAAAGTCTAAAGTTAAAAGTTTTTAAATGCCAAAGAAAAACAAAAAACAAATATACAATCTGACTCTAGCAGAGATTTTTCTGAAGTATGATTCATCAGAGAATGGCTTAGCAGAGGACGAGGCGGAAAAAAAGCTGAGAGAATGCGGTCGGAATCAAATCCAGAAAAAGCGCAGTTGGAAGTGGGTGAAACTGGTTGGCAATCAGTTCAACGACGCTCTAGTGTGGATACTTTTAGTCGCGGCCGGGTTGGCTTCAATTTTTGGAGAATTTCGCGACGTAACGATAATTTTGATTATCGTTTTTATAAACGCCCTCATCGGATTTTTGCAGGAATTTAAAGCCGAGCGGATTTTGGATAGCTTGAAAAAACTGGCGGCTGACAAAGCCATTGTTATTCGCGGCGGAGAAAAAAAAGAAATTGACACCCGGTTTATCGTTCCGGGCGACGTTATTTTCGTGTCGTCCGGCGACAGGATTCCGGCGGATGGATATATTTTGGAAAGTTATAGTTTCAAAGTGAACAGCTTCATCTTTACCGGCGAATCAAAGCCGGAGCCCAAATCGGCCAAAATCATTTCCGAGTCCAACGTCGCTTTGGCCGATATCGATAATATGGTTTTTATGGGAGAGGACGCTTCCGTGGGAGAAGCCAGGTTTGTCGTGACGGCTACCGGAATGGATACGCAGTTGGGACGTATTGCCAATTTGACGCAGGAAGTGAAGGACGAGCCGACTCCGCTTCAGCGGCAGATGCGGGTTTTAGGAAGAAACGTGAGTATCCTAGCGGTTTTTATCGGAGCGATTGTGTTTATCGCCGGGCAGTATTTCAAAATGTCGCTTTACCAAAATTTTCTTTTCGCACTGGCTCTTTCTGTTTCAGTGGTGCCGGAGGGCTTGCCGGCGGCGATTTCCGTGGCGCTGTCGCTGGGGATGCGCCGTCTTTTGAAAAACAACGTGTTGGCGAAAAAACTTAACGCGGTGGAAACCCTGGGCTCCGTGTCCGTCATTTGCACCGACAAGACCGGAACGATTACTAAGAATGAATTGACGGTTACTCGTGTCGTAGTTAATAACGAAATAGTTGATATTTCTGGAACCGGCTACGCGCCTTATGGAGATTTTACGAAAGAGGGAAATAAAATTAATCCGAGAGAGGTCGATAATCTGGAACTGCTTTTCAAAATCGGGACGCTTTGCAATGATGCGGAATTGGTGGAAAAAGATGGGGAGTATAAAATTTTAGGCGATCCGACGGAAGGAGCGATAGCGGTGGCCGGCAAGAAGTTTGAGCCGAAAGAAGGATATTACGCTATGGGCGAGAAAAAAATAACGGAAAATCCGTTTTCCTCAGAAAGGATGCGAATGAGCGTTGTATACCGTAATACCAAGAATGTTTCCTATGTCAAAGGTTCGCCGGATGTAATGATCGACCTTTGCAAATTTATAAAATGCGGCGGCGCGGTCAGGCCGTTTTTTCCGGGGGAGAAGGAAACTATCAGGAAGATGTATAACCAAATGTCGGCTGAAGCGCTGAGAGTTTTGGCGTTTGCGTACAGAGAAATGAAGGCTGAAGTCTCGGCGGACCAGGCCGAAAAGGATTTGATTTGGGTGGGAATGATGGCGATGATTGACCCCGCAAGGCAGGGCGCGGCCGAAGCTATCGCGGAGTGCCGGGAGGCGGGGATAAGAGTTATTATGATTACCGGGGATTACGAACTAACTGCCGAAGCTATTGCTAAGAACGTCGGGTTGTTTGAAAATCAAAAATCAAAAATCTCCGCCAAAGGCGGATCAGCCTCTGGCCGAAAAAATCAAAATGACAATGTAAAATTTAAAATTGAGAATAGAAAAGATTTAGTAATTAACGGAAATTTTTTAGAAAGGTTAAATGATAGGGAAATATACACGCGAATAAAAAACGGCTTATGCGTGTTCGCGCGGATCGCGCCAGAGCAAAAACTGCGCATTGCCAATATTTTGAAAAAATACGGCGCTGTGATCGCGATGACGGGCGATGGAGTGAATGACGCGCCGGCGCTCAAGCGCGCCGATATCGGAGTGGCGATGGGAATCATCGGAACGGATGTTTCCAAGGAAGCCTCGGATATGATTCTTTTGGATGACAATTTTGCGTCGATCGTGAACGGCGTGAAACAAGGCCGGACGGTTTTTTCCAATCTGAAAAAATTCGTGCATTATGTTTTTACGTCCAACGCTGGAGAATTGTTTACGGTTATCTTCGGAGTTCTTTTGCAAATCCCGGCGCCCGTCTCGGCCGTTCAGATTTTGGCAATCGATCTGGGAACGGATGTTTTTCCATCATTCTCTTTGAGTATGGAACCGGAAGAGCCGGGCGGAAATAATAGAAAAGAAATCGGCGCGGGGATAAATTCGCGCCAGAACGTGATGAGTTTTCAGGGATTCCGTCGGATCGCCTATTTGGGAATTCTTATGGCGGCCGGGGCGGTGGTTACTTTTATCTGGTCGATGATGCGCGGCGGCTGGAACTTTGGCGAAGATATGGCGGCCGATTCTCTTCTGTACATAAAATCCACCACAGCCGCTTACGCCGTTCTTTCGATGACGCAGATGGCCAATCTTCTCCAATCCCGCAGCGAGCGGCTTTCTCCGTTCGCGTTGGGATTTTTCAAAAACAAATACCTGATCGGCTCGATTTTCATTTCCGTCGTTATTTTGCTATCATTTATGTATCTGCCGGTTTTGCAATACTATCTGGGTATGGCGCCGATCGACGCCCTCGACTGGTTGATGGTTTTCATTTGCGCCGTGGCAGTGTTTTTGTGGGAGGAAACGCGCAAGTCTGAACCACAGATTCGCACGTGATTATATTGATTACACTGAAAGCCTGTCATCCCTTTGAGTACTCAGGGTAAGCTCTGAGATTCAACGGCCTTTTTTATCGTCATCCTGAGATCGACAAAGTCGAGCGAAGGATCTATTTGCGAATATCACAGGATCTATTTCATAAAAGATAGTCCTCGACAGCCGTAAGTGGATCTTTCGTCCGGCTTCGCCGTACTCAGGATGACGGGTTAGCGAAGATTTTTGAAAATAAAAAAAGCCCCGGGCGAAAATGCCGAGGCCGGTGTCTTCGAAGCCGTGAGGCTACGGAGCGGTATGAGCTACTCAATGATGTACTGATCCGCCCCCTTATATCCATTGAGGTAATCAGTTTTTCGAAAACTCATCCCCGTTATTTCCCTGATGAAGACCATCAGAGCATATAACCGTATATTGTTCATGTCTCCCAGTATAGTAAGCTTGTTATCGCCAGTTATGCTCCAGCGAATACTCTGCCCTGGATTCAAGGTTGGTCGGACAATAAGCAGACCGTTACTTGCGGGACAAAAAGTAACGATGTCCCCTTGCTGGAGTGTTGTTTCTCCACCATATTGGAATGTTGCTTTTCCTCCATTCTCTATTTCCATTACCCTCTCCTTGTTTGGTTGTTCTTATTTTAAGCCATTTTAAGTTTAAAACGGCACACAATGTACGATGTTTAATTATACACCCAAATCAATGAAAAGTCAACCCCCCAAAATACAAAAAAACATCCCTCTCGCGCCGATGACGACTTTTGGGATTGGCGGGGCGGCGAGGTTTTTTTGCGAAGCCGCGAGCGAGGAGGAAATGATGGAAGCGGTAACTTACGCGCGGGATAACAATCTCGAAATTTTTGTGCTGGGCGGAGGGAGCAATATTTTGGTGAGCGATGAAGGATTTGATGGACTGGTTATCAAATTAGCATCTGGGAATCCAAGAGCTAAGCTCTTGGAGAATGTAGTCCAAGAGCTAAGCTCTTGGAGAATTGAGTGCTGGGCGGGAGATAGTTTGGCGAATATTGTAAAATTGGCAACAGAAAACTCCCTCACTGGAATGGAGTGGGCGGCGGGGATTCCGGGGACGGTCGGG
>JAUPKF010000022.1 GCA_030837625.1 Patescibacteria group bacterium | reverse complement strand
AAATTTACCAAACCATTTACAGATATAACAACGAGCGGATTCATACCGCTCTCAAAATGCCTCCAATTCAATTTGCTAATCATTTTTTAATCTCAGAGTTCGTGTCTAAGAAAATGGGTACTTGACAACTTGACAACTTAATAATTTCTTCTGCGGTCATATTTATCAATTTATTCCAACCAACCGCGGGATTGTTTTCACGAGCCATTTTAACTATATGAAAACCCAACTTATACCCGATCCATCTCGGTAAGTCTCCCGTCCCATAAAACCAATCGCCATGACTATAATCACTATCCAAGTTCTTATCTCGATTTTGATATACTTTCATTAATTCATTGATTTCTTCTGGGGAATATTTAACCCAAGGCGACTTTGCTTTTTCCCAATTTTCTGCGGCAAAAACTGAAGCTAGACCTTCGGTAATAATCGCCTCCGGCAAAGTTGAACCGTATCCAGTGCTATTCCATCTGGTCACATGATTGAGTTCATGATAGATAGTGAGTGGTATATCAATGTTAATTATTCTATTTAGTTCATCTTCTGATTTAGCAGGATCAATGTAAATCTGAAACCAATCTCCAGATGCCGCATAACCGCCTTCGCCAGTTTCAGGAATTACAAAATTAGGATTAGAATAAACGGTTATATTTACATAAACAATTCCCAAAAGACTGCAGGCGTTCGCGGCATGCGTTTTAATTACCTCTTCCAAAAGTTCTTTCATTTTGGGATTAAGCTTCTTTTCTGTTTTGAGAAAATGGATGTATAATTTTGAATTCATGCTATTTAACAAGTCTTATTTTTTAATTTTTACATATTAGCGTCTTTTGAGTTGTTTGGCAAATTACAGAGGGAGATTATAAGTTCTCTTTGTATTCCCCCAAAATATCCCATCCTCCACATCTTTATTTAATTCCAGTGATTTAATCAACTCAATATGCTCCTCAATTTTGCACATCGGCCAGTCGGTGCCAAAAATAACTTTATCCGACCGATCAACAATGGTTTTTCGCAAAGTTTCCTTTACCTTTTCAATCCCGCCACTTTTCTCAACCACTTCGGCATCGGCCATAGCCGCCGTTTCAAAATATATGTTTTGAATATCTTTCGTTATCTCATAACAATAATCCATCTTCGGCCAATAGTAATGCGTGATGATAACTTTGAGTTGCGAATATTTTTTCGCAATCTCTACAATATATTCTGGATCATTCCACTTGGCACACTCACTATCTCCTGAGTTTTCTCCAGTATGAAATAAAACCGGCACATTTAATTTTTCACACAGTTCGTAATACGGCAAACATCTTTCGTCTGTTGGATAATACGGATCATGCCCTGGAAATAATTTGATCCCCTTTATCTTTCCTTCTTCCAAAAGTTTCTTGTATTTTTCCAATTCGCCCGAGCCTCTTTGGATGATTTGCGGACTGCCCAGCAGAAACAAGTTTTTGCGCTCGCCAATCAACTCAATCGCTTTATCCAAATCTACAATATTATCACTACCCTCAATATTGTCCGGAATAATTATTGCGCCACTTATTCCATTTTTCTCCATTTCTTCCAAAAATAATCCAAAAGCCTCTTCGAGAGAGGCTGCGTTTTTATTATATCTGGAAATATGGACGTGTGAATCAATAATCATGCTTTTTTCAACCTCTTATCCTGAACTTCTTTCTCAAACATCTCCCATCTCCCTCGGCGCTTCCACCCAGAAAGTCGAGCCGAAGCCTGAAATTAAGCAACGATTTTCTTGCTGAAACTTTTAGCTTGATCCGTGAAAAATTTCTGCCATTCTTCGTTTTTCAACTTCAAAATCATCCGCGGATAGTCCTTGACAGTTTCTGACAGCAAAAATCGGCTGCCCAACTGCAAATAGTCTATATGCCAATCAAACTTCACTTTGGTCTTTTTAATCAATCTGTCCATTGTCCAGCCGGTTTTCTCCATAATCAAATACAAATCAACAAAATCCCTCGAACGCGGCTTTTGATAAATTGTAAACAGCTTATTGACGGCGATATCTTCCAGACTGTCTACGAACAATTCGTTTCTTTTAATTTTTTTTTCAATTCTGGGAAATGGGAAGTAGGTAAATTCTGTTTTAATAGTATCTTTTTCGAGATACAAGAAAAACAAATTGCGATTAAAGCTTTGCTGGAAATCAATTTTTTTTATTCCAAGCGGTTTCTTGTTCCGGGCAAAAAAAACATTTATCGCCTGAGCGTCAAACTCATTTTCGGAAAAAAAATCTAAATCCTCGGACAGGCGATGTTTCAAATAATACTCCGCCAAGGCTGTCCCGCCAGTCAGATAAAAATTCCCGCAAATTTCACTGTCCTTGCTAATCGCTTCCAAAATCTTGATTTGGTTGGCGCTTAAGATTGTTTCGGCCATAATATCATTTTTAAATATTTCTTTTTATCGGGATCAAGGCAAAGAATTTTCCAATATTTTTTTATCTTTTCACGGTTGATTTTTTTTCCTTCCAAACCGAAATTAACCATTTGCTCCAAGCGCCAGACGGCATATTGCTTTTTGTCCTTTTTCAGTTCGCTTATGTCGACAGACCAATTGCGCATAGCTTAAATATGATTTATTCAGGCATTCTTATGCCCTTATTTTAGCACAAAATTAACAAAAAAGCAACCGCCGCCCGGATTGCTTTACCTGTTTTCTGTTCCATTATTTTTACACCCGGCGCTTCTATTTCCCCTCCCATCTCCCTCGGCGCTTCCACCCAGAAAGTCGAGCCGAAGCCGGCGCCTTTGGAATCGACGCCGATGCGCCCGCCCATGGCTTCCATCATTTTTTTGAGAAGTTAATCAAGCCTCAAGTTTTTTAGCCAGTTCAATCAATTCTCCCTCCAACCTATTCAACTCTTTTCGCGATACAAATTCGTCCGCAGTATGGGCATTGGCGATGTCCCCGACTCCGAATAACACACTATTTTTGAAAAAAAACATTTCGGAAAAAAATGGGGCGACTTTGCCGTTTTTCAAAATACCGCTAAAGCATGGAGGCATCGCTTCTTTCATCCTCACTTCAATATTTTTTCCCTTGATTCTTCCCAGTTCGGCTTTTATATTTCTATACTCAACGAGATCCTTGGGGCGGACAAATATCTCAGCCCTGGCGCGAGGAGGAACGATACTGTCTTTTTCCCCTCCTTCAAAAATAACCGCGTTAAAAGCAGTCCAACCTTTTTTGTATAATTCAGAAAGTGTATTTAGCAGATTATAAACCGCGCTGTCCTCTTTTTTGAAATCAAGCGAGGAGTGCGTCTGAACGCCTTTCGCGATAACATCAAAAGCAATCGCCCCTCTTTGGCCGGCTAAAAATTTCATCTTTGTCGGCTCCATCACGATAAACTTTCCTTTTTTTATCTTTATTTTTTTCGCCCCGGCAAAATCAACTTCCTCGCCAACGGTAAAAATCAAACCGATATTTTCCATTTTTCTGGCTGCCATAATCGCGCCGGCAATGTTTCCCTTATTGTCGATTGCCCCGCGCCCGAAAATTTTGTCTTTCGTAATTTTTACGGGAATTACCCCCGGAACCGTGTCCATATGAACCACGATATGAATTTGCGGATCGCCTTTTCTCGCGATAACGTTAAACCGGTCTTTTTCCACCAGTTGTTTTTCAATTTTAAAATCCCGAAGTTCTGAAACCAAAAATCGGCCAATTTCTTTTTCTTGACCCGTAACAGACGGGATTTTTAATAACTCAACTAGCAATTTCTCGATGGGAGTCATAATATTGTCTATATATTTTTTATTTTCTCTCTACCTTCATAATGACTGAAGAAGGAACAAATGGCAAGATTCCATTTGTTCCTTCTTGGGACAAGCGAGAGGCACTTTCTATTAACCACCACAATCACCAACTCATAAAGGAACTGCTATCTCCAAAACCCAATACGTTCGCTCGGGATGTTTTTCATCCTTCACTGTCAGTTCCTGGAAGCCAATTTTCCCATATAACTTTCGAGCAGCAGCCGCTTTTTCATCAGTTCTAAGCAAAATTCTCTGTAGCCCGCAATCCACCGCCCAGTTAATCAGTCCGCGCGAAAGAGCTTCACCTACACCGCTAATCCTGCGACAAGCTTTAACTCCCAACTCGTCAATATAGAAAACTCGTTCTTTACCATCAAAGATATAGCCCAGTTCATTGCTACCGCAAATTTCCTGCAATTCCTCCGCAGAAACAGCATATCCCCAAGTAAAGCCTAGGATTTCAGCTGTTTCGTCAACTGCGAAAAGAGAGTTAGCAAACATTTTGGAAAATTCACCCTCCATATCACGAAGAACATCCGGAACCGTCCAAAAGTACTCTTCCCAAGGCGATTCTTTCCAAATATCGCAATAAAGTTCGGCGCATTTGACCATAAGGCTTCGACTAATTTCTCCACTGCAAAGTTTGACAATCTTCATCTCGAATTCCTTTCCATGAATTGTTTAAAAAGAACAAAAAAATACGCCTCTTCCTGCCCCAGGAAGAGGTTCATGAGAAAATCGTAAAGAAAATCTAAATCAACCTTTTCCCGGAATGAGAAGAGACGCTATGATGATTCTTGCAAATTCTACTAAGCACAAGTCCGTACCCACCCATGCCACCTTTCAACCATTTGGAAATTCTGGCCACAGTGGTCGAACTCAGGCCAGTCTCTTTGACTATTTCTGAATAAGTAATTTTGTCATTAAGCATCTTAGCCGCCCTCCAACGATTACCAAACTCAACCAGCTCCTTTTCTGTCAAAAGGTCACGCAAAAACATTCTGGCCTCTTTAGGGCTTTCCATGACCAAGATCGCTTTGATTAAGTCTTCAGTTTTTGAATTATTCCATTTATTCATACTATCGCTTTACTTTAGTAAAGTATAGCATCCTTTGAAATTATGTCAAACATATGTACATGACACAAAAAGAGCCGGTTCTAATGAACCGGCTGGGTTAGATTGTTCAAAATTGTTTGAACCAATGTCAAGCTAGTAACAGGGAACTCCCACCAATTCCTTGGCTTCAGCCACCGTTTGCTGAATTACCTTGCGCGCCCGCAATCCTCCGTCATGCATGACCTCATCGATATAGCCTGCACCGAGACCGATGATTTGCTCTCTTCGTTCATTGATCGGTCGAAGAATGTCGTTGACAACCTTGGCCAAAATCTCCTTGCATTCGATGCATCCGATTTCTCCGCTTTTACACTCTCTGGTTATTCGGGCAATATCGTCCACCGGCGTTTCCAGCGCATGATGAAACGTAAAGATGTTGCACACATCAGGATTGCCCGGATCGCGCCTTTTGACACGCTGCGGATCAGTGATGGCCACTTTGAGCTTTTTCCATACGGCATCATGACTATCGTCCAGATAGATGACGCTTGAAGCTTCGCTCTTGCTCATTTTGCCACGGTTATCCAGACCAGGCAGTCTGAGTCCTGCTCCCCCGAAAAACTTCGGCATGGGAAACAGCTCTCCAAACATATCGTTGAACTTCTTGGCCAGTTCGCGAGCGAACTCCACATGAGGCGCTTGATCATCGCCAACTGGAACCAGCTCGGATTTGACACACAGAATGTCGGCGGCCATGAGAATCGGATAGGTCAGAAGTCCGGCGTTTTCTGTGATGCCTGATTCATTGAGCTTGTCTCGCTTCTCCTTGAAGTGAGGCATGATGGTCAAGAGATTCAGCGGCGCGATGCACGACAGAATCCAGGACAGTTCGGTGATTTCCGGAACGCTGGATTGAGCGTAAATCGTTGCCACTTTCGGGTCAAGTCCGCACGCCAGAAAATCGCGCACGATGTCCTTGACACTCGCTCTCAGTTCGAACGGATTGGTATGGGTCGTGAGAGTGTGAAGGTTGGCGATAAAATAGAAGCATTCCTTTGCTTCATCTCTGGAAAGCTCCACGAAGTTCTTAAGCGCACCTACGTAATTGCCCAGATGCAGTTTCCCTGTTGCTCTGATACCTGAAAGAACAATTTGTCTCTCCACTGTTAACCTCCTGTGTTTTGTATGATGACAATCCATTATTAGGTCAGCATGAGACAACAATATGCCAACACTAGCCTATTTACAGTGTTCTACTTATTCAAGCGGATTTAATTCGTTTTGTCAATCATGCTTCGATCATACTTCGAATAGGCGCTATCAGTTGACAACGCCTATAGATTACTATAACCTCCAAATCAAGGAGTATTAGGGTTCTTTAATTTTTTAATCCAACTAGAGGAGGCGTTTGCGCATCACACCGATAGGCAAAAATAGGGCAAAATACATAAACCACCTGACAATGCATAAGAGGAGAACGACTATGCTGGCGCAAGCTACAAATTTCGGTCGGCTTTACTGCATTCGCTGCGATTTGACTTTTGGCGACGAACAGCCCGATGGAAAGGGCAATGTTTGTTGCCCTCAATGTAACGATGTCATCCAAGGCGAAAATTGCAACATCGTACGCATCAGCAAGGAAAAGTGCAAATGCGCAAGTTGCGAAACTCAGTTCGGCGTTATTTCCACGGGGGCCACTCCCGCTAAATGTCCGGCCTGCGGAAATCTCAATGAAAATAGGCACCAAGAAGCCTGCCTCGGAAGTAAATCCAGACCTATCTGGCAAAGCTCCACTGATGATACTGAAATCAAAGCACGAATCCAGGATTTCGCAGACCAAAACATCTGCTACGGCAAAGACAAGATCATCGGTTTTCCCGGCACCATTCCCGAGCCCATTGCAGTCGAAATTTGCAGCCAATACCTTGATCGTCATTCCAACAATATCGGCATGCATACCAACAAAGATATGTGCGACTGTGAAATCGGCTTCAGTGGAACTCAAGCCGCCGAACGCGAAGTAATCGCCATGGCCGCGGACCTTATGAACGCCAGTCCTGATGAAGTTGACGGCTACATAGCTTCCGGTGGAACCGAGGCTAACCTGGTCGGTTGCTGGATGGGCAGAGACGCCCACAAGCAAAAGCCATGCGCCATCATCTGCTCTTACCTTACGCACTATTCCGTGATCAAGGCCTCTAACGTACTGGGCATCGGAATTGAGCCCGGCAATGACGGAAGCGGTTTGCATCTTCTCGGCGCCGATGACAACGGGCATCTCCTGCTTGATCAATTTGAGCATAAATTGCATGAACTGGCAGATAAAGGTATTCCCAACATAATCGTGGTAGGAAATGCCGGGACGACTATGCTCGGCTCAGTAGACAACGTCCCCGCCATGAATGACATCATTGAGAAAACCAAATCTCAGTACCCGGAAATCAATATCCACTTTCATGTGGATGCGGCATTCGGCGGCTTCGTAATCCCCTTCATCGACTGGTTGCCGGAGATCGGATTTTCGAATAAGCACGTCGACTCTATCGCGATCGATGTTCACAAAATGGGACTGGCGCCTTATGGCAGCGGTATCATTTTGGCACGTCGCGGCCTCTTTCAGAGGGTGAAATCCATCGCCCCCTACATTCCCGGCAACGATTGTACTCTCTGTGGATCACGTTCAGGCACCATAGCTCTCAGTTGCTGGGCTGCCATGAAGAAAATCGGCAAGGAAGGTTACGAACACTTTGCCAACCGATTGACTTCCATGGCTCACGCCATTCGACTGAGACTGGAAAGCGCCGGGTTTCAGACTTTTCATAACGACATCAACATCGTCGCGGTGAAAGGAGAGATACCGGAAGCATTGCGCGATATTTATATCACGCACGTTCACGAAGGTTTTCCCGCCGATCTCTCAAGCCCTCTCGACTCGGCGAAGTCGACAGTTTGGAACATCGTCGTCATGAACCATACAACCATGGAATTGATTGACGAATTGGTCGCCAAACTGAAGGGTTAGATTGGAGAGAAGTAGTTGGAGTTAACAGAAAATAGACGGGCAGGTTTTGCAGAGCTTATGCGAAACCTGCTTTTAAATTTGTCTGTAAATAAAAAAACCTATCTACAATGAGATAGGGTGGCAGGCGTGGAGGGATTCGAACCCCCAACACTCGGATTTGGAGTCCGATGCTCTAGCCATTAGAGCTACACGCCCGCAAAAAGGGCTTAATTGAAAAGTAAAGAGCTAAGACAAGCACGCGCCAACATAACGCTCCACGACATCTGGACTGATGCAGGTTTCCTCATGCGGAGAAATATGATTCAGACAAGCCTGAACCATTTCCGATGGAGTCTTATTCTCCGCTTGCATACGCCCCAGGTTGCTGGCGCACCAATGTACTATTTCTTGACAATCTCCTGCCTGTTCTAAAGTCATAATACGTCCTCCTATGTGTTATTGTCTGAACCACTACCTGCTTTACCGTATTATGAATGTTAGCGGACGATATTATAACTGTCAATATCTCTCAATGCTTCAACTAGTAAATTGTTATCCTTCCTTTTTTTAATAGTAATTCTTACACATCCCATATTTTCTAGTCCTAAGCTTTTACGAAAATCAGCTGCAACGATACCTTTTTTTTGCAATTCCTCGAATAAATCCTTAGTTTTGTGTCTGATCAAAAAGATATTCACACATGACTCGCCTAAAATCTGCAAGCTTTTCATCTTCTTAATATTGCCGATAACATACTCCCTTTCATTGGAAATTAACTTGTACGTTTTCAATAAATGATCCTGATCATTAAGAGTTTCTATGGCAATACGATTTGATAAATAACTCACATTAAAAACAGGCTTAATTACATCAATATTGTCTATAATATCTTTATTAGAAATAATATATCCAACTCTTAAGCCAGGCAATCCGTATGCCTTTGACAAGCTTCCGATTACAATTAAATTTTTATACTTTTTGACTAGACGTGCCGAAGAGTATTTCGTATTGGGATCAGCGAAATCACAAAAAGCTTCATCGACAGTAACAAATATTTTTCCTGCTTTTTTCAAAAGATATTCCAGTCCATCTAATTCTATAATTTCTCCTGTAGGATTATTCGGATTACATATCCAAATCATTTTTGTCTTAGCTCGCTTAGCTTCATGAAGGATTAAATCTAAATAGTTCTTGCCTATTTTAAAATTTTTTCCTATTGAAACTAGCATATTTTTTATACCAAACTGCTGATTTGATTCTATGATTCTATAAAAGGTAGGCACAGCAACAACGGCACTGCTCTTTGGCTCAAGAAGCGCTCTTGGTATGAGACTGATTGCCTCATCCGCTCCTGCGGTTACAGTTATGTTTTCTAGGTTAATATCATATTTTTTGGCAATGACTTCTTTCAGTTCTTTGTAAGTTGGATCAGGATACTCAGATAAACCTGCCGTGGAAAGATTTTTTATTACTTTTGAAATTTTTTTACTTGGCCCCAAACAGGAAGTGCCCACATCAAACCTTAAGCAATTTTTATCGCCTGATTCATGTAGAATATAGTTATCTATTCTTTTAATTTTCTTTGTAAATGAATTCATTGGAGTATAAATCAAATTGTTTATGCAAAATATATAATTAAGTTTAATATTTTTTTCAAAATAATGCGAGGGCAGGGGAACTGGTTCAGTTCCCCTGCCAAAAATCAAAAGACCTTGCGGTATTCATCACCAACCTTCTCGTTTAACCACTCGGCCAATCCAACATACATTTTGATTGGATCCTTACGGCTAACTGGAAGATCATAGTATTCCACAAATTCAACCACTTCTTTGAATGGGCTCATGCGGATCCGTCCCCTTGGACAACCGCGCCTGAACTTGGCGATAACCGAGTCGGGAGTTTCGACGAGCAACAGGCGCGTATCAAGTTGATGCGGCTTAACAATATATGGCGCACCCGAAGAACCTCCTGGCAGAACAGGAAACTTTGCCAACACTGCTCCTATTCCGTCATGCTGAAACCCAGACGTTTGAAGCTGACTAAAGAAGTGCCTCTCGTCTTTGACTCCGTTTCCGCCAACAGCATGTATCCACCCGATTTGAAGACCTACCTCGCCCAGCAAATCAACCGTAACGCACGACTGCAGTTCTGCATAGGTGGCACACTTGCCAAGTTGCGGTTTCAATCGGATCAATTCCGAAACTTTCAGGATTTCCCATTCATCTTCTCCAGAAAATAAGCCGAGAAGCTTCTTTACTAGAGCAATCTCACTTTCAGATTGAAAGAAGCTTGAAGGAAAACAAAGGTCGGAAAAAACCAATTGTTTATTCCCTGCTTTTATCTCCCGATGAATCCTCTCTGCCGTACCAAGGAAAAACAACATCTCGATACCAAGGGCAGTCGTCTTTTGACCATCGCTTCCGTAGCACCCCATTCCTAAATAGGTAGAGATTCCTTCTCTCCATTGAACCACTGGTTCAATGATCTCCGCTACAAAAGGAATACTCAACAGATTTCGCCACATATCATCTCCTCCTTTTTTCAAAGCAATGGAAACACTTGATATTGCATATTGCATTTACCATATAAACAATCTTCACCTTAGATCTCCTTCTGATTGCTTGTGATTTTTTTCTCAAACCCACGGATGCGAAATATATGGAAGCTTATCACGCCGATTGGTTTTTGTATGACAATTTTCCCGATTTTCCAGTATGACATGGGAAAAGAACAACAAAATTCCTACCAGCAAGAATACCGCCCCAAGATCTTGTGTGATAAAATGTCCTGTTATCATAAACAGCGCAAACAACATTACAATAACAGAAACTGCTAGAGACGCAAACAATCCAACCACATTTCTTAACATCTTTTTCTCTCCTTTTCTAGTTAGCATACCCGACCGATGAATATTTTCCCATGTGATGAATTATCAAAGAACTGACTCGCTAGCATACAATAATCTAGCTAAGAGGTCAAATAAAAACCCCTAGTCTTCGTGCCCAAACGCTAAAAAGCATTTTGACAAAAGGACGAGAGGTTATCCCGTGGTACCACCTTTTTTGTCTCAACCTATTTCCAACGGATTAAAAAAATCCGTCAGCAAAACGGATTAAGACCACTTTACTGACTCAGTCCCCCGATAAATCGGGGCGACATCAGCTTTCCCTTGATTACGGAGGATTGCCGGGCTTTCACTAGCGCAAAAGCCACCTTTCCCGATAACATCGGGATTAGCTGGACCCAACCCTGGACAAGTAAATGCCAGGATCCAACTGTAGGTTTTATTGTTTTTAATAACTTACTGTAGTATAGCCAATTACAAATTGTTGTCAAGTGCTACGTAATAGCCCAATAGCTTGGAAACGTTTTCCGGTGTAGAATAACCGGTTAAAACTAACGTTTCCAAATATGTATACAACCAACCCTCAAATGCCAAGACTGCGAGCCAAAGCAGTCAATATGGTT
>JAUPKF010000013.1 GCA_030837625.1 Patescibacteria group bacterium | reverse complement strand
AAAACATTTAATAGAGCTCTACCGGCTTGGCTGGATTACTACAATACTGAAAGACTGCATATGGGAATAGATTTTAAAACCCCGGATTATTTAATAAATTGTTTCCAAGCTATTGGATAGAAAACGAATCCAAATGACCAAAATTCGAAACCAAGAAAGGAATTTTGAAAATTGTAATTTTGTAAATTTGAATTTATTTGGAGTTTGGTGCTTGTAATTTGGAATTTTAGAAAGTATGATAGAAAAAATAATTTCAGTATTAGCCAGCTTTATAATCGCAAGCATTTCTCTGCTCGGCTATTCCGGTGTGGCGCTGATGATGGCTATCGAGTCGGCTTGTATTCCGTTGCCTTCGGAAATAATTATGCCTTTTTCGGGCTATTTGGTTTCGACTGGGGAATTCACTCTTTGGGGCGTGGCTTTGGCCGGAGCAATCGGTTGCGTAATCGGTTCGGTGGCGGCGTATTGGGTAGGATATTATGGCGGCCGGCCTATGGCGGAAAAATACGGAAAATACGTGCTGGTGACACATCATGATTTAGATATTGCGGACAATTTTTTTAACAAATACGGCAATTGGGCGGTGTTTTTCTCTAGAATGATGCCGGTAGTTAGGACATTTATTTCTCTCCCGGCCGGAATCGCCCGGATGAATTTTTGGCAGTTTGTGGCGTATACTTTCCTTGGATCTTTGCCTTTTTGTTACCTCCTGGCGTATATCGGGAAAAAACTGGGCGATAATTGGAATACCCTTGGCGTATATTTCCATAAATTTGATATAATTATAGGGGTAGTGATTTTAGCGGGGTTGGTTTGGTTTATAAAAAGACACTTAAATATTAAAAATAATTATTAAAATTGATGAAGCTGGTTGTCGGAAATCTTAAGATGAACATTCTTTCTCCCGTGGAACGGGAGAGATATTTGGGTTTATTTAAGAAGGAGCTGGGCAGGAAAAAACTTGAAAAAACGGAGATTGTCCTGTGTCCGCCGCCAATTCATCTGGAAAGTTTTTTTAAGACCTTGGGGAAGAAAGTAAGGATTGGAGCTTTGAATATATTTTGGGAAAGGCAAGGGTCGTTTACCGGAGAAGTGTCTCCCGCGATGGTGAAGAATTTCGGCGGGGAATACGTCGTCTTGGGGCACAGCGAAAGGCGCAGATACTTTTGCGAAAACGATCAGGATGTAAGCCTGAAGATTGTCGCGGCTCTAAAAGAGGGGCTTAGTCCTATTCTTTGCGTCGGAGACAAGGAACAAGGGCTGAAGAGCGCGTCAGTAGTTGTCAGTCAGTTGAAGAATTGCTTGGACAAGGTGAATAATATGAGGATCGAGAATGTTGTCATTTGTTACGAACCTGTTTGGGCGATAAGCTCCAACAATCCCGGCCGCTTGCCGACATCTAATGATGTTATGAGTGCCCGGCTTACGATAAAAAAGTTTTTGGTTGAGAAATATGGCGCGAAAACGGCGGACAAGGTGAGAATAATTTATGGCGGTTCGGTTGACGCGAAAAATGTTAGAGAAATTTGCGTTGATTCCGGGATGGACGGAGCGCTGGTCGGGCGGGAAAGTCTGGAGCCATATGAGTTTGTGAAGATAGCAGAGATAATTAATAGATAGCTGATATTAAATTCACCTAATTGTCTAATTATCTAATTCACCTAATAAAAATTAAAATAACCAAAGGTCAAATAAAATTTCTAATGCCAAATTCCAAAATTGTTATTTAGCATTTTGCCTTTTATTCCGCTATTTGAAATTGTTGAATTTTATTAGGTGAATTAGAAATTAGGTGAATTAGAAGTTTTTGTAACATCTAACCAATAAAAATAATTTTATGATAGTTAGCGTCAAAGAGATTCTTAATAACGCCAAACAAAATGGGTATGCCGTGGGAGCCTTTAATACGGTTAATCTTGAAACAACAAGAGCGATCGTGGAGGCGGCCAAAGAAATGCGTTCACCGGTGATTGTGCAGATGACGGAAAAGACCATGGAATACGGCGGCGGACGGGGGATGTTCCATCTGGTTAAGAATGACGCGGAGTTTTATTCTCCGGAAATTCCCATTGGCATTCACTTAGATCATGGGAAGAGTTTTGAAATCATACAGCGGGCGGTGGCGATCGGCTTTACTTCGGTGATGTATGACGGATCAAGAAAAAAATATGAAGATAATTTAGAAATTACCAAAAAAGTGGTTGATTTCTGTCATGACAAGGGAGTGGATGTCCAGGCGGAGCTTGGATCCGTGCCATACTTAGGAGAAATCGAGATGGAGGACGTGGACTGGGGAAAATATATGACTGACCCTGGACAGGCCGAAGCGTTTGTGAAAAATACTGGAGTGGATGCCTTGGCGGTGGCGATCGGGAACGCGCATGATTTCTTCAAAGAGAAAATGGCGCCTGATTTCGACCGATTGGAAATGATCAACAAAAATGTCAATATTCCATTAGTTCTGCATGGCGCTTCGGATTGGGAAAATGGAAGAGTGACTGAAGCTATCCAAAGAGGGATCGCCTGTTTTAATGTGGACACGGCGACTCGGTTGGCCTTTATAAATAACCTGATAAATTCTGTACGGAACCAGGGGAATGTGTCTTTTGATGTCCGAAAGCTTCTTGGCGAAGCGAGAGAAGCGGTAAAGGACACGGTTAAACGCAAAATGAAGTTCTTCGGGAGTGACGGCAAAGCCTAGGTTACGAAATACGAATCTAATACGAAAATACGAAAATACGAAAAAGTGTAGCATAAACGTTTCGTATTTCGTTAATTTCGTAGTTCGTAAATTATGAGTACTGTTGAGAAAATACTTCTTGAATTTGAACCGGAAACAAGAAATCTGCTGCCGGTGCTGAAAAGAATCAGCGCCGCTTTTGGTTATGTTTCTCAAAAAGACGCTCAAAAAGCGGCCAAATATTTTGACTTGCCACTTTCCCGAGTATACGAAACAGTCAGTTTTTATGATTTGATAAATATCAAGAAACAGCCGGAGCTAACGATTGAAGTCTGCAGTGGAACAAATTGCGCAGTGAATGGCTCTTTTGAAATAATCAGGGAAATTGAAAACCTCTTTCACGTCAAGGCGGGAGATGAAAATAATCCGAGAATAAAGCTGGAGATAATAAGTTGCTTGGGGCAGTGCGGAGAAGGTCCGGTGGTGGTTGTGAACGGTAAGGTTTATACTAAGGTTACGGTGAGTGGAGTGCATGGGATTTTGAAAGAATGGGTATAGAATTCACCTAATTTCTAATTCATCTAATTCACCTAATAAAATTCCAAATAACAAAATTCAAAAAAATAGGAATTTTGCATTTGTCATTTCATTTGACCTTTTAAAATTTTAATTTTTATTAGGTGAATTAGGTAATTAGGTGAATTAGAAATTTCAATATGGAGAATAAAATTATCACCAAATATTGGAATAAAATCGATCCTCTCAATATCCAGGATTATATCAAGGTCGGCGGTTACGACGCGCTCAAGAAATTTATCCGCGATATGGATGCGCGAACGGCGCTGGAAGAGATAAAAAAGTCCGGCCTTTGCGGTCGGGGAGGGGCCGGTTTTCCAACAGGACAAAAAATGGAAATGGTCGCCGAGAAGACGGAAAAAAAATATTTCATTTGCAATTTAGACGAATCGGAGCCAGGGACGTACAAAGACAGTAGCATAGTCGATAATAATCCTCATATGCTTTTGGAAGGCATAATAGTTTCCGCTCTTATCGTCGGAGCCGGAAAGGCGTTTATTTATTTAAACGGCCATTACGAAAAGCAAAAAGAAATCTTGGCGCATGCGCTGGAACAAGCCAGAGAAAAGGAATTTTTAGGAAAAGGTATCATCGGATCCTGTTATGATTTGGATATAGAAATATTTCAGGGGGCGGGCGCGTATGTTTGCGGGGAAGAAACAGCGCTGATAAATTCTATGGAGGGAAACCGCGGCGAACCGAAACTGCGTCCGCCTTATCCGACTGACAGCGGGCTATGCGGAAAGCCGACGTGCGTGAATAACGCGGAAACGATTGCCAGTGTTCCATGGATAATCGTGAATGGCGGCGAGGCATATTCCAAGATCGGCGCATCTTGCTCTCCGGGAACAAAACTTTATATTTTAGGTGGAGCCGTCAAAAAACCGGGCGTAGTTGAAGCGCCAACCGGGACAACAATTCATAAATTAATTCATGAATTCGGAGGAGGAATATCTTGCGGGAAGGAACTTTGGTTCGCGCAAATCGGCGGAGCGTCGGGGCGGTTAATTACGGAAAATGAATTGGATACGCCGCTTACATTTTCTCGCGATTGCCCGGTTCCACTTGGATCGGGGGCGGTATTGATTGTCGACAAATCGGTGAATATTTATGACTTAATCTTGTCCTGGACCGGATTTTTCCGCCGGGAATCATGCGGAAAATGCGTGCCCTGCCGGGAAGGAACGTTCCGACTTCACGAAATCGCGGGACGGCTGAAAGACGGGGAAATATCCGAGCGGGACAAGGAAGCCTTAGAAGATATTCTTTGGACTTTGAATAATACGACTTTTTGCCCGTTGGGAAAATTCGCGGCCACGGCGATGAGCGATGCGGTGGAGAAGTTGGGGATTTTAGGAGATTAGGGTATTTGGGGAAATCAGGGTAATATGGAAATCAAGATAAACAATAAAAAATACAAAGTCGAAGAAGGCGAAACGGTCTTGGATGTTTGCCGGCGGGAAGATATTAGAATTCCGACGCTTTGTTCGTTTGAGGGTTTACCAAGAGAAGCGGTATGTCGGCTCTGTCTTGTAGAAATTAATTTGACTGATAAGCTGGTGACATCCTGTACACTCAAAGTTTGCGAGAAGTTGGAAGTGACGACAGAATCGGAGAAAATTGAAAAAGCGCGCCGCATAAATTTGGAGCTTCTCTGGGCGGATCACGCCGGAAAATGCGCCACCTGCAAGAAAAATAGGATGTGCGAATTACAGTCGTTGGCGGAGGAATACAAAATAGAAAACTTCCATTTTGTGCCAAGAAAGGACGAGATGACCGTGAGAGAAGAGTTGGCGCTGGTCAAAGAAAATTGGTCGCGGGTGGTGGTGGAAAACGAAAACCTTTGCATATCCAGAAACAGCGAATTTTGCGTGGAATGCCGGCGGTGTATCAATATTTGTACGGAGAAAAAATTTAGCTTTAATCATCGCGCGGGAGACGTGGTTGTTGGTACGCCTTATGATCAAAAGTTAGAATGCAGTTTTTGCGGAGAGTGCGTGCGGGCATGTCCCGTAGCGGCACTGACGGATCAAAATAATTTTGGAAAAATTATCCAAGATCTTGATGACTTGAAAAAAATTGCAGTGGCGATAGTGGATGCTGGAATGGAAGAAAAAATTTTGGAGCAATTGGCAAAGATTGGAAATAAGGATAAGATTGACGGGTTGTTTGCGAAACTTGGTTTTGAAAAAGTCATAGTTTTGTCCGAAAAAGACTTGCGCGATGAGATGATAGAAAATTTCAAAGCTGACTTTGCTCGGAAGGAAAAAATCAATTTCAATGATATCGCGGTATTTTTTATTTCTTCCGAAATAAAATTAAAAGCGAAAAAAGATAAAGGCTTGGATTATGTACTTTCAGAAAGAGAAGTGGCGAGACTGGCGAGGGATAAAATAAGCCAAAAGGTAAAAAGTAAAAGTTAAAGGGATCAAAAAAACTTTTAATTTTTAACTTTTAATTTGAGCGAAGCGAGTATGTGTCTTGCGATTCCGGGTAAGATTATGAAAATCAATAATCAACTGGCGACAGTTGATTTTAATGGCGTTGAGAAGGAAGTAAATATTTCCTTGGTCTCAGTGGAAAAAGGCGATTATGTAATGGTACACGCGGGGTTTGCGATTGAGAAAATGGCGAAGAACTATGTTGATGAGCTGAAGTCTTATGGGATATGAAAAAATTTTAGAAAATATTCGCAAAAAGGCCGCAAAAATAAATCGCCCGTTACGGTTTATGGAACTTTGCGGAACGCACGCGGAGGCGATTGCAAGACATAATATTAAAAGCGTTTTACCAAAAAATATTCAACTTGTTTCGGGGCCGGGTTGTCCGGTGTGTGTGACGGATCAGGAGGACATCGATGTAATTGTCGGGTTGGCCAAAGCCGGAATTCCAGTGGCGTGCTATGGGGACGCGGCAGGGGTGTCGGGGAATTTGGGCAGTCTGGAAGAAGCTCGGCGCAATGGAGCGGATGTGCGGATTATTTACGATGTTTCAGAGGTAGAGACGCCTGCCTACCGGACAGGCAGGCATTGCAATGCGTTTCTACGGACGCGCAAAAAAACAATCATTTTTTGGGGTATCGGTTTTGAGACAACCGCGCCGGCGACGGCATGGGCGGTTAAAAACGGAATGACAGTTTTTTCTTCGCATAAAATTTTTCCGCCGGCAATGGAAATACTTTTAAAAAATAAAAAGAATAAAATCGACGGATTCATTGATCCCGGACATGTGAGCGCGATTATCGGGACAAAGAGTTACGAAAAGTTTAAAATCCCGCAAGTAGTGGCGGGGTTTGAGGCGAGCGACGTTCTCCTGGCGGTGGATATGCTTTTGGATCAAATTATATCCGGTGAATACAAGGTGCAAAACGAATATGCCAGACTTGTAAAAAAAGGAGGCAATAAAAAAGCGCTGGAGTTGATAAAAAGCACTTTTGATATAATTGACAGTAAATGGCGGGGACTGGGAACTATAAGAAGATCAGGACTAAAATTGAAAAAGAAATACCAGAAACAGGACGCGGAGTTTATTTACAAAGATTTAATTTTGAAAATTAGAGAAAATATCAAAACTAAGCCCAGTGCGTGTCGTTGCGGCGAGGTGTTGCAAGGATTGATTGAATCAACGGACTGTCCGTTATTTGGAAAAGTTTGCAATCCCGATAATCCGCAAGGGGCGTGTATGGTTTCGACTGAGGGAGGCTGTAATATCGAGTATCGTTATGAAAAATAATTTTATTGAATTGGAACACGGTGCGGGAGGGAAGAAGTCGGAAGAGTTGATTGGCAAAATCAGGAGAATTTTGAGCTACAAAGGCGCTTGGAAAAATACGGGGGATGACGGAGCGGTGCTTGATTTGAATCGTAGGGGTTCGATTAATCGAACCCCTACGAAGTACGATAGACTGGTATTTACAACTGACGCTTTCATAATCGATCCGTTGTTTTTCCCGGGCGGGGACATCGGGAAAATCGCGATCTCGGGGACGATAAACGATTTGGCGGTAATGGGCGCGAAACCGCTTGGCGTGTCGTTAAGTCTGGTGATCGAAGAAGGTTTTCCTGAGGATGATTTAATGAAAATAGTTGCTTCTATAAATAAGGTATCGCGCGAAACGGGCACGCCGGTGGTGACAGGGGATACTAAAGTGACAGAGAAAGGAAAAATAGACAAGATTGAAATTGCTACCTCTGGCGTAGGACTGGCAGAAAATATTATTCCTAACGGCGGAGCGAAGGTGGGCGATGTCGTGATTTCCTCCGGGGATCTCGGCGAACATACGGCGGCGATTCTAGCCAGCCGGTTTAATTATAAAACTCACATCAAAAGTGACTCGAAGCCTCTTGTCAAAGAAATCCAAAGTGTAGTGAAATATCTACATTCCTGCAAAGATCCGACGCGCGGCGGGATGGCCGCGGTGCTCAACGAAATTGCCGAAAAATCACGCGTTAAAATAGTTCTCGACGAAAAAACTTTGCCGTTCAAAAAAGAGGTTGTGGCAATTTCAGAACTTTTGGGAATAGATAAATTTTCCTTCGCCTCGGAAGGGAGGTTTGTGGCGACAGTCGCGGCGAAAGATGCTGATAAAACCATTAAAATTCTTCAAAAATACAACCGCGAAGCGAAAATTATCGGTGCGGTCGAGCGTGGTCACGGTGTTTGGCTCAAAACCTCCATTGGAAGCATAAAGCGTATTGAAACACCAAGGGGGAAGTTGGTGCCGAGGATATGTTGACAAAAAGGTTATTTTGTGCTAGTATTTATTGTTGAACCTTGAAAATTGAGCATAGCGAGTTAGGCTACCAAAGCATTGAAAAGGGCTTTATTTTAGGGCAAATAGATACTTTTTCTTTGCTTTGGCAGTAATAAAGGGAGGTTGCTTCTTAATGATGGCAATCATTTGATCATTGGTGTAAAAATGGAACAGGAGAGAAGAAATGAGTGAATTGGCAAAACTTTATTTGGAGATGAATGTAGCTGTGGCAATTTGGAAGAAGCTCGCCAAGGAAATTGGATGTTGCTCTCAATCGGAGAGGGTGGACTGCCTTTCGGAGGCGGAGTTGCTGCAATGTGCTGGTGAATCGGTCGAAGAAAAGGTGGTAGATCATTTGAGGGATTGTCTTTTGTGTCGGATAAAGGCAGTCTGGGAAAGAAGAAAATCCTTAGAGGAGAAGATATTTGAAATCGAAAAAATGAAGTACGAGGAAGTAAGGGCAGACCCTCTCGTCGGCTGGTTAGTGGAGCTTACAGCTTCGCCAACAAGGGAACCCTTTTCGCCGGGTCAAGGATGGGAAAGGGAAAACAGGAAAAAGGAATTGGGCTATTAGTACTCCTAGGCTATTGAAGGCGGTGGACGACATTTTGTCCATCGCCTTGTTTTTATTTTGAAAGCAAACAATAGACCACTTGGCCAAAGGATATTCCCGCGTCGCCGCGGGGGATCACTTCGGAAACGTAGGCGCCTTTGGAAGTTAAATATTCGGAGATAATTTTGTTGTTGGCGAGGCCGCCGGCGAAGAAGACGTCATCTTGAGTGAAAAGAAAGATCTTGCTGCGATTGGCGCTTTTTTGCTTGTTGTTGCTAGATCCTTCGACTTCGTCCGGGTACGGACTTCGCTCAGGATGACGAACCGATTGTAATATTTCATAAACACCTTGTGCGAGGTAGAATTGGGCGGTGGCGGCGAGGCGGTGCTTGTCGCGAGGTACGTTACCATCTACGTTACCAGGTAAGTACTTAAGTAAGTACTCAAAAAGAGGGGTAATTAGCAATTGGTAATTAGTAATTTGGGATTTGGGGTCGGTTATTCCCTTAATTTTCGGTTTCAAATCGGCGTAAGGTTCAGTTGAGTTTTTTTCGAGCAAATCAATTGGTTCGTGCTTGTAGTTTCGTTCGTTGCCGCAAAAACCTAATAATAAAGATACGGCGTCTAATATTCTTCCGGCGCTGGAAGTTTCCTGGCAGTTGAAATTTTGTTGGAGCTGGTTGTAGAGAAGCTCGAATTCATTGCGGGAGTAATATTTTTCGATGTGTTTATAAACCTCAGCTTTGTTTAAAAATTTACTTAATATACTTATTAGCATTCTGGCTGGTTCGCGAATGGCTACGTCCCCGCCAATCATAATTTGATTCTCCAGATATCCGATTCTGGATATTTTGAATTTTGATTCGGGAATTTTATTAGGTGAATTAGAAATTAGACAATTAGAAATTTGGAAAATTTCTCCTCCCCAAATCTTCCCGTCCGTCCCATAGCCGGTACCATCGCAGGCAATCCCGTAGAATGTATCAGGTATAATGTGTGAGGTATCATGTATAATTCTATCGCCGATGGTGGAGAAGATGTGAGCAAGGTGGTGTTGGACTTGAATATGCTTGGTGCCATATTTTTGAGCCAGTTCGGCTCCCCAACGCGTAGTATTGAATAACGGATGCAGATCGGTGAGAACTATTTGCGGCTTGATTTTGTTCTTCTTTAAATAGGTCAAAACTGTCTTCTTATAATTTTCCCGGTTTTTTTCTTCCAACAAATCTCCAAAATCTTTGGAAAAATATACCTTGCCCTGATTGTAAAAGGAAAAATTGCCGGCGGATTCGGCGCCGAGAGCCAAAATAGAAACATTTTTTTTGCTTGGCATGAAATATTCCATAAGTTCATTATAGGCAATTTTCAAAAAAATGGATAATCTGCTAAAATATTGATATGGTTGTGAATAAAATAAAATTAAAAAAAGTTTCGGCAAAGAGAATTGGCGTCGCGAAAAAGAAGGCTGTGAAGTCTGAGAGAGTGTCGGTTGCTAGAAAGCCGGTTGAAAAATCGGGAGGGACAAAAGTTAAAGTAAGGAAAGCTGAAACTGCGGAGGCAAGGAAACCCAAGGTGGCGATTGTCAGTTTAACGTCGTGCGAAGGCTGCCAATTTGTGCTTTTGGATCTTGGACAGAGATTTTTGGATTTGACCGGCCAGATAGAGCTTGTCGATTTTAGATTGCTCGAAGATGAGGAAGATCCTGGAGGGAAGCTGGATTTGGTACTGGTGGAGGGCAATCCGGTGACGAAGGAAAATGAAGAACTTTTGAAAAAAGCCAGACAGCGGGCGAAAATTTTGGTGGCGATGGGCAACTGCGCGGCGATGGGCGGGATTCCGGAAATCAAAAACTATCAGGAAGGAGCCAACACTATCAAACATGTTTACAAATATCTTCAGGGCATAAACAATCCGGAAATCAAGGAACTGGACAATTTCGTGAAAGTGGATTTTGTTTTTCCCGGTTGTCCGATCGACGGCGAGGAATTTTTGAAATATATTCCGGAACTTTTAAAAGGAAATATTCCGGTTATCCCGGACTCCCCGGTTTGCGTGGAATGCCGTAAATTGGGCAATCGTTGTTTGCTTTTAGACAAAAAACCATGTTTTGGCCCGATGATCCTTGGCGGGTGCAATGCCGTTTGTCCAAGTTCGCAAATGATGTGTCAGGGCTGCCGGGGATTGCGGCCGACCGGGAATGTCAAAGCCATGCGGGCGGCCTTGAAAAACATGATGACTGACGAGGAATTTGAGAACATAACGGAAATATACGGGCTCAAGGATGATTTGGAAGAAAGGGAGAAAAAACAAAAAACGCTTGAGGGAGCATAATTTTATGTGTTGGCTGTATTATGTTGTGGAATACGAAAATTTATGGATAATTTTGTCAGCGACATATTTACGTATATAGGCATACCGGCTATAATCGGCGGTATTATTTGGATTGGCAGAAACCTTATTCTGATTGGCAGGAGATTGCAAATTCTGGATGACATGAAAATTTCCATAGATAAGATTAAACATAATTTGAAGGTTGTTTGTGACGCGTTAGTAAAAGCTGATTCTATTAAATTCAACCATGAAAAACTGAAGTCTTACTCGCCGCTTAATTTGACTGATAAGGGAGTGGAATTCATAAAAGAAATCGGTTTTGACAAAACATTTGAAAGCAACAAAAAAGATTTCTATGGCTTTATCCGGTCAGAAGATCCGAAAACTCCTTATGACATTGAGCTTGCTTCTATAAAAGCCGTACTTTTTTTATTTGACAACGAATATTTTTATCCGGTTAAGGATTACCTATACAACAACCCCGAAGAAAAGAAGTCCCAGGTGGCGGGTGTCTTGGGCGTGTACATCAGGGATAAGTATATGGAGGATAATGAAAAGTAGTTTTCTATGAAGAGAGTTATTCAATATATTCTAATTGTTATCCTTTTTTCCGTCTGGGGGATAATTTTGACGAACAAAGAATCTTTTCGGGAAAGTTTCCAGAGCGTCAAAAGGCAATATATCGATCGGCCATGTTCCGAGCCGGTTCAATATGCCCTTGGCGAGGTTGATCCAAGGTTTGGGGTTTCCCGCGAGGATTTGCTGAAATACGCCGAAGAAGCTGAATATGTCTGGGAAAAGGACTTCGGGAAAAACTTATTCAAATATAATCCAGGCGCCGAATTTAAGATAAATTTGGTTTTTGACGAAAGGCAGTTGGGAACCATCGAGGCGGATAAACTCGAGGGGGAGTTGGGAAAATTGGAAGCTTCGCATAACGCCATAAGCAAGCAGTATGATTCTTTGAGCGGCGCTTATAAAAAACGAGCGAATGATTACGAGAAAGATGTGGCGGATTACAAAAAAGAGTTGGATGAATATAACGACGATGTGGAATATTGGAATAAAAAAGGCGGAGCGCCGGAAGACGAATACGACAAGCTCAAGAAAAAGAAAAAAGAATTGGATGAAGAATATAAGAACTTGGAAAAGGAACGAAAAGCTCTTAACGATTTGGTGGAAAAGACAAACAATTTGGCGACCAAGGAGCAGCAAATAGTGAATAACTACAACAATAATTTGAACAGTTATGAAAACAAATTCGGCGAAACGCGGGAATTTG
The DNA here is from genome assembly GCA_030837625.1 of Patescibacteria group bacterium. Classification (GTDB taxonomy): domain Bacteria; phylum Patescibacteriota; class Minisyncoccia; order Moranbacterales; family UBA2206; genus XYA2-FULL-43-15. Next base: position 18,437 of record JAUPKF010000013.1, on the reverse strand, counting down.
AAAAAGGCGTTTTTGACGGATTGTCGATTAATATTTATCAATTCAAAGAAGCGGCGGATTTGCGTCTGACTTTGGTCCACGAAATGGGTCATGCGCTCGGGATGGGGCACGCTGAAAATCCCGAGTCAATTATGTATTATCTGATGGGCGATCAGGAAATGGAGAACCCGGCGCTGACCAAAGAAGATGTGGATGCGTTAAACAAAATCTGTAATTTATAAGTCAATTGGTGTATAATCATAGTTGCTGGAAAGCAATTAGTAAATGGTAATTTGTAATTCGGGTTTTCCCAAATTACTTTTACCCTTTACAATTTACTGTGTTATGCTTTTGAAAATAAATCACATTGCGAAGATGGAGGGGCACGCCGGTTTTATGGCGAGCGTGCTTGAGGGCGACGTCAAGTCGGCCAAGCTGGAAATTCAGGAAGGAATCCGGTTGATTGAAGGCGTTCTTATCGGGCGGCATTATAAAGATATGCCGGTGGTGGCGCAGAGGATTTGCGGTATCTGTCCGGTGGTGCATAACCTTACCGCCATAAAATCGCTGGAAAACGCCATGGGGGTGGCGGTGACGCCGGAAACGGAAAAGTTACGGACGCTTATGGAATACGCGCAGATTATTCATTCGCACGCCTTGCATTTGTTCTTTTTGTCGCTGGCTGATTTTTTGGATATTGATAACGACATAAAGCTGGTGAAAAAATATCCGGAGGAAACCAAGAAGGCTATCCGGATTCGCGAGTTTGGCATGGAAATCGTGAAAGTTGTCGGCGGGCGGGTGGTCCATCCGCTTACCAACGAAGTGGGCGGATTCAAAAAAGCGCCGGACGCGGGAGCGTTTCGAAAACTGGTGATTGATTCGAAAGATGTTTTGCGTATCGCTTTGGAACTGGGAGAATTTTTCAGAAAGATAAAAATGCCGGAGTTTTATCGCGAAACGGAATACGTCAGCCTGCAAAAAAACGGAGAATATGCCGTTTACGGCGGTGATATCGTTTCAAATTTCGGATTGCACATTCCCGTCGATAAATTTGAGAATAATTTCCATGAACTCCAGCGTCAGCAGGAAGTGGTTAAGAGAATCGAACATGGCGGAAAAAGCTATATGGTTGGAGCGATCGCGCGAGTAAACATAAACCGAAAAAAACTAAGGCCGTCTGCTTTTGGTTATCTGGAAAGTTTGAAGTGGAAATTTCCTTATTATAATCCTTTCGGCAATATCTTGGCTCAAATGGCGGAAACTATTCATTCTATCGAAGCTGCCTCCCAACTCATGAAAGAACTTTTGAATTCCGATTTGAATGAAGTGGTTACTAAAAGTTACACAGTCAGGGAAGGCGCAGGCGCCGCGGCAGTGGAAGCGCCGCGAGGGACGCTGTATTATCATGTCGATGTTGATGCCAAGGGGTATATCAAAAATGTTAATATCATAACGCCGACAGCCCAGTTTTTGAGCAATTTGGAAGATGATATAATGGAATATATCCCGGATATTATAAAGCTTTCTGACAAAGAGCGGGAAAGGAAACTGCGGGCGTTTATCCGGGCGTATGATCCGTGCATAAGCTGCGCGGTACATTAAAACCATGAAACACACAACATGAAACACGCAACACTAGGTGTATTTGTTTCATGTTTCATGTTTCATGCTGTGTGAGATGCATGATTTTTTGCTTGCCAAAGAAATAGTCGATGAACTGAAAAAAATAGCTCAAGAGAAGAACTTAACGAAGGTTAAGAGTGTCAGTTTGGAAATCGGGCAGGTGTCTTTGGCGCATGACGGGCATCCGGAGCATACGGAGGATATTTCAGTTGAGAATTTGGAGTTTGGGCTGAAAAGTATCGCGAAAAACACGCCGTTTGAAAGTACCGATTTCAAGATCAAAAAGATTGAAGGGGATAGTTGGAAGATAGTGGAAATTGAGGTAAAATAAAATCACATAACACGTAACACACAGCACGCAACAAGAAATAGATAGTTGTTTCATGTTTCGTGTTTCATGCTTCATGATGAAGATTGCTATCAACGGTTTTGGCCGAATTGGGCGGCCGAGTTTTAAAATCGCTTTCGCGAAAGATGATATCGAGGTAGTGGCGATAAACGACCTGACCGATATTGAGACCGCCGCGCATCTCTTGAAATACGACTCGACTTACGGAAAATATGAGAAAGAAGTTTCGGTTGATAAAGATGCTTCGGAGATTATCGTTGACGGGACGCGGATAAAATATTTATCTGAAGCGGACGCTTCTAAGTTGCCTTGGGGCGAGTTGGGTGTGGACATAGTTCTGGAATGCACTGGGGTTTACGAAAACAAAGAAAAAGCGCGCTCGCATATCGAAGCCGGAGCGAAGAAAGTTGTTTTGTCTTCGCCGCCCAAAGATGATATGCCGGTGTATCTGATTGGAGTCAATGAGCGGGAATATCAGGGAGAAGATATCATTTCCAACGGCTCATGCACGACCAATTGCCTGGCGCCGATGATCAAGGCTCTGGATGACAAATTCGGAGTAGAGAAAGGATTTATGACGACGACTCATTCCTATACCAATGACCAACGCTTGCAGGACTTGCCCCACAAAGATTTACGCCGGGCGCGGGCGGCGGCGTTGAATATTATTCCCACCACGACCGGAGCCGCCAAAACTGTTGGAAAAGTTATCAAGCATCTGGCGGGACAATTGGATGGAATCTCTCTTCGCGTGCCGACGCCGGTTGTTTCCGTTGTGGATTTCATTTGCACGCTCAAAAAAGAGGCTAATGTTGAGGAAATCAACCAAGCTTTTCGAGAGGCGGCTGAAAATGGACTGAAAAACATTTTGGGAGCAACTGACGAACAGCTAGTTTCGATGGATTTTAAGATGGATTCGCGCAGTGCTATTGTCGATTTGCCGCTTACTATGGCCAATGGGAATTTGGTCAAGGTGGTGGGTTGGTATGATAATGAATGGGCGTATTCGAATAGGCTGGTGGAGATGGCGGAGTTTATTAGTCAAAAATAGAATGAGCTTGCTTTTGAATTTAGCTTTTTTCATCGCTGAAAAAATACCTATCGTTAGGGAGTTTACCATGAAAAGATTGGCAATTGATTTTGGATTGAGCTTCAATATAACTGAAAACAAGGATGTTGATTTTTTCAAAGAGATAGAGCTGGAAGGCTTCATAAATAGCCATAGTGTCTATATAGCAGACAGACACATCCAAGAAATATTAAGAACGGTGGTGAAGATAGATGGTTTTTTTCTAAAAGGAAAGGAAGATGAGATTATCATGGACCAATTTCAAGACGGTCATTTAACTTCTGTTTATGAATTAAGAAAAATCTTAAAAAAGCTGAAATAAGGAATGTACGACGTTATCATCAAAAACGGCATGTTGATTGACGGGACGGGTGCTTCAATGAGAAAGGCGGATGTTGGAATTAAGGGCGATAAGATAAAAAAGATCGGCGATCTTCACGATGAACGGGCGGAAACGGAAATTGACGCGCAGTGGCTTTTGGTGTGTCCCGGATTCATTGATGTCAACAATCATAGCGATACCTTTTGGCAAATATTTTCGGAGCCTGATTTAGAGAGTCTGGTTTATCAGGGGATAACTACGATAGTTGGCGGAAATTGTGGATCATCGCTGGCTCCCTTGGCCTCCCCCAGAACTATTGAATCCATCCAGAAGTGGATTGACTTGAAAAGAATTAATGTTGATTGGTTGAAAACCGGGGAGTTTTTTGATTTTATGGAAAAGAAAAAACTTTCCGTTAATTTTGCCACGTTGGCGGGGCATGCCACGTTGAGGCGGGGGATACTCGAAGACCAAATGAGAAACCTTGTGCCGAAGGAATTGGATTTTGTTAGAAAGATGCTGGCGGAATCTTTAAAGGAAGGAGCTCTGGGAATGTCCACCGGATTGATTTATACCCACGCAAGGTTGGCTTCCGAAGAGGAATTGGTTGATCTAGCCAAAGTAGTGGAAAAATCGGGTGGAGTTTACGCTACACATATTCGAGGGGAAAAAGAGGAGTTGTTGAACTCTGTCGAGGAAGCAATCAAGATTGCCAGGGAATCTGGAGTCAAATTGCATATCTCCCATCTAAAAGCGATGGGCAAAGCCAACTGGATCAAGATGGATCAGGCGTTGGCTCTTATTGATGAAGCTAAAAGAAATGGCGTTGACGTTTCGTTTGATGTTTACCCGTATACTTTTACCGGGTCGGTTCTTTACGCCCTTCTGCCGGCTTGGGTGACAGACGGCGGGAAGAGGATGCTCATCCATAGACTTCGCGATCAGGCTATTCGCACCAAGGTGATTTCCGAAATGAAAGATTCCGGTTTTGATTATAAAAATGTAGAGATAGCGATGTCGCCGTTGGACAAGACTTTGGCCAGGAGAAAAATTTCCGAAATAGCCCTTTCTCAGGGAAAGTCGATCGAAAACGCCGTCTTGGATATTCTTATCGCTTCGGAGGGGCGGGTGATAATTTCAGCGGAAGTCTTGAGCGAAGAAAATGTCAGGAAAGCCGTGGTTCATCCGCTTTCCATAATTGCCACGAACGGGGCGGGATATAGCGTTAGTCATGCGAAAACGGGGGAAATGGTCCATTCCAGAAGCTTTGGAACCATGATAAGAGTCTTTTCGAAATATGTTGTCAAGGAAAAAGTCTTGACTTGGGAAAACGCAGTCAGAAAGATGACTTCGTATCCGGCGGAAAAATTTGGCATCAAAAAGCGGGGTGTTTTGAAGGAGGGGAATTTCGCTGATATCGCTATCTTAGACCAGGGTAAAGTAAAAGATCTTTCCATCAAAGAGAACCCATACCAGTATTCCAAAGGAGTGGAATATCTGGTGGTTAATGGGGAAATGATTTTGAAAGAAGGGGAATATTTGGGAGTGAGGGAGGGGAGGATAATAAGACGCTAGCGCGTAATTTCAAATTTCCAAATCCAAATTTCTAATAAAATCCCAAGTTAAAATTTCAAAAGTTTTTTGTTATTAGGATTTGGGATTTTGTTTGACATTTGGATTTTGGCATTTGGATTTATGGATATTATGGTTATTGGCGATTTAAAGGGCAAGAAGATTACCGTCATGGGTCTGGGATTGCATGGGGGTGGCATAGGAGTCGTCCGTTTTTTGTCGGAGGCGGGAGCAAAAGTGACTGTGACGGATGTCAAATCCAAAGAAGAGTTGGAGCCTTCATTGGAAAAGATTCGTGACCTCAAGGATATAAATTATGTCTTAGGCCAGCATCGACCGGAGGATTTTACCAATACCAACATGGTTGTCAAAAACCCGGCGGCTCAGTGGGCCGATAAGTACATAAAACTAGCTTTGGATAATGGCGTTCCGGTGGAAATGGACTCCAGCCTGTTTTTCAAATTTTGCAAGAATAAAATAATCGGAGTAACTGGCTCCAAAGGCAAGACTACCACAGCCAGTCTCATTGCGGATGTTTTGGAAAAATCCGGGCATCATGTCGTGCGAGCCGGCATAAGTCAAGCTTCTGTTTTGGATAAAATAAAAGATTGCAAGGAGGATTCGGTCGTGGTCTTCGAACTTTCCAGTTGGAGATTGTCGGCTCTCGGGCGCTCCAAGCTCAGTCCGCATATCGCGGTTATTACCAATATTTATCCGGATCACTTGAATTACTACAAAACGATGGAGGAATACGCGAATGACAAGAAGCACATCTTTCTCTATCAGGCGCGCGAAGACACTTGCGTAATCAATGCTGGTAACGAGATTATTCGCGGCTTCGAAGGGGAGATAAAATCCAAGGTGGTAAAATTTTCCGAAAACAAAATTTCTGACGGCGTTTCTGTTTTTCAGGAAGATGGGGCGATTTATTTTAACGACGGAGTTGATGAAAAAAAAATAATCGATGTTCAAGATATACGATTAAGAGGAAAACATAATTCAGAGAACATTATGGCGGCTATCGGGGCGGTTCGGATGGCGGGAGCGAAGTTTGAGGCTATAAGGGAAGCTGTCTTGGCGTTCAAGGGAGTCGCGCACAGGTTGGAGATTATCAGGGAGTTAGATGGCGTGAAATACGTAAATGACAGCGCCGCTACTATGCCCGAAGCGGCTATTTCCGGTCTGGCTTCTTTTTCCGAACCAGTGGTGCTTATCGCCGGAGGTTCGGATAAGAATCTGAATATGGATGAATTCGCCGAAGTTTTAGCGAAAAGAACCAAGTCAATCATTTTTCTTAAAGGCGCGGCGACGGATAAAATTATTTCAGCGATGAAAAAAATCGGCCAAAATTTTATCGAAAGAGAATTCGCGATAACGGATTCGATGGAAAGGGCGGTGGAATTGGCGCGGCTCGAATCGAAAGAAGGGGATGTGATCTTGCTTTCTCCCGGAGCGGCCAGTTTTGGCCTTTTTCAAAACGAATTTGACCGGGGGGACAAGTTCAAGGAGACGGTGAAGAATTTAAAATAATTTGATTTTTGCGAGGTATGAAAGAAAGACCGGAAGAAGGACTCATTGGAATATTTGATTCGGGATTTGGAGGATTGAATATTTTACGCGGAATCATAAAGGAACTGCCGGAATATGGTTATGTTTATTTGGGCGATACGGCAAGAGTTCCTTACGGAAGCAGATCGAAAGAAGTTGTTTATGAATTCACAAGGCAAGCGGTGAGCTTTCTTTTCAAAAAAAATTGCGAGATAATAATTATCGCGTGCAATACGGCTTCTTCTGACGCGCTGAGAAAATTACAGAGAGAATATTTGCCTGAAAATCATCCGAGCAAAAAAATTTTAGGGGTGCTTATTCCGGCTTCTGAAGAGGCGGTCAGAAAAACGAAGAATAAAAAAATAGGCGTTATTGCTACCGAGGGCACAGTTTTGTCCGAATCTTTTCCCAGGGAATTGCTGAAGCTTTGTCCCGAAGCGATGATTTACCAAAAAGCTTGTCCTCTTCTGGTTCCTATTGTAGAGTCGGGGGAACATAATTCCAAAATTGCTGATTTGGCGATTGGGAAGTATTTGAAGGAGCTAAGGAAGAAGAAAATAGACACGCTTATTCTAGGCTGTACGCATTATGGAATTTTAGAAAATAAAATTCGAAAAATAGTGGGAAAAAATGTTAAAGTAATTTCAGAAAACAAGGCTGTCCCTAAGAAATTAAGGACATATTTTGAAAGGCATAAAGAAATAGAGAATCGACTAGGCAAAAATGAAATTAGGCGTTTTTATTCAACTGACCTGACTGAAAAATTTCAAATCCTTGGAAAAAAGTTTTTCGGAAAATCAATAAAGGTGGAAAGGGTAGAATTAGTTTAAATAGATAACCAAAAAATCCCATGGTGGGATTTTTTTGTGGGCGATCGGGGACTCGAACCTCGGACCTCGTCATTATCAGTGACGCGCTCTAACCAGCTGAGCTAATCGCCCTTATTTTGTGTGGACCCGAGCGGATTCGAACCGCTGACCTCCTCGGTGCAAGCGAGGCACTCTACCAACTAAGCTACGGGCCCGAATCCAAGCCTGTTTTACAAATATAGGCATAGTCAAAACTGAACTTTAGTATATATCAAAAAAACATATTTGACAAGAGAAGCGTCATGGTATAAGATATAAGTGTACAAAAGAAGCCCCGAGGGGCTTTTAAAAGACCCAAATTTACGAACTACGAAATTTACGAACTACGAAAGTTCTGAAAATCGAGATTTCGTAATTCGCCTGTTTCGTAGTTTGTAAATTAAAACCTAAATTAGCACGATAAAATGAATTCGATTGCTCAATTTTTCAAAGATGCTAAGGCGGAGCTTATGAAAGTCAATTGGCCGAGTCGGGAGCAGACGATAAACTATACCCTGATTGTAATCGGCATCAGCATAGCTCTGGCAGTTTTTCTGGGTGGGTGGGATTATTTTTTTGAGTATTTATTAAAAACTTTTATTCTAAAATAATATGGCTAAACAGACTCAACATCACGGGCGGGCGTGGTATGTGCTGCATACCTATTCGGGTTATGAAGACAATGTGTCTCGAAACTTGAAGCAGAGAATCGAGTCGATGGATATGCAGGACTTTATTTTCGACGTGATGGTTCCGGTGGAAAAGAAGATAAAGATCAAAGCCGGAAAAAGAACGGTAGTGGAGGAAAAGATTTATCCCGGCTACGTGCTGGTGGACATGGTTGTAACAGATGCGTCCTGGTACGTGGTGCGAAACACCCCGAATGTGACCGGATTTATCGGCCTTGGAACCACTCCGACGCCGGTTGATCCCAAGGAGATAGAAACGCTCAAGAAGAGAATGGGTGTGGCCGAACCGAAGTATAAGATTGACGTGAAACCCGGAGAGGCGGTCAAAATTACCGACGGACCGTTTAAGGACTTTGACGGCAAAGTGGATGAAGTGGATGAAGAGAAAGGAAGAATTAAAGTGCTGGTTTCTATATTTGGGCGGGAAACGCCGGTGGAGTTGGATTTCCTGCAGATAAGTAAAATATAAACTGCGATTCGAATCAACGAATGCATCCGAATCTACGAATAAATTTCAAAAAGATATTCGTAGATTCGTGAATTCGAATAAATTCGTAGATTCGGATCGGTTACAAAAATGGCAAAGAAAATCAAGACAGTTATTAAGTTGCAAATTCAGGCGGGGAAAGCCAACCCGGCGCCTCCGGTGGGACCGGCTTTGGGACAGCATGGGCTGAATATTCAGGAGTTTTGCACAAAGTTCAATGAGCAGACCAAGGATAAGATGGGGGATATTATTCCAGCGGAAATCACGGTCTTTGAAGACCGGACTTTCGATTTTGTTTTGAAAACCCCGCCAGCCTCGGATCTTCTCAGGAAAGCGGCCGGCATAGAAAAAGGGGCGGGCAATCCTTTGAAAGACAAAGTCGGAACAATTAGCCAGGACAAGCTGCGGGAAATCGCCGAAAAGAAACTGCCGGATCTCAATGCCAACAATGTCGAAGGCGCGATGAAGATTATCGCCGGAACAGCACGGAGTATGGGGATTAAAGTAGAAGGGTAGACTTTTATTGCTTAGGATAAATTGTACGTAGCAGCTAAGCGAAAAAATCAAAAATCAAAAATCAAAATGACAATGCAAAACGACGAAGTCGTCCTGAGTGAAACGAAGGATCCCGAAATTAAAGGCAGGGATTCCTCGCTACGCTCGGAACGACACTAGGTACCTTTTTTATCTGTCATTTTCCATTTTGAGATTTTAATTTTAAATTAAAAGATATTTGTGGGAGAGGTAAGCAATTGATTACTTACCTCGTATGAACCACGAAAAATATATGAAACACGGGAAAAAATACAGGGCAGCGGTTGAGAAGATGGATAACAATAAAGTCTATTCTCTCGAAGAGGCGGTTAAATTTTTGAAAGAGAATAAAATCTCCAAATTTGACGAAACAGTTGAAGTGCATATTAAAACCAGCATTGATACGAAAAAAGGCGACCAGCAAGTTCGCGCGATGGTGGATTTGCCACACGGTACCGGAAAGAGCAAAAAAATCGCGGTTATTACTACCACCCATATCAAAGACGCGAAAGCGGCTGGAGCGGATATTGTTGGCGGCGAAGAATTGATCGAAGAGATTAAGTCGGGAAAGATATTTTCCGCCAAAGCGGGAGGAATTGATGTTTTGGTAGCGACGCCGGAAATGATGCCAAAGCTGGCCGTGGTTGCCAAAATTCTTGGGCCAAAAGGGCTTATGCCTAATCCGAAAACGGAAACCGTTACGACCAAAATTAAAGAAACAGTGGAAGCGCTCAAAAAAGGCAAGGCGGCTTTCAAAAACGACAATTCCGGAAACATACATCAGGCGGTGGGGAAGTTGTCTTTCGACGAAGCCAAAATAATCGAGAACATTAAGACCTTTATTGCCAGCGTGGAGAAAGCCAAGCCGGCGGCAGCCAAGGGAAAGCTTGTCTCAAATATTTCCGTCAGTTCGACGATGGGGGTAGGACTAAAAATCGCATAACACGTAGCACATAACACGTAACACATTTTGTTTCGTGTTTTATGTTTCATGCTTCATGAAGAAGATAGTTATAGGCTTGATTGGTGAAAAGGGTGCGGGTAAGGGAACGGTTGCCGAGTATTTGATCAAAAAATACGGGGCGGTGCATTATGGAACGTCAAAAATTTTGCGGCGCACTTTGGAAGACTTGCACGTGAGTGTGACGCGAGATAATTTGGTGAAACTGGCGTTGGTCCTCAAAGAAGGCTATGGACCGTCGATCATCATCGATTCGCTTATCCAGGATATGGAAAAAAACGGATCAGATATCATCATCGCTGACGGGATCCGGATGCATGGCGATGTCGAGCCTTTCCGCAAAAAATACGGCAAAAGTTTCTTTTTGGTGTATGTGACGGCGGATTTAAAATTACGCTTTGAGCGAACCAAGGCTCGAAAGGAAAAAGACGGCGAAGACAAGGCAACTTTCGAGCAGTTCCTGGAGGAAGAAGGCAAACTTACGGAAGTTTCTATCCATGAGATCGGCAAGCAAGCAGATTTCAAGCTTTTAAATAACGGTACTTCCGAGGAGCTTATCGGGCAGGTGGAGGAAATGGTGAAAAGTATAAAGTATAAAGTATAAAGTATAAAGCGTATAAGAGTACAAGCGCCCGGAAGGGCGTTTTTTTATGTCAGAAAATAGATTTTTTGTAAAATTGACCGTACAAAGAGAAAAAGGTAAAATAGAAGAACTGGAACTAACTTTTATAAAAGCCAATAAAAATTATGGCGAATTTAAAAAACCCCAAAACGAAAAGGCTGAGTTGGGATGAAACTTTCATGAACTTGGCGTGTCTAGTTTCCAAGCGGGCGGCTTGCAAGTTTCATGAAGCCGGAGCGGTCTATGTGGATAAAAACCATCGCATAATTTCTTTGGGGTATAATGGGCCGACGGAAGGAGATTATCATTGTGTCGATAAGGGTTGCGCCAAGGTGGATGGTGATCCGAAAACCGGAAAATTAAAGCGTTGTCGGGGAGCGCACGCGGAGATCAACGGGATGATAAACGCTCAAGATACCACAAGGCTTCGCGGAGCGACTTTATACTCCTATCTTTTTCCTTGCTACGACTGCATGAAGTCTTTGAATAACGCCGGCATAAAAGAGATTGTTTATTTTGTCGAGTATAAGAGAATACAGACAGGCGGGGAAAAGCAGGAAGAAGAAAATGAAGCGTGGGAACTGGCAAAGAAAAGGAAAATCAAGATTAGGAAATATAAAGGAAGGCTGATAAAAAACTTGTAATATTTTCTAAGATACAATCATATGCAAAATACAGCCGATAAAAATTATTTAGACTTATTGAAAGATATTTTGGACAACGGATCCGACAAGAAGCTTTTTTTTACGCCGGAAGTATTGGCTGAATACGAAAAAAAAGGCGAGGAGCCGCCGATTATTCGCAGTGTTTTCGGACGGCAAATTAGGTTCAATCTTCAAGAAGGTTTTCCTTTGCTTACGACCAAAAAAGTTTTTTGGCGGGGGATTTTGCATGAATTGCTTTGGTTTCTCTCCGGCAGTTCCAATATAAAATATCTGGTTGATAACGACGTGAAGATTTGGGACGATTGGGCGTGGAAAAGGTATCACAAGTATTGTTTGGAAAATGACCCAAAGAATGATATGACGCAAGCGGATTTTATTACCAAGATAAAAGCGGAAAGCGCGGATAGCGAATTCGTGAAAAACTGGGGTGATCTTATCACGATCTACGGCCGAATGTGGCGGCGCTGGCCGGCTTCGGATGGCCGGGAAATCGATCAGCTGAGCTGGGTGATTCAGGGGTTAAAAGACAAGCCCTATCGAAAATCGTATGTCGTTTCAGCTTGGAATCCTGATTTTATTTATGCCATGGCATCCAAAAACAATGCCAACGAAGTGCCGCCGTTTTGCCATACAACTTATCAGTTCGCAGTGACGGATGGAAATAAATTAAATCTGGGGCTATACCAAAGAAGCGCTGATTCATTTTTGGGCGTTCCGTTTAATATCGCCAGTTACGCGCTTCTGCTTATGATGGTGGCGCAAGTGACGGGTCTTGAAGTGGGGGAATTTGTGCATACTTTCGGAGACGTGCATATTTATTCCAATCATTTTGACCAGGTAAAAGAGCAAATGAGTCGCGAGCCGAAAGAACTGCCGAAAATGAAAATCAATCCGGAGATCAAAAATATTGACGATTTTAAATTTGAGGATTTTGAACTGATCGGCTATGACCCGCATCCGGCGATAAAGGCGGAAATTGCGAATATAGGCGGTTTTTAATGTTTCGTAATTTGTTTATTTCGTAGTTCGTAAATGCTATGAAAATTACTTTAATGATGGCTATGACGTTGGACGGAAAAATCGCAAAGAATAGCGATCATTTTCCTGATTGGACAAGTAAGGAAGACAAACAGCATTTCGCCAAAATTTCCAAAGAGGCGGGTGTGGTCATTATGGGCGACAAGACTTTTTTCACTTTTCCCGCGCCTCTGAAAGATCGGCTTAATGTAGTTTTTACGTTAGAAGAAAATCCGAAAGAGATGCCAGGCGTGAAGTGGGTGAAGGGCGAACCGGAAAAAGTTCTAACTGAGTTGGAAAGTATGGGTTATAAATCAGCCATTCTTGGAGGAGGAGCGGCGGTGAACGGAATGTTTTTGGAAAAAAAGTTAGTAGACGAAATAATCGTTACAATTGAACCAAAAATATTTGGAGAGGGGCTGGGGCTTTTCAAAGGAGGTTTTGATGTGGATTTAAAGTTGAAAGGCGTGGAGAAAATTAGTGATTATTCCGTGGTTTTGAGGTATGAAGTCTTGAAATAAATAATATGAAGTACGAAGTTGAAATTAAGAGTCTTTTGCAGACAGAAGAAAATGCGCAAAAATTGCGGGGCAAACTGGCGGAGCAGGGGATTAAAATGACAAATAAATACAGCCAGCTGAATCATTATTTTTTAAGCAATGGCGATTTCGCTAAGCTGGAAGAAAAGTTGGCGTCGCTTTTTGACGGCGAGAAAAAAGAAAAGCTGAAAAAGATTTTGGAAAAAGGCAAAGATCATTCGCTTCGGACGCGCGAAATGAACGGGGAGGTGTTTTTTGTGGTGAAAGCATCTGTGGACGACACGACTTCGTCGAACGGAATCTTGCGGATGGAATTTGAAGAAAAAGTTGACATAAGCCTGGAAAAATTAGACAATATCCTGGAAGAAGCGGGATTTGGCTATCAGGCTAAATGGTCCAGAGACAGAGAAGAATATGGCAAAGACGATTTCTATATCACGATAGACAAAAATGCGGGATATGGATATTTGTCGGAGTTCGAAATCCAGACTGAAAATGAAAATAGTTTGAACGATGCGAAACAAAGGATCCTGGAATTTATGGGAGAGCTTGAGTTAGTTGAACTTTCCCAAGACAGGCTCGAAAGAATGTTCAAGTTTTATAATGAAAATTGGAGAGATTATTACGGAACGGAGAATGTTTTCAATGTAGAATAATTTTATGGCAAAGTATATGCCAGTCATCGGGATGGAAGTGCATGTGGAGTTGAAGACCGCTTCAAAGATGTTTTGCGATTCGAAAAACGGGCTGGGGTTGGAAAAAGATCCGAATGTGAACATTTGCCCAGTTTGCACGGGGCAGCCGGGGACGTTGCCGGTGCCCAATGAGCAGGCTATAGAATTCGTGCAGATGGCGGGGCTGGCTCTTGGATGCGAGTTGCGGCTGGAATCTAAATTTGACCGCAAGAATTATTTTTATCCGGATTTGCCAAAAGGCTACCAAATTTCCCAATACGACCAGCCACTGTGCGAAAACGGTGTTTTGGAAATCCCAAATCCAAAATTCCAAATTCCAAATAAATCCCAAATCCAAAATTCTCAGCCAGAGGCTGATCCGCCTTTGGCGGAAAATGTTCAAAATAAAAAGATAGGAATTACTAGAATTCATTTGGAGGAAGATACAGGCAAGCTTATTCATCCGAAAGGCGTGGATTATACGCTGGTGGATTTTAACCGGGCCGGCGTGCCGCTGATGGAGTTGGTGACGGAACCGGATATCGAAACCGGAGAAGAAGCGCGGCTGTTTTGCCAGAAGCTTCAGCAAATTTGCCGCTACTTGGGAATTTCCGACGCGGATATGGAAAAAGGAATGATGCGTTGCGAAGCTAACATTTCGCTTTATAAGGAAGGAGAGGGCAAATTGTCGGGAACAAAGGTGGAAGTGAAAAATATCAACAGTTTTAAGTTTGTCGAGAAAGCCATTGCGTTTGAGATTGAAAGGCAAACGGAAGCTCTAGAGCAGGGAGAAAAAGTGGTTCAGGAAACGCGGGGCTGGGACGCCAATCGGGGAGAAACAGTTTCGCAGCGAGTGAAAGAGTCGGCTCACGATTACCGCTATTTTCCGGAGCCGGATATCCCGCCGTTGAAGTTTACGAAAGAGTATGTTGAAAACTTGAAAAAACATCTGCCGGAGTTGCCAGCAGCGAAAGCGTCGAGATTTACCAAGGAGTACGGCCTTCCTGAGACGGATGTTGAAATTTTAACATCAGATAAAAATTTGGCCGAATATTTCGAACAAACCGCCAGCGAACTCAAGGAAAAAATAGCTTGCAAGGAAATAGAAACTGTCGAAGATAAGGCGATCAAGCTTGCGTCCAACTATATAATCGTGGAGCTTAGGAAATATTTGGTGGAGAACGGAAATAATATTTCCGAGATTAAGATTACGCCGGAAAATTACGCTGAGCTTATCGGGTTGGTCGCTTGCGGGAAGATAAACTCCAGCGCGGCGCAGACAGTGTTGGCGGAAATGTACAAAACCGGCGGCGATCCTTCGCAAATCATTGAAGATAAAAATCTTGCGCAACTCGATGACGCTGGAGAATTGGAAAAAATAGTTTCCGAAGTAATAGCTAAAAATGAAAAATCAGTGGCGGATTTCCGGGCGGGCAAAGATAACGCCCTGAAATTTCTCATTGGGCAGGTGATGGCGGCGACGCGCGGCAAAGCCAATCCGCAAATGGCCGAAGAAATATTAAAAAATAGGTTGAAGCAGTAAAATCCCGAGAAATCGGGATTTTATTTTGGAACAGTTCCTTGAAAGGAGGAAATATGTGTAGAAGAAATAAAGTGCTGGAAGAGTTTGAAGGGGCTGCCTTTGAGAAGTTAAGGGAGCGCGGGCATTTTCATGAAAATGAAGATTGGTATCAGTGGTATTTTTTAGCCTGTCTCCAAGCGGGCGGATATGCGGTCGAGTTTAAGCAATCTGCGGACAGGGCTATGGCCGAATATTTTTCATATATTCGCTCCTTTGCATAACTGCAATCTTCGCCAGGGCATCGTCCCTGGTCTCACCCTGTGGAATATTCCACAGGGTAAATTTTTTTATTTCAGAAATGACAGAACTTCTTTTTTGATATCTTCATATCTTTCCAACCAAATAATCCTTTTATCTTTCTGAAACCATGTCATCTGCCGTTTGGCGTAATTTTTTTCGGCTTGGTAAATTCTCTCGAAAAGTTCCTCTTCGCTTTTTATCTCACCTCTGATATATTTTGGAATTAAAGAATATCCAAGCCCAAAACTTTCCAGGCGCTTCCAGGAAATTTTGTTTTTATAATGCAACTTTTTCACTTCTTCGATCATGCCAGTCTCAAATCTTTGTTGGAGGCGTTTTTTGATATTCTCGTGAAGTTTTTCTTTGGGGAGGGAAATGCCGATTTGGAGGATGTTCTGTAGGGGCGATTCATGAATCGCCCCTACAGGAATCACTGGCACATTACCTAACGCCTTGCAAATTTCAATGGCTCTAATTAGCCTTACTGGATTATTTTGGTCAATACTTTCAGCGCGCTGGGGGTCAATTTTTTTGAGAGTCCCAAATAATTCTTCCGCGGTTTTGTTACGTAACTGGTTACGTAACACCCAGTCGGGCTTTACTTCAGGATAAGTTACGTTATCGACAATGGCTTTTATCCAAAATCCCGTTCCGCCGCAAATGATCGGTAATTTACCGCGCTTAAGGATGTTGGCAATGATTTTATTCGTTTTTTTCTTGAATTGCGCTGCGCTAAAATTGGTGCGAGGGCTAATAATACTAACCATATAGTGCGGTATGCCTTCGGAGATGAACACTTTTCGCCTGGCAAGATCCTTCGCTTGTTTCGACAACGCCTGCGCCGCGCTCAGAGCTCGCCCTGAGCTTGCCGAAGGGATGACGGGCGAGTGACCGCCCGTCACTTTTCCTGTTCCGATATCTAGTCCGCGATAAATCTGGCGGGAATCCGCCGAAATTATCTCGCCATTGAATTTTTTGGCGAGTTTTATGGCGATATCCGATTTTCCCGAAGAAGTCGGACCGAGAATGACGATAATTTTGTTATTGAAATGTCTCATAATGTTTGAAAAGCGGACAGTCCGCTCGCGGAGAGCGCTCTATCTAGCGGACTGTCTGCTTTTGCCTCGGGGTTACTGTTTCCCGTAAAACTTTCTCCCTTCTTTTCTTTTCATCCCAACTGATCGAATCGCCAAGTGAAAAAGCGGCGGTGCCGGGGCGGGGGGAATATTTGTTGATGTAAGCTTCGTTGTATTTCACTTTTTCGAAAACTTTCACAGTTTCTTGAAAATCTTTCTCTGTTTCGCCGGGAAAGCCCACAATTACATCAGTGGTAAAGCTCGCATCCGGTATTTTTTTCTTGATTTTTTCGATGAGCGCCAGATATTTTCTTTGGGTGTAAGGGCGGTTCATCGCTTTTAGAATTTTATCACTGCCGGCTTGAACGGGAAGATGTATTTCGCGATTGATATTTCTATTTTTGGCGATAATATTTATCAGTTCGTTGGAGAAGTCTTTGGGGTGGGAAGTTAAAAACTTAAAGTTAATCTTTGGATATGAATTAGCTAAAATTTCTAATAGTACAGGAAAGTTAAAAAGGGCAGTATTATAATTTTCAATTTTCAATTTACAATTTTCAATCAATTTTAAATTTTCAATTTCTGAATTTTTAATGTTATGATTGTAACTGTTTACATTTTGTCCAAGCAAAATTACTTCTTTGTACTTTTTCTCGGTGAGATTATCAATCTCCGCAATTATATCTTCCGCCGATCTCGAAACTTCGCGGCCGCGGGCGTAGGGGACGACGCAGTAGGAGCAGAAATTGTTGCAACCAGTCATTATGGGGATGTAAGCTGTTCGCGTATTGGTATACTTGGGTGATATATTTAGGTAATTGCAGCCTAATTCAGAAGTAGCATGTATTATGTATGATGTATTATGTATTTTTTTATTTTGCATACTTGATACATAATACATGATACTTTCTACATCCCTGATTTCACAAAACAAATCCACTTTATCTTTCAGCTTCCTTTGAACATCTTTGCGGTTGGCCAGACATCCGGTAACAATTATCGCCGGTTTTTTCGTTCCACGCTCCACGCCTGCCCCGTTATCACGCAGTGATTTTACGGGGCTATGCGTTACGAGATTATGCACTAGCCCATAAACCCGGTCTTCGGCGGTTTGGCGCACGCCGCAAGTGTTGAATATTACGAAGTCCGACTTCGTAATATCTTTGGCAGGTTTTAATCCACGCGCTTCCAAAAATCCGGCGATTCGTTCGCTGTCGGATACATTCATCTGGCATCCAAAAGTTTTGATGAAATATTTCATAGCGATATTAAAAGGGCGGTTTTTACCGCCCTTACATTCTATAGTACTATTTTTTTTCGTCAATTTTCTTCTTAATCTTTTCTAAAAACTCCTCCACTTTCATCACTTCCTGCTTGTCGTTATCTCTGGAATTGACAGCTACGGAGTCGGAAGTTGATTCTTTTTCTCCGACGACCAAAATATACGGAACCTTTTGCAGTTTGGCGGCGCGGATTCGCTTGCCGAGGGATTCGTCGGAGTCGTCGGTCTCTACGCGCAGTAGAGACGTATTGCAATGCGTCTCTACCTGGCGGGCGTAATCTTTGAATTTTTCGCTGACCGGCAGAATCATTACTTGCACCGGGGAGAGCCAAGTTGGGAACGCGCCGGCGAAATGCTCGATGAGAATTCCCATAAATCTTTCCACTGCTCCGTAGATAACCCGATGGAGCATAACCGGACGATGTTCTTTGCCGTCTTCTCCGATATAGGAAAGCTCAAATCTTTCCGGCATTGAAAAATCAAGTTGGATTGTTCCGCATTGCCAGGTTCTCCCGATAGCATCTTTAATATGAAAGTCGATTTTTGGTCCGTAGAAAGCTCCATCGCCCGGATTAAGTTTGTATTCGACCTTCATTTCTTCGAGCGCGTCTTCGAGCGCATCCTCCGCGTTTTTCCACATTTCGTCGGTGCCGGTTGAATTTTTCGGCCGGGTAGAAAGCTCCATATGGTAGGAGAGTCCAAAAGCTTTATACATTCTATCGATTAGGTTCATTAGTTTCACTAGCTCCTCTTTTA
>JAUPKF010000012.1 GCA_030837625.1 Patescibacteria group bacterium | reverse complement strand
ATTTGGTTTTCCATGCAATAAATATGGGCGTCGTCTTGTCGGAACATTCTTACGCGGAAAAGCCCGTTAAGAGTTCCGGAAAGCTCGTGGCGATGGACCAATCCGATTTCCGCTAGTTTCAAGGGCAGTTCTCTGTAGCTATGCATATCCGACTTGTAAACTAAAATTCCTCCGGGACAGTTCATAGGTTTTACCGCGTAGTTGATATCATCTATTTTGGTAAAATACATGTTTTCCTTGTAGTGATCCCAATGGCCGCTTTTTTCCCAAAGTTCCTGATTAAGAATTATCGGGGTGCTGATTTCTTGATAACCTTCTTTTCTATGTTCTTCTTTCCAGTAGCTGATCAATTCATTCCAGATTATCATTCCATTCGGGTGAAAGAAAGGGAATCCGGGACCTTCCGGGTGGGTGGAAAACAATCGTAATTCTTTTCCTAGCTTGACGTGGTTTCTTCTCTCCGCTTCCTCCATCATTTTCAAATAGTCTTCCAGTTCTTTCTTGGTTTCAAACGCCACGCCGTAAATGCGCTGAAGCATCTTGTTTTTTTCGTCGCCTTTCCAGTAGGCGCCGGATATTTTGGTTAATTTGAAAGCGTCGGACGGAATTTCGCCGGTGGAATCCAGGTGCGGGCCGGCGCATAAATCTACCAAGCTCCCAGACTTATAAACCGAAACTTTTTTCTCGCCTTTTTTTTCTAAATCTTGGATTAGTTCAGTTTTATAATTCTGCCCGGCTTTTTCGAAATCTTTAATTGCTTCGTCGGCAGAAATTTCCGCTTTCTCAAAAGCGTAATTTTTTTTGATGATTTCGCGCATTTTTCCTTCCAAAATTTCCAAATCTTCCGGAATGAGTGTTCGCGGCAAATCAAAATCATAATAGAACCCGTTTTCAATAGCCGGACCGATGGCTAGTTTGGCTTCGGGGAACATCTCTAAAACTGCTGTCGCTAAAACATGTGATGTGGAGTGCCTTAGTATCTCCAGCTTGTTTTTATCGCTTTTCATGGTTTAGAATTTCTAATTCATCTAATTGTCTAATTTCTAATAAAATTCTCCAATGCCAAATTCTAAAATATTTTATTATTTTGAATTGAGCCTTTTATTAGGTGAATTAGAAATTAGGTGAATTATGAATTATTAAAAAATAAAATACCCAAAAATCTGATGACTGCCAAGGTCCTTTTGGATAAGGACGGTTCCACTTGGCTTCCCTCAGATTCTTGGGCACTCTTTGAGTTTATTCGTAAACTTCAAAACGCAAGCTAGGCGGTTGGTGAGGCCGCGTTAACGCCTGATTGAATTGTATCTTGATTATACACGGATATCGGGATTTGACAAGAAAAGGAAGAAGCGGTATAGTGGACTTACCAAAATGAGCAAACAAGAATTGAGAACATTTATTCTTTGCGGAGGATCCGGATCTTCATCCACCTAAGGTGGCTGTTTTCGGGAACTTCTAAAGGATAATTTCTCAAAAACAAGACCACCTGACAGGGTGGATTTTTTATTTCTCAAGAAGGAGGAGAAAGTGGTTATAGAAAAAAATGCCAAAGAGTGTCCTTTGTATGGGAGCATGGAAGGGGTTTATCCTGGCTCTCGAAAATGCTCCTCAGTTTGTTCTTTTACTATCGAAGCCGATGGACGCTGTTCCAAAGTTCTCTTGGATCAAATCAAGAGGACGATAAGCAGGAATGGCAACGGCAACGGCAATGGGAAAAAGAGGAGGGAATAATGTCCATCGGGGCATTCAGCCCGGCTCGCGCGAATGTCTATCATGACAGAGATGCGAGCCGGTTTTATTTTTGTCTAAAAGACGTTTTTAGCGTAAGATAAGAGTGCGAGGTTGTAGTTTTGTAGAAATTAACATAATTTTAAAAATTCGAGTAATTCGAGTGCGGATTCGAATCATTCGGGTCGCTTACGAAAATGCGAAAACTATTTTTAGACATCGAGACTTTGCCGGCGAGCGAAGAAAATCACGAAAAATTGAAAGTTATCCATAGCAAGCGGGAAGAAAAGCGGGACAAGAAAGTCGATTTTGAACAATATCTTCTGGGCACTTCTTTCGACGGAGCTTTCGGGCGGATCCTTTGCATCAGCTACGCCATCGACAATGATCCGGCGGAAGTTTTGAGCGCCGAAGACGGCGGAGAAAAGGAGATGCTGGCGCAATTTTGGAAGATAGTCAAATCCATCAGCAAAGAAGCATACAACACCCAATATCCCGACTACGGCGTCCAGTTTATCGGCCACAATGTGATGGATTTCGATTTGCGGTTCATCTATCAGCGGTCAATCGTAAATGGGGTGAAACCGGCTTATGATCTCAACTTTGCCCGCTATCGAAGCTATCCGATTTACGACACGATGAAAGAATGGGTCAAATGGGCGAATATGAACGTGGGGCTGGAAACGCTATGTTTGGCGCTGGGCATCCCCACCCCCAAAGACGGCATCGACGGTTCGCAAGTGTGGAATTTCTACCAGGCCGGGAAGGCCAAAGAAATTTGCGACTATTGCAAGCGCGACGTCGAAGCCACGCGGGCGGTGTATCAAAAAATGACATTTGGGAAATAAAAAATAAATAAAAAACAAAATGGAAAATGAAAATGAAAATGTGAGTGTCGGCTCCGATCCTTCTTCCGAGTCGAGAAAAATGAAGTTTGTTTTGGTCGCGGCCGTATCGATTATTTCCACCGCGGCTGTCGCTCTCATTGCTGTTAACATTTTCAGTTCTTGGCGATGCGTCGAGGGGGAGTGGATTCGCGACGGTTTCCCCTTGAGTGGAAAGCCGCGAGGAGGATGCGTTATCCAATCTTCAAATCCGGTGGCGGAAAAAGGCGAGAGTCAGGAATTTTTCCAAACAGCGCCGTCAAGTGATAAGGCGCCGTTAGAGGAAGCTTACTTTTCCGAAGAGATGGGAATCGAGATCATTTCTCCCCGAAAAGGCGAAGCGGTTGGAAGCCCATTGACGGTCAAGGGTCGCGCCAAGCAAGGGTGGTTTTTCGAAGGCAGCTTTCCGGTAAAGATTCTAGCTAGCGACCGGACGGTTTTGGCGGAAACATACGCCAGCGCCCAGGAAGATTGGACGGAAAAAGAATGGGTGGAGTTTTCCGGAACTATCGAATTTCCTGTTCCTGACGACTCGGAAGGTTTCTTGCTTTTGGAACCGGACGATCCTTCCGGTTTTCCCCGTTATGGCGTTGCCGTTCATATTCCGGTGACATTTGACTTTGATTCTAGTAAATTTACTCTCGAGTCCGATTATGCTTTTGACAAATGCGGCGGTTATCCTTCCAACGAAAAAATTCTGGGCGACTGCGGTGAGGATTGCAATACGGAAAATTGGAAAGTGTACCGCAACAAAAAATATGGCTATTCTTTTCGTTATCCGCAAGATTTCAAGCTGACGAATAATTGCAAAAATACCAGTTGCGTTTCCGAAGAGCAAGGTGGCGATTCGGTTATGTTGTCCGGCGACTTGTCGGAGAGCAGTTGGCCGCTGATAGAAATCAGGCATTTCGACACTCCGGCTTACAATCCTCCCGCCCAGACAGGAACAGGTGAGTGGATCAAGGAAAAATTTTTTTGGGACAAAGATTGCCTGCCTATGTTCGATAATATTTACTTTTCCGGCAAAGACGGGAAACTTTTCAGCGGAAACGATATCTACTTTCCCGCTTCGCCCCAAGCCTATTCCCGGCGGGAAGTGTACTATATCTGGGACAAAAAAATCTTCCAAATCGTCATGCTTGATGTCTCTACTCCCCAAGCCCGTCAGTTCTACAATATCTGGCTTTCCAGATTCCAGGTCATCGGGGAGAAATAGGTCGCGCGTAATTTTTTGTTGTTTGAGATGTAGTAAAACCAGTAATTGGTAACCAAAAAATTATGGCAAAATATGTGGATGGTTTTGTTCTGCCAGTTCCCAAGAAGAACATGAACACCTATCGCCGGATGGCCGGCATGATGGCCAAGCTTACTAAGAAATACGGAGCGTTGGAATGTTTGGAAGCGGCCGGCGATGACTTGGATCCAAAAATGATGGGAATGAAGTTTACGAAATTTCCCGCTCTGGCTAAAGCCAAGCCCGGAGAAACAGTGGTGTTTTCTTTTATTGTTTATAAATCGAAAAAGCACCGCGATCAGGTCAATGCCAAGATAATGAAAGATCCCGTGATGAATGATCCGAAAATGAAGGACAAGCCGATGCCGTTTGATATGAAGAGGATGGCTTATGGGGGATTCAAGGCCATTGTCGAAGCTTAATTTTCTGAAATAGCAGTAGTCGCAAACCCTTGGCGATTCGGGGGTTTGTTTTTTTATTTTGCCAACAGACTGGCTTTAGGGTAAAATTGAGGCAATATTAAACAGGACTTGCGCGTAAGTCCTCAAAAAATAAACATGAAAAAAATACTTATCACAGGGGTTTTGGTTTGGGGATTTGTTTTTGGCGCCGAACCGGTTTTGGCTCGGGAGAACGTGACGGATTGGTATATAAAAAATTTCGATACGGAAATCATTGTGAATGCCGATTCGTCTTTGGACATCACGGAAAAAATCACGGCTGATTGCGGCAACGCGCCGGGGAAACACGGAATTTTTCGGATTTTGCCGGAGGAGATAAAATTAACTTCGGGAGAAAAAATAAAAACACCGATCGAACTGATCGGCATCACTGATTTCGATGGACAGAAATTGAAATATACCCGTTCAAAAAACAGCTATGACGCTACCGTAACTTGGAAAATCGGCGATCCTGACCGAACTGTCACGGGAGAGAATCATTACCAAATACATTATCGAGTCAAAAACGCCATTCGTTTCCAGCCGAATTTTGACGAGTTGTATTGGAATTTGAACGGCAATTTTTGGGACTTGGAAACGGATGAGTTTCGTGCCAAAATTATCTTTCCTTTGGAAATTAATCAAGAAAATACGGCTGTTGATTATTACACGGGATCGCTGGGAGCTAAATATAAAAATCAGGCCGTATATCGCTGGACAGAAGGGAATGTTTTGGAATTTGAGTCAACTGGAACGCTGGTGAGGGGGGATGGCATTACCGCGTCGGTTACGTTTCCAAAGAATATTTTTACGCCGTACCAGCCAGGTTTTTTTGAAACTTACGGCCGGTATTTATGGTTCACTCTTCCTCTGCTCGCGTTTATCTATTGCTTCCGTTACTGGTGGAAATTCGGGCGGGATCCCAAGGTGGATAAAACGGTTATCGCCGAATATTCTCCGCCGGGAAATCTGACCCCTATGGAGATGGGTATCTTGGACAACGGCAGCTATTATGACGCGCTGACTACGGCCGAGATCATAAACCTCGCGGCAATCGGACTGCTAACTATAAGGGAAACCAACAGCAAGATTTTGCTTTTTAATATAAAAGATTATGTTTTGGAAAGGAAGCGCGATAGCGGAAAAGAGAGCAAGCTTATCACTCCCCAAAAAATGATTCTGGATAAAATTTTCAGAGACGGCGACAAAACCAAACTTTCCGATTTGAAAGCGACTTTTCCCGAATTTTTGAAAAAAGTTGAAGACGCGGCGGTGCGGTGCGTCGGAAACAAAAATCTTATTACTTTGTCCGGAGAAAAAAAGATGCTTAATTTCGTAACGGCCGGCGTTCTTATCGTTATCGCGGCCTTCATAATGTTCGCCGTTTCAGTAACGAATGATTTTTCTGTTTCAGGACATGTTTCGGGGAGTTTGTTTTTGTCTGGTATTATTGCGATCGTTTTTGGCGTACTTTTGCGGAAAAGGACGCCAGAAGGCGCCGAGTTGGCTTGGAAGATAAAAGGGTTCAAACTTTTCATGGAAACAGTGGACAAACATCGGGCAAAGTTTTACGAGGAAGAAAACATATTTGAAAAATTTTTGCCGTATGCCATCGCTTTCGAGATGACGGATATTTGGATAAAGAAAATGAAAGAGATATACGGCGAAGACTATTTTGCCACGCATGCGCCGGTTTGGTACGTGGGAGCCTCGGCGGCTTCTTTTGATGCGGACAGTCTTACTTCGGCCATAAACTCGCTTTCATCAAGCATTTCTCAAAATACTTCTTCATCCTCGGGATCCGGCGGCGGCGGTTCATCCGGAGGCGGGGGAGGCGGCGGTGGGGGAGGAGGTTGGTGACGCCGGGTAAACCCCGCACTAAATTTCAAAGACTGTGTTTTGGCTTGCGGTATTTTCTTTCTCGGAATCGCCTGCGGCTTAGCGCAAATTAGTCTGTCGTTTTCTCTATAAAATTAGTGCGGGGTAAACTTATCCACAGGAGGAGCTTGAAGTGATAAGGTAACAGTGGTATAATAACATCGCGAGTGGAAACGCTCGCGATAATTATTAGTATGCGAATAGCGCACTACGAACGCGCGTCACGCGAATCGCAGGCGTTACGCAAAAACAAAATGCAAGCACAAAGTGTGCAGGAGAAGGTACATTCCCAGATGCTAAAGGCTGGGAGTAAGGTTTATTTCTTCGATGTCAAAAAAGCGTCGAATGGTTCCAATTATTTGTCCATCGCCGAGTCCTATACCAAAAAGGATGGTCAGAAAGTCAACAACCGCCTTACTATCTTTAAGGATAACTTTTCCGATTTTGGAAATACTCTTCTTGGACTCAAAGAATATTTCCAGTAGCAATTTCCGGACGTAGAGACGCCTCGACGGGGCGTCTCTACGGGGGACATAAAATTTACGATAATGCTTGAACAAAACCTTCAAAAATATTTTAACTTTGCCGATTTTCGTCCGGGACAGCGTGAAATTGTGGAGGCGATAACTTCCGGGAAGGACACGGTGGCGCTAATGCCGACCGGAGGAGGAAAATCCTTGTGTTACCAGTTGCCGGCGATAATTTTTCCCGGGCTCACGGTGGTGGTTTCGCCGCTCATCGCGCTTATGAAAGACCAGGTGGACGCGCTCTCGGCGCGCGGTATCGCGGCGACTTTCATAAATAGCAGTATCAATTCCGCGGAAGTTGGAAGAAGGGTTGCCGATATCAAATCCGGCCGGACAAAAATACTCTACATTGCGCCGGAGCGCTTGGGCGCGCCAGGTTTTCAAAAGTTTTTTTCCGAGCTTAAGGTGGATTTTTTGGCGGTGGACGAAGCTCATTGCGTGTCGCAATGGGGGCACGATTTTCGACCAGATTATTTAAACATCAAAAATCATATAAAAAATCTTAAGAGACGTCCGATTGTGGCGGCTTTCACCGCCACGGCCACGCCGGAAGTCAAAGACGATATTATAACCCGCCTGGAACTTCGCGAACCGGCGGTATTTGTCAGGGGGTTTGACCGGCCGAATCTGAAATTTTTGGTGCAATGCGACCTTAAGCCTAAAGAGAGGTACGCGGAAATTTTGCGCATCGTAAAATCCTTGGATGGCTCCGGAGTAGTGTATGCTTTGACGCGGAAAGAAACCGAAATTATCGCGGGGTATCTTCAGGAAAACGGCGTGAAAACGGCAGCCTACCACGCCGGCATGGAAGCGGCGCGACGCGAAAAAATCCAAAACGATTTTATGGAAAACAATTTTCAGGTAATCGTGGCCACGATTGCTTTCGGGATGGGAGTGGATAAATCAGACGTTCGTTATGTTATCCATTCCGGTATGCCGGGGAGCTTGGAGGGATATTACCAGGAAGCGGGCCGGGCGGGCCGCGACGGCGAAAAAGCGTATTGCGTTTTGCTTCACAGTAAAAAAGACACCAACACGCATAAATTTTTTATCCGGGCGAACCATAATGATATGCTTGGTCAAGGGAAGAGCTGGCAGGAAGCCAGCCGGATATCCGACATTAAATACGATCGTTTGGATAAAATAATGAGGTACGCGACAGAGAGAAAATGCCGGCGGAAAATGATTTTGGAGTATTTCAGCGATCCAGAGGTGAAAAACCACAGCGGCAATTGCCGCGGGTGCGATGTGTGTCTTGGCTGGAAAAGAAATACGGAGCAACACAGAAGCGGACGGAGCGACACAGGAAAAGGGTTTATCACCGAGACAGTTAAAGAAACGGTCAAATTATATCAAGACGGTTATGATGTTTTTCGCATCGCCAAAATGCGGGGTTTGGGCGTGAGCACAGTTATGGGACATCTTATCGAATGGTACGAAGCCGGCGGAGAATTGGCGATTGAGGATCTGGTTAGTTCTTTGGAACAAAGCCAAATCCTCGAAGCCATCGCTAAAGTTGGAATGGAAAGGCTCAGTCCTATCAAGAGTGTTTTGCTGGAAGAAATCAGCTATGAAAAGATAAAGCTGGTGGCGGCGAAGATAAGGAGGGGGAGATAAAAGAAGCATTGGAAATAAGTAACTTAAATGCAAAAATATGTTTCAAGAAAACAAAAGAAGATCGTTGGCGATTTTTGAAGGCAAAAAGATTCGTCGGATATGGGATGGAAAAGAAGATAAATGGTATTTTTCGGTGATTGACGTAGTCGCTGTGCTTATTGAGCAATCAGATTTTAAGAAAGCTAAAAGCTACTGGACGACGCTTAAAAGTCGCCTAAAAGATGAAGGAAGTCAGTTGGTCACAAAATGTGACCAACTGAAAATGCAATCGGCTGATGGTAAATTTTATAAAACCGACGCGGCTGACGTCGAAACTCTTTTGCGTCTTATTCAATCCGTGCCGAGTCCAAAAGCAGAGCCGATAAAGCTTTGGTTGGCGCGAGTTGGTTATGAAAGAATCGAAGAAATAAGCGACCCGGAAAAAGCGCTCAATCGTAGCCGGGATTATTGGCAAAGAATGGGGCGAAGCAACGAGTGGATTCAAAGGAGAATGATGGGACAGGAAATTCGGAATAAGCTAACGGGTTATTGGAGGAACAATGAAGTCAAAGAAAAAGACGAATACGCGATTTTGACGAATATCATTCATAAAGAATGGAGCGATTTTACAGTCGGAGAACATAAAAATTTGAAGAACTTGAAAAGAGAAAATCTGCGCGACCATATGACGGACGCGGAGTTGATTTTCACGGCTCTTGCTGAACTTTCCACTAGAGAAATCGCTGAAGTTTCGGAGGCTAAGGGACTGGAAGAAAACAAAATTCCGGCGGAAAAAGGCGGGCGGGTTGCCAGAAACGCCAGGCTGGAGTTGGAACAAAAAACCGGCAAAAAAGTGGTAAGCGGGAAAAATTTCAAAGCCTTGTCGAGTTCGAGAAAACGTAAGCTAAAATAGTTTCTCCGTTGCAACGGCGAATGCACGCATTGAAAGGATGACTTTGATACGGAAAGCGCTTGAAATTTCGGGGGGAATGGGCTATAAATGGGGAAAGTAAGCAGTTAAATTAAAAAAATTGAAATTATGGGAAAGGTTTTGGCTATCTCTGGAAGCTCGCGGGATAAGACGACGAACTATATGCTCCGAAAAGTTCTGGAAGCTTTTAATGATGAGTATCAGAAGGAAATAATATTTTTAAAAGACAAAAACATTCAACCTTGCCGGAATTGCAAAAGCTGTCATAAGACTTTTAAATGTGCAATTGCGGACGATATGACCGAAATATACGAAAAACTAATCGAAGCAGATGTTATTTTGCTAGGCAGTCCGACTTATTTTGACAATGTCAGCGGGATTATGAAAAACTTTATGGATCGATGTCTGCCGTTTTATTTTTCCGGGGAACTCGCAGGAAGGAAAGCAGGATTAGTCAGCGTCGGAGGTTTCAAGGAGCTTGTGGAGAGCGATAAAAAAGGAAACTGTCTTTGGTGCAAAGAAACGGGCGGTTGTGAAAAAACGGTTGAGAGGTGCTTAAACTCAATGGAATATTTTTGTAATCTTTTGGGGATGAAAGTTGTGGGAAAGATGGCTGCTATTCATGGAAGTCCGGAGTTAAAAGATAGAGAATTGCTAAATTTAGGAAAAAAATTGTTAGATACAAGCCATGACTAAAATAATTTCTCTGATTAGGAGGGAACTAAGAAAGAACGGTGATGTAAAGTTGCGTGAGAGCGAGCAGAGGTTTTTCAAGGAGAAAGTGAAATGCTATGGGATAAGATCCGC
Organism: Patescibacteria group bacterium; assembly: GCA_030837625.1. Taxonomy (GTDB): domain Bacteria; phylum Patescibacteriota; class Minisyncoccia; order Moranbacterales; family UBA2206; genus XYA2-FULL-43-15. The sequence continues at coordinate 23,636 of JAUPKF010000012.1, read as the reverse complement.
GATGGTGGTGGCGATTGGCAAGAAATATTTTCAGGAAGTGAAAAACAGCGGGAAGAAAAATGTTTTCGCGTTTTGCGGGGAGCTTTGGCGGTCGGGATATAACGATGAGGCGCGGATTGCCTGCGATTGGTCGTACAATTTGAGAAAAGAATACCAGAGGGCGGATTTCAAAATTTTTGAGAGATGGATTGAAAGGTATATTGATAATTGGGCGAAGTGCGACACTTTTTGCAATCATACGGTTGGCGCGTTCGTGGAAGCGTATCCGGAGCGTCTCAAAAGTTTGAAAATTTGGGCGCGGTCGAAGAATCGCTGGACGCGCCGCGCCGCCGCAGTGAGTTTGATTGTTCCGGCGCGTCGTGGAAAATTTCTGGAGGATATTTTTGAGATTGCTGACATTCTTTTGGAAGATGGCGATGATATGGTCCAAAAAGGCTACGGCTGGATGCTGAAAGCCGCCAGCGAGGCGCATCAGGAAGAAGTTTTTGATTATGTTATGCGGAACAAAGATCGCCTGCCGCGGACAGCCTTGCGTTATGCCATTGAAAAAATGCCGCAAAGCTTGCGGAAAGAGGCGATGAAAAAGTAATCTGCTTGACCCCATCACCATTTCAAATGTGGTTTTATCATAAATGCCAATATTCAAGCTAAACGGCTTTGCCTTGGTCTTGTTTTTTGGATATAATTTTGCCAAAATGGTGACGGGGTTGACAAATCGCTTGCAAACCCTTTTAAAACCTATATAATATAGGGAGTAGGGGAATTAACTAACTAATTCTTCTCTTGCGAAGCGAGAGAAAAAAACACAAATGGCGAAAATGACAAAGTCGCAGTTGATGACTGCGCTGGCCGAAAAGACGGGGCTGGCGAAAAAGGACGTCGTAGGTTTTATGGATACGCTGACCGAGATGGCGTATTCGGAAGTGAAGAAAAGCGGGGAGTTTGTTCTTCCGGGATTCGGGAAGATGGTGAAAGTGAGAAGAGCCGCCCGAATGGGAGTAAATCCAGCGACTGGCGAAAAAATCAAAATCGCCGCCAAGACCGTTACCAAGTTTCGATTGGCAAAAGCCGCCAAAGAAGCGGTTCTGTAATCTTTTTGGGAAATATCAACCAGCCCTCGCAAGGGGGCTGGTTTTTGTTTTTCTCTACCTGCCCGAAATGCTTTGATGTTAAATAGAGTAAATAATAGCTGGTATTTTATTGAAACTATTTGGATTGGTATTTGATGGCTTGTTAGCATTTCAAAGCAGGCGGGCGAATTACGAATCAAGTACGAATATACGAATGATAACGGATTGTTACAAAGATAAATATCGGGTATTTGAATATGCTATAATGAAAATTGTATTATGATTATGGGAAATAAAATAACTTTGTTTCAAAAACTGGTTTACGCTGCGACGAAGAAGATTCCGCGGGGAAAAGTTTCGACTTATCGGGATATCGCGAGAGCGATCGGAAGGTCGAAGTCCGCGCGGGCGGTGGGCAACGCGCTTAATAAAAACCCTTTCGCGCTCGCCTCGATTCGACGAGGTGTTTTATCGAGTCGAAGCGGGCCTGTCGTGCCGTGTCACCGTGTTGTCAAAAGTACCGGAGAAATCGGCGGATTCGCGAGCGGTTGCGGCGATAAAATAAAACTTCTTAGAAAAGAAGGAGTTCTGGTTGAAAAGGGGAGAGTTGTTGATTTTGAGAATAAACGTGTGTTTTTTAGTTTTACGAAATACGAAATGAGCGAAATACGAAAAGATGACGAGATGCTAACGTTTTGTATTTCGTAAAACTATTTTTTAAAAAATGAATCCCAAGGAGAAAAGAGAAACGCTGGTTTTTGGAGGAAGGGAAATAGAATATAGATTGAAAAAAAGCCGGCGCGCCAGGAGCGTCCGGCTTTCGGTTTCTTGCGAAGGAGCGGTTTCGCTGACTATCCCGTGGCGTTTGAGTTTAGAGAGAGGCAAGGAATTCTTGTACGACAAAATCAATTGGATTATTGAGAAGGTTGATTATTTTGAAAAACACAAAGACAAGCGTTTGCCCAAGAGCACCAGAAGTGATTATTTGGCAAACAAATGGAGAGCGCTAGAAGCGGCAAGAGAGAGGGCAAAATATTTCAACCAATTCTATAGATTCAGCTTCGCCAATATTTCCATTCGCGACCAGAAGACTCGTTGGGGGAGTTGTAGTCGCAAGGGTAATCTGAGCTTCAGTTGGAAAATAATCCTTCTGAACGATGTTCAACGCGACTATATTATCGTTCACGAACTTTGCCACCTGAAAGAATTCAACCACTCGGCGAACTTTTGGCAGTTGGTGGAAAAAACCGTGCCGGAGTATAAAAAAATACGAAAAGAAATCAGGAAGTTATGAGTTAACTTTTTTGAGGTTTTGTGCGTTTGCCTCGTCCCGTTTCGTGATTCCGGCTGAACGTTTGTTTTCTATAATTGCATACTCCAATATTGTACAGTTCCGGAAATTTCTATCTTATTGGCGAGCCTTCATGGACTCAACGGTACGAATCAAACGCACAAACCCTATTTTATCTTATTTCTACTCTTCCCTCGGGGATGATTTTTCGGACGGCTTCGGGGAGGCCGTCGATTTGTTTGATGCAATAGGGCGTTTCGAGTTTGGTGTTGCCGATTTGGAGGTAAACTTTCAGCGCGCCCAAATCGCAATGGTCGAAATAAGCGGAAAGTTGCTTCAGGATTTCCTTGTCAAAGTTTGGCGGGAAAGTGATAAGAAGTTTGGGTTGAGCGTTTTCTCGCGCGTACCGTGGGGAAGTTTCTTTGACGATAGACGAGTTATGCGCCCTCTCCTGCCCCGACGAGTACGTCGGGGCATCCTCTCTCGAGTATGGGAGAGGAGGATGAGAATTTCCGTTTTTAGTTTGTGTGGCCAAAACTCTCTTGAAATTTTCCAGTTCCTGCTGGTTGACGGACTTCACGCTATCGGCTAAAAGCTTGAAAGCGCCGTCTTTGTCAGAAAGACGGCCGGAAGCTAAGATTATTTTGTCTTCTTGCCAAAGAGAGCCGGTTGTTTCCAAGACTTTAGGAAAGACCAAAATTTCTATTTTAGAATCAGTGTCTTCAACCGTTACGAAAAGCATCGTATTTTTATTCTTGAGTGTAATTTTTTGGATCTTGGTAATGACGCCTCCGATGCTGATGTTTTGTCCGACGATTTCCGGTGTAATATCTCGGATGGGTAGAGCCATTTTTCTAAAATATTCTTGGTAGTCTCTGACCGGGTGGTCGGAGATGTAAAGGCCCAGAAGTTCTTTTTCCCAGGAAAGGCGGTCTTTTTTGGAAGCGGGTTCAATTGAAACCAGCTGTATTTCGGGCAGAGCGATTTCTTCTTGCCCAAAAAGGCTGATTTGATTGGATTCTTTTTGCGCTTGGACTTTTTTGGAATGGGAGATTATGTTCTCCACGGATGAGATGACTTGGTTTCTTTCGGCTAGACCGTCCAGCGCCCCGACTTTGGCCAGCGCTTCCAGGGATTTTTTATTAAGATCTTTGTGGGTGACACGTTCGATCAAGTCAGTCAGGCTTTTGAAGCGTCCGCCGCGCTTTCTTTCTTCTACGATTTCTTTAGCCACGGTGTGGCCGACGTTTTTGATGGCGTTGAGACCAAACCTGATTCGTTCTGTACCGGTTTGTATTTTATCGTCCGCGTCTGTCTGCGTTACGTCAGCTCCAGTCCGCGCTATCACCGCAAATTCCTCGAAACTTTCGTTGACATCCGGCGGGAGCACCTCGATTCCCATTTCGCGGCATTCGGATACTTCAATAGCGACGCGGTCGATATTGTCCTGGTCGGAGGTGAGCAGAGCCGCCATAAACGGCGCAGGATAATGAGCCTTGAGGTAGGCGGTTTGATAGCCGATAAGGGCGTAGCAAGCGGCGTGTGATCTGTTAAACCCGTAACCGGCGAAGGGTTCGATGAAAGAGAAGACTTTTTCGGCAACAGTTTGCGTGATGCCTTCGTCGATGCACCCTCGGACGAATTTTTTCTTTTCCTCTTGAATAAGAGTGAAGATTTTTTTACCCATGGCTTTTCGCAGTACGTCCGCTTCAGAGAGGGAAAAACCGGCCAGCGCTTGGGCGATTTGCATCACCTGTTCTTGATAAACCGCGATGCCGTAAGTTTTTTCTAAGATGGGCTTCAGTTTGGGGTGAAGGTATTGGACTTGTTTCTCGCCGTGTTTCCGGGAGATGAAGTCCGGAATCCAGTCCATTGGACCGGGGCGGTATAGCGCCACCATGGCTATGATGTCTTCAAAAACATTGGGGGCGAGAAGCTTTAGATATCTTTTCATTCCGGAACTTTCCAATTGAAACACGCCGGTGGTTTGGGCATCTTGCAAAAGCCGGTAAGCTTTCTTGTCATCCAGGGGTATCTTTTCAATATCAATGTCAACTCCATGTATTTTTCGGACGATGCGCAAGGTGTTTTGGATGATGGTCAGGTTTTTGAGTCCCAAAAAGTCCATCTTGAGAAGACCGATTTTTTCAATGTAGCTGGATTTGGTGGAAGAAGAGTACTGGGTTACCGTCCCTTCAATTCCGTCTTTGCCTTTTTTGGTTATCTTTTGCAATGGAGAATACTCTGTAACCGGTTCGGGGGTGATGACTACTCCGCAAGCGTGCATCGAGGCGTGGCGCGCCACGCCCTCCAAACGGGCGGCGCTGTCAATCAGTTTCTTTCCGTCGGGAGTATTTTTGTAAAGGTCGGAAAATTCTTTGGTATTTTCCAGCGCTTGAGGGATGGTGGAGAACATCGGAATCATCTTGGCGGTCTGGTCGCAAAAACTGTAAGGCAAGTTCAGGGCGCGTCCGGCGTCGCGGATGGCGGCGCGCGCCGCCATAGTTCCGAAAGTGATGATTTGCGCCACGTGGTCGTTGCCGTATTTCTTACGGACGTAATCCAATACTTCGTCACGGCGGGTGTCGGCGAAGTCCATATCTACGTCCGGCATGGAAATTCTTTCCGGGTTCAGGAATCTTTCGAAAAGTAAATCATATTTAATCGGATCAATATTGGTTATGCCGGTAAGATACGACACAAAACTGCCGGCGGCGCTTCCGCGTCCCGGCCCCACGACGATGCCTTGGCTTTTGGCCCAGTTGACGAAATCAGCCACAATAAGAAAGTAGGAAGCGAAGCCGGTTTTTTCAATCACGCCCAACTCATATTCCATTCGCTCCTTGTGCTGTTCGGTGATGTTGTCGCTAAATTTTTCGCGGAGTCCCTTTTCTGTCAATTCTCTCAAATATGATTCGGGTGTTTTTCCCTCCGGTACGTCGAAATGGGGGAGTTGGGTTTCGCCTAGTTTTATCTCCAGCTGGCACTGCTCTACGATTTTTTGGGTGTTTTCCAGAGCCTCGGGAATGTGCGCGAAATGGGCGCGCATTTCCTCGGGGCTTTTGAGCCAAAGATCGAAATCCATCATGTTCATCCGGTTCTGGTCTTCGACTTTGCGGTTGGTTTGAATACAAAGAAGAATATCGTGAATCTCGGCGTCTTCTTTTTTGGCGTAATGGATGTCATTGGTGGCAACCAGCGGGATGTTGTGCTTTTTGGATATTTCTATGAGAGCGTTGTTGGCCGTGGCTTGGTTGGGAAATTTGGGATGGTGCTGGATTTCTAAATAGAAGTTTCCTTTTCCGAAAATATTTTGGTATTCCAGCGCCAGCGCTTCGGCTTTTTCCAAATTTCCCGTCACGGCCGCCGCTGGCACCTCGCCTTCGACGCAAGCCGAGAGGGCGATGAGGCCTTCAGAATGTTTTTTCAAAATTTCGCGGTTGACGCGGGGTTTATAATAAAAACCTTCCAGGTGGGCGATAGAGATCAGCTTCATTAAATTTTTGTAGCCGGCATTATTTTTGCAAAGCAAGATGAGATGGTAGCGGGTTTTGTCTTCCTGGGTGTTGTTGCGGCTTTGGTGGTCGCCGGCGGTCAGATACATTTCGCAGCCGATGATGGGCTTGATGCCTTTTTCTTTGGCTTTGATGGAAAATTCAATGGCGCCATAAAGCACGCCGTGATCGGTGATGGCGAGACTGTCCATTCCCAACTCTTTGGCGCGGTCAAGGATGTCGTCGATCTTGGCCAATCCATCTAATAGAGAATAATGCGTATGGACGTGGAGGTGTGTAAATTTTGGCTGTGCTTCCATGTGGGCGCGATTTTGAATTCACCTAATTGTCTAATTACCTAATTCACCTAATAAAAGGTCAAATAAACCAAATAGCAAAATTTAGGAATTTGGCATTGGAAATTTTATTAGATGAATTAGAAATTAGATGAATTAGAAATTTTTAGAAAATAAAAACTACCTGTAAAGAGTAGTTAGATTTATTGTGATTAAATAATAGAGGTAGTAACATTTTTTTTTGTTATCCTCCTTGCCCCGGATTGCTCGCTGGAGTTCGGCAGGATGATTATGAAAATAGTATAGCATAAGTTTTAAGAATCATGAAGGATTTGGTTTTTCAGCGTTTCGTATTTCGCTCATTTCGTAGTTCGTAAATTATTTGACACAAAAACGGGAGTTGTGATAGAAATAAAGTACCCCCCAATAGAGATGAAAATGCTGCCTTTGGTTTCGCGCCAGTTGTCGGCAGGCGCCAAACAAAGATGTTATTCCCGAAAGGAGCGGGAAAAGCTATAAATTTGCCGATGAGGGAACGCCAAGTTCGGGTGCGGTTTCCTAAAATCCCGGACAAACTTTCTTCGGGTGGAGACGGCGATTCTCGCTGGGTTGGCTTTGTTCACAGTGTGATCGCGCCGCTCCTACCTTCTGGGACGATGGCTTTGCCGGGCATTCACGATGCCCAGCGCATCTTGGGAGGCTTCATGAGTCTCTCCGTGGCAAAGCCACGTCCCACCCCCCACTAATCTTAGTGGGTTTTTTTATGGTTACGAAATACAAAATTAATACGAAATACGAAAATACGAAAAGATGGGAATGCAAAGGTTTCGTAGCTCGCTCATTTCGTAGTTCGTAAAGTAACAAAAAAGATCCGGGTTTCCGGATTCTTTTTCATTTTGAATTCAATATTATTATATCCAAACCCATTCTTCCATGGTAAGATGAGTTTGGAAATAATTCGGAAAGAACTGAAACAAAAACACCAAGTTATTTTCCCACATTATGAAAAACGAGTCAAGTTTTGAACATGAGCGTGAGCTATTCGATAGCGGGTATGATTTTGTTATCGGGATTGACGAGGCGGGGAGAGGGCCGCTTGCCGGACCAGTCGTCGCTTGCGCTTGCACTCTTCGGACATCGGATGTCTTGCGGCAAGAAGATACCTTGTCCCGACATCCGATGTCTCAACTCATTCGCGATTCTAAGACTCTTTCAGAGAAGCAGCGGGAAAGCCTGTATGATTTTATTTTTGAAAATTTTTATGTCGGTGTCGGGATTTGCGACCATCGGACAATTGATAGAATAAATATACTTGAAGCGACGTATTTGGCGATGAAGAGCGCTGTTTCACAGCTAAGATCAAAAATCAAAAGGCAAAATGCAAAATTACAATGCAAAATTCAAGATTTTAATACCAGATACCAAATACCAGATACTAAATACATAATCTTGGTTGACGGAAATAAGAGCATTCCGAATTTGAGCATCGAGCAACGCGCCATTGTCAACGGCGATAAGATCGTTAAAAGCATTTCGGCGGCGTCGATTGTGGCCAAAGTGACGCGAGACCGGATTATGCGGGAGTTTCACGAGAAGTACCCGGAGTATTGTTTTGACAAGCATAAGGGATATGGCACAGCGGCGCATATGGCTAAGATTCGGGAATTTGGATCATGCGAAATTCATAGAAAATCGTTTGAGCCTATCAGAAGCCTCATAAAATCAAAATGCAAGAATCAAAAATAAAAATGACAATGTAGAATGTAAAATTGTTAAAACATTTTTTATTTTTATCTGTCATTTTCCATTTTGAGATTTTCTTTTTTCAATAAGACCGATGCTGGACTTTTTCGGGAAAAAGTTATAGACTGAAAGCAGTTAAATCGAATAAAAACCTTACAAATATATGAGAATAGGAATAGACGCCAGGACAATTTTGAACCCGGAGAAAGGCGACGCGATCGGGGTAGGGCACTACACCTACCAGTTGATCCGCTATCTTTTGGAAATCGACAAAGAAAACGAGTACGTGATTTTCTTTGATTTTCGCGTGCGGGAAAAGGATATCAAAAAATTCAGCCGGCCGAACGTAAAGATAAAATTTTATCCGTTTTCGGATTACAAGAAGTATCTGCCGGGAGCGTATAACGAAATTTTGGGAACAGCTACGCTGGTGCGGGAAAAATTGGACGTGCTCCACGCTACTTCGCCGATGAGCCGCATCCCGGCGGCGTATCGCGGGAAAATGGTGGTGACGTTCCATGATATGGCGGCGTACAAAGTGCCGGAAGTTTTTCCTCGCGTCAAAAGAGCCAAGACCAAAGCCACGATGAACCTGATGGCGGGGAAAGCCGACAAAATTATCGCCGTTTCCGAATCGACCAAAAAAGACATCTGCGAAACTTTCCATTGTCCGTCGGAACGGGTAAGCGTGATTTACAGCGGTTTTGACAAAAGATTTTTTGAAGAATCGAAAGTGGCGCGGGAAAAAGTGCTGGAAAAATACGGCATCAACGGCGAGAAAAAGTACATTTTGTTCTTGGGAACGCTGGAACCAGTGAAAAACATCACCCGGCTTTTTGAGGCTTTCAAGATTTTCAAAGAAAATTGTCTGAAAAACTCTTCGAAATGCGCCCATAAATTGGTTATTGCCGGAAAGAACGGCTGGCTGGCTTCCGAGTATAAGCAAATCGCCAAGGATCTGGTAATCGCCAAAGACGTTATTTTCACCGGCTACATTATCGGCGACGAGCTGGTGCCGCTTTTCAAAAACGCCGACTTTTTTGTGATGCCTTCGCTTTATGAAGGCTTCGGCACGACGGTTTTGGAAGCGTTCGCTACCGGCACTCCGGCGATCGTGTCAGGCGTTTCTTCTATTCCGGAAGTGGCCGGCGACGCGGCGATGCTCATCGATCCGCGAAATACCCAAGAGATTGCCGACGCGATGCTCAAGTTTGCCGCGGATGAAAACCTGAAAAACGAATACCGCGAAAAAGGGAAAAAGCAAGTGGACAAATTCAATTGGGAAAAGACGGCAAGAGAAACTTTGGATGTGTATAAAAATCTTTTGAAAAATGTTTAAGAAAGTTGATCCTAAAATGTCTCTTCCCAAAATGGAGGAGGATATTATAAAATTTTGGGAAGAGAATAAAATCTTTGAGAAATCCGTGGAGAATAGGGATAAAGAAAATCCCTATGTTTTTTATGACGGGCCGCCGTTTGCCACCGGCACGCCGCACTATGGACATATTGTGGCGTCCACAATGAAAGACGTGGTGCCGCGGTATTGGACGATGAAAGGTTATCGCGTGGAACGTAAATGGGGCTGGGACTGCCATGGTTTGCCGATTGAAAATATTGTTGAAAAAGAACTTGGCTCGAAAACGAAAAAGGACATTAAAAAATTAGGCGTGGACAAGTTCAATGAACTTTGCCGCTCGAAAGTCTTGGGATATGTGGACGAGTGGAAAAAAGTGATCACGCGCCTCGGACGCTGGGCGGATATGGAAAATGCCTACAAAACCATGGATCTGCCTTTCATGGAATCGGTTTGGTGGGTATTTAAACAACTTTGGGACAAGGGGCTTATTTATGAATCCTATCGTTCGATGCACATCTGTCCGCGCTGTGAAACTACTCTTTCGCAGTCGGAAGTAGCGGAAGGGTACAAGGATGTGAAGGATTTGTCGGTTATTGCCAAGTTTGAGTTGGTTGACGAGCCCGGGACGTATGTTTTAGCATGGACGACGACGCCGTGGACTTTGATCGGGAATGCAGCATTGGCGGTGGGGGAGGGTATAAAGTATAAGGTAGTAAGTATCAAGCAGGACGAAAATAAATATATAGTCGCGGCTGACAGGCTGGAGGATGTTTTGAAAGACAAAGAATATGAAATAGTGTCAGAGATTGCTGGTAAAGATTTAATTGGCAAAAGTTATAAACCGCTTTTTGATTATTACGTCGTAGGGGCGGTTCATGAACCGCCCCTACAGAACCGCGAGAACGCCGCGCCCGCAACGCGTTCGCGTAGCGAAGGCGGGCGGGGTTGGAAGATTTATGCCGGAGATTTTGTGACGACGGAGGAGGGGACAGGCGTGGTGCATATCGCGCCGGCGTTTGGGGAAGACGATATGAATCTCGGAAAAAAATATGATTTACCGTTTATTCAGCACGTTGGGATGGACGGGGTTATAAAGCCGGAGGCGGGGGAGTTCGCGGGATTGCACGTCAAACCGATTGAAGATACCCAGAAAACCGATGTTGAAATTATAAAATATCTGGCAAAAAACAATTTGCTTTTTAGCAAAGAAAAGTACGAACACTCCTATCCGCATTGCTGGCGATGCGACACGCCGCTTTTGAATTACGCCACCACTTCTTGGTTTGTGAGCGTGGAAAAAATCAAAGAGCGGATGCTCGAATTGGCGGAGGATATCAACTGGTCGCCGGCTCACATTAAAAACGGCCGCTGGGGCAACTGGCTCGAGGGCGCGCGCGACTGGTCCATTTCCCGCCAGCGCTTCTGGGCCAGCGTTATGCCAATCTGGCGGTGCGATTGCGGAGAGATGAAAGTTTTTGGATCAGTATCAGAGCTGGAAGAACTATCGGGCGAGAAAATTACGGACATCCACAAACATATCGTCGACAAAATTACTTTCAAGTGTGAAAAGTGTGATGGCGCGATGAAACGGGTGGCGGACGTGTTGGACACTTGGTTTGACAGCGGTTCGATGCCGTATGCCCAGACGCACTATCCTTTCGAAAATAAAGAAAAGTTCGAAGCGGGTTTTCCGGCGCAGTTTATCGCGGAAGGGATTGATCAGACTCGGGCATGGTTTTATTATCTGCACGTGATTGCGAGCGGGATAAAAGACAACCGGGCGTTTAGCAATGTAGTGGTGAACGGTATTGTTCTGGCGGAGGACGGGCAAAAAATGGCCAAGCGGCTCAAAAATTATCCGGATCCGATGTATATGTTGGAAAAATACGGAGCCGATTCTTTGCGATATTATTTAACAGCTTCGCCGGTTATGCAGGCGGTAGATCTCAATTTCAAAGAAAGCGACGTGGCGGATATCACGCGCGGAATGATGCGAATGCTTTGGAATTCGTATTCGTTTTTTGTATTGTATGCGAACATAGATGGGTTTAAACCGTCCGGAAATTCCGTAGGGGCGGTTCATGAACCGCCCCTACTGGATCGATGGATTGTTTCCGAGTTGCAGTTGCTTATAAAAGAAATAAATCTAAACATGGAAGCTTACGAACTTACTCGCGCGTCCAGACTTTTTCCAAAATTCATCGACAATCTTTCCAATTGGTACATCCGCCGTAGTCGGAAAAGATTTTGGAAGAGCGAAAACGACACGGACAAAAACGAGGCTTATGAAACTTTGCATTATGTTTTGGTAACCTTGGCGAAAGTGATGGCGCCGTTCACGCCGTTTGTGGCGGAGGAAATCTGGGGTAACCTTACGAATTACGAATCTGGTACGAATGTACGAATTACAAATAATCCGGAGTCGGTGCATCTTTGTGATTTTCCTATGGCGGATGAAAAATTGATTGATGAGAAATTGAATAAAAATATGTCCGATTTGCGTGAAATTATAAGCTTAGGATTACAAGAAAGGGCGAAGCATGGAATAAAGGTTCGACAGCCGTTAGCGAGAGTGATACTTGGCCAGAAGTTTTCCGGCGTTTTTAACGAACTCATAAATAAACCAGAATGGAGTATCATATTGACAGAAGAGTTGAATGTTAAAGGCGCAGAATTAGGGACTGACGTTGAACTAGTGGGGTTAGATTTGGAAATTACCGAAGACTTGCGACTGGAAGGCGCTGCCCGCGAAGTCATTCGGCATATCCAGGAAATGAGAAAAGAGGCGGGTTACGAGGTTGACAATCGCATCCAAGTGTGCTATAGTCCCCAGTCAGTTGTGTTTCAGAAATTCGGCGATTTGATCGCCAAAGAAACGCTGGCGGACAAGTTGAAATATGTTGAAAAGTCGGAAGATTTTGACCTTCAAAAGGAATTTGTCATTGAAGGCCAAAAACTTTTGATAAACATCAAGAAGTAGGGGGCGCACATATGTGTCCGATGTTCTTTAAGAAACAAGAAAAAAAGTACGACGACATAGTCTGGCTAATTGTCGGATTGATCGTCGCTTGGATTTGGGCACTTTCAAAATAACTCGAGCTGTTTTTAGGAAGCAGCAGGAAAGGGGTAGTTATGTCTAGGGTGCAACACGCAGTGAATGTGTTTGTCGGGGCGGTCATCACTGTTACATACGTGGCGGTTGCTACTGTGGTGGTGTTTCTTTCGGTGAAACATCTGCCCTGGTATGGTTGTTGCTTGGAGGCGATCGTGGTGGCGTTGTTTTTCGCCAGAAACAAAGAGAAAAGAAATTTTCGCCAGCTCCATGCCCACCAACACGGCATGTGCGTGGCCTGCTGGGAAAGACCTGGCTCTATCCCAGTCGATGGGGCGGGATATATTTGCTCCTCTTGTAGCAGATATATATACGGTAACGCATTTGATGTCGATGATTGGGAGTTTCTGCCGGAGGCTTCCATAGAGAGAACTAAAACAATTTTAAACTGAGGAGGTGCAGTATGGTTACTTTCGGGGTTGTCGTTGTTGTGTTTTTTTGTTATTTCTTTGCTTGGGCGCTTTGTTCTATGCTCAAACAAGGAGATCAAGCGTCCGACAGGGCGCTTGAAGAAATGCAGAAACGGAGAGAGGAGTTGGCAAGTCATGTTGCCTGACTTTCTCTCAAGCGGGTCTTGCTGGGGGCGTTCCTCCGGCAAGGCCTTTTTTCTTGCGTCGAAGTCAAAAGTATGCTATACTAGGGATAGTGATGGCTTAAAGCCTGTCTTAAAAGTCCGTTTTCTGCTGCGGCTTCCAAATTTCGGCATAATTTTTTCTAAATTTTATCACCTATGCTTAGGCATAGACTCAAAAATTTATAAAAAATTCTGCTCGAAATTTGAAACCCTCGCAACGAAAGTGACTTTCAAGACAGGCTTGAGAGCCGAAAGTTGGTGGGAAAGTCGGGTGAAAAGCCCGTTTTTTTTATTTACTAACTACGAAATAAACTAACTACGAAAATACGAAAAATTATTCCAAGCACTTCGTAATTCGCTTATTTCGTAGTTCGTAAATACCAATATGATTAACAAACTCAAAACAAAATACATCCTTGAAATTCTCGCTTTTGCGTTTGTTTTCTTTTTGATGGCCGGACCGGCTTTGGCGAGCGAGATAACCAGCGCTAATGTTATCCGATTTGTGAACGAGTCCAGAGAAGCGCAAGGGTTTTCTAAATTGTCCGAAGACGGAAATCTGGCGCGCGCCGCCCAAGACAAGTTGGATGATATGATCAAAAATAATTATTTCGCCCACACTTCGCCTTCCGGCACCGCTCCTTGGCATTGGTTTGAGAAGAATAAATATGATTACCGGTACGCCGGAGAAAATCTGGCCATCAACTTTTTGACGGCGGAGGAACAGCACAAAGCTTGGATGAATTCTCCCACCCATCGAAAAAATATTTTGAACGCCAACTACCAGGAAATCGGCGTGGCGGTGGCGGCCGGGGAAATCAACGGTCAGACGGCTATCATCTCTGTTCAGGAATTCGGCCGGAAAGTCGGGGCGGCGGATATCGTTGACGGGGAAAAGAATTTTTCTGGGCAGGGGAACAAGAATTTGATCGAAGAAGGCAAGGAAATAGTTCCGTCGGTGTTGTCGGTGAAAAGCGTTCCTGAGAACGGGACGAACCCGTCCGGGAATTCCGTGAAATCCCAAGACGGATTTTTCAAAAAAATCGCCGATGGTTTGGCGAAGAGCAAAAGTTCTGCCATCTTGATTTTGCAACTTTCCGCTGTTTGGATATATATGCTTTCGCTGGTATTGATGCCGTTGGCGTTCCTTTCGGTGGGAATCAAAAATATCTTGATCCTGGTCGAAGAAAAGAAATTGTTGAAGAGTAATTAGTAAATAGTAATTAGGAGGGGAGTGTATACTGTATTGTCCCTTGCTGTTTGTATTTAAGAAATTGAATAAAGACGGTAGGGGATAAAACAAAAATAAAAATAAATTTATCCCCCACCATTTAGGCTTTATGTATTATGTTTATCTGATTAAAAGTAAAAAGAAAGATTCTTTTTATATCGGTTGTACTGGCGATTTGAGAAAAAGGTTAGAGGAACATAATTCAGGAAAGTCAACTTACACCAAGGACAAACGTCCATGGGAAGTAAGGTATTATGAGGCTTTTTTCTCCAAGGACGATGCTTTTCAAAGAGAAAAACAATTGAAACGGCATAAGAGAGGATTGATTGAGCTCCGGAAGAGGATAGAGAAAAGTCTAAAAGCCTAAATGGTGGGGGACAAGCAAAAACAAAAAGGCGAAAGCCTAAAAAAATCAAAGACTAGATTCCTTGTCTTTCTCTCATCAATTAAAAAGAGATGAGCGCATATAAAAACGGTTCCGTTATTATTATCGGGACTGTTTTTATATTCGCAATTTGTATATTTGTATGGATTCGCCCGCCTGCTTCGAAATGCCAATTGGTTGCTTAGTACCGACACGATTAGCTAATTCAGCTCGTGAGTTATTATCAACCTCAGTTAGTATCGAAGCATTTCGGGCAGGTAATTTGTAGGTATCACAAAAAAAAGAACCCCCGTCCGGCAATGGTGCCAAACGGGGGATGATCTTCATCGATAGAATGAGGCAGCGAAGAAGGAACACTGCCACCTCGATTCCATGCTTTCCAGCGTGAAAACTTGCTCTTGGCCCGCGAATGGGCCTTTTCCCACTTTGACGATCTGGTCGCCGTCCAACATAAGACGGCTCCAAAGACCGTGAGGAATGTCTTCCTTGTGAAAGCATTCCTCTGACCCGTCACTGTAGACGAGAACCGCCAGATTATCGTCATCGGCGGTCAAAATAGCTTTGGAGCAGTTGCACTTTTCCTCTATTGACGCCCCGAGCATCTCTTGAACGAAGTAGTTGTCCAAGTAGAGAGGCTTGTTGTTTAGGTCTTCTCTCACTCCAACCTCAGAAAACTGGGCAGGAATTTTTTCCTCGGGCACGTATATCATGTCCACCTTGTCCTCGGAGCGTATGTAACATCCCCCAAACTCTGGGAAAAGGAGGAAAACCGCTTTTTCCGCGTTGACCAGGATGATGGGTTTTCGATCGTCGTCCTCATTGTCACTGACGTATACCACACTGTCGGCGGCGCGGGTGGGATCGATACAGAATAATATTACCAGCACTGTGGCAACGAGTGCTGCCACCAGGAATATCCAGAATTCAGGGAATGACAACGGCGTGATTTTTTTACTCATGACATTTCCTTTCTTAACTGAAAAAGAGTTGATAAAAAAAATACGCCTCGCTCGCGATAATCACACATACAACTATCGCGATATCCACTTTACTGCTTACAATATGGCGAAGTAACAGGAAGAAAGCGATATGAATCAAAATCCCGCTGAGTCCGATGCAGGCTGCCAAAAAAAGTACAAATGGCGCCATACAATTAAAAGCTATGGCGCAGACTTCTTCCAGTACTCCTTCGGCCTTAAATTTCGGCGAGACCAGAACGCAAAAAATGAAAAGTCCCGCTAGGAAAAACAAGAGCCACATAACCGGATAAATTTCTCCGGCACTTTCAGCTTCTTCCAATTCGGACGCGCCGATGCGTCCGTGTTTGAGTTCCCAGTCGGTCATGCCGCATCTCCTTTCTTCATCGGGTTGAACTTTTTGACGTAATCCAGCTCCTCAACTTTTTTGTTTATAGTCGGGAACTTTCTTTTGTCCAAGCCGAAAAAAAACCGGTTAATGAACAATTTCGATTCCCAGACGTGAGTTACGAAAACTTCGCCGGTGGTAAGATACAGATACTCCTTGTTTCTCACTTCCAGTCCCAGATCTTCCGCCAGCTTTTGCAGACTGTTTTCCTTGAGCATCGTAAAATAGTTGCCTTCTTCCATCTTGTTCCTCCTCAATAGCATTATCAGCATTTCCGATTCAAAGCCCCGCTTTTATGCCGCTGAAAAGAGGCGTAAAAGCGGGGCTTTGACTTGTCCCCCACCACTTTTCCGCTCTTTGCTTCTTGGGAGAAATATTTTTCCAAGATAGCTCAAGCAAAAATATACGGAAGTGATATGAACCGATAACGCCTTTGGCGTAGCGGAAAAGTGGTGGGGGATGAAATTGTCAACGAGCTGTAACTGTCTTTTATAGCATATTATAACAGGTTTGTAAAGAGGGGAAAAGGACGCTTTTAGTTAAAACATAAAATAAAGGCTTTGTCAAGCCAAAACTGTGGATAAGTGGGTTTGCAATAATTTAGGCGGAGAGTATAATTTGAGTTAAGGAGGCGTTGCAAGGGGAAACGAAAAGGAAAAATAAAACAAATTCATTTTGCCAAATGGCGTTCGCTTGGTGGACGTTGTCTGACAGGATGGAAAATACGGGTGAAATGACGACGTCTTTTTGCGAACCAAAAGATTGTTTCGTTTTTACGAAGGCCAACCGGCGTTCATTATTCGGGTTGAATAGTGGACAGCGGTTGGTCTTTTTGTTTTTCTTTACGAATTACGAATCTGTACGAATATACTAATGTACGAGTGAGTTTAAATAATTTTTTAAGGGTCGATGGAGTAAGCTGCCTAAGTGCTGAAAATTGTCCCGGTTGATTTTGTCTCAAGGAGGTTAAGATAAAATTTTCCGAGGGCAATGTAATTAATCAATCATTAAATCAATTAATCAAAAAATCAAATTATGAAAAATATAACAAAAAGTTTGTTGATGATCGCGGCTGTCGCGGCGTTGGCAATCGGAGGAACTGTGGCGTATTTCTATGACACGGAAACATCAACGGGGAATACGATTTCCACAGGAACCATTGATATTAACGTCAATGGAGGAACTTGGAAGGAACAGGCGCCATATGCTCTTAATGACATGAAACCTGGATATACCGACTATATTAATTTTAAAATTAATAATGTTGGCTCAAACCCTGCTAATGTTTGGAAAAAGCTCTCTGATTTTAAGACAGCAAGAAATGAACGCAACACAGATACAGTTGCTAATTTGGAAGACGCAATTGTGTATGACTTGTCTGTTAAGGTATATGCGCAAGGGGGAGAATCTCCCCTTTGGTTTCAAACCATATATACTGATGCAGACGGAAAGACTTTGAGTGAAATTTATGGTGGCGAAACAGGCGATGGTGTTCTTCTTGGTATGATTCCAGCTAAGGGATACATGGAAGTTGAACAAAGCTATACTATGGAATCAACAAATGATGACAACAAGTATCAGGGCGAAACAATGACTTTTGATATGCGCTTGTTTGCTGAACAGCTGACAAATACTGTTACCATGGTTCACAAAACTGGGAGTGATTGGGATGACATTGATCAAGATTCAAACGCCAATGCCGTTTTGACTTATAAGGTCAAAGATGCAGATTTCAAGTATGATTTATCTGTTGCGGGTCTAGCTGTTAACACTAACTATGTGTTAGTAACTGGTACTAATCCATATTCTGGAACAGATACATCAGCCATAAGATCATTTACTACTGATGGTACTGGATCTTTCAGTGTGTCAGGTCAGGCTATTGATCTGAATAACTCAGTAGAAAATGCTAAGGTTTGGGTAATTTTAGCATCTGACTGGAATGAAACTAACATGACAGGCTGGCACGGAGCGTCATATCTGTTTGAAACAGCTATGATTGATTATTACGACACTGATTTATAATCCGTATTGATTGAATTCTCTTGCCTCGCCTCTTTATTGAAGGGGCGGGGGAGTGAGGGTTTGAGTATAAAAAAATAAAACAACCTCGGTCGAATACTGTTTCGCAGTGTTTCGTTAAAGCGAAACAATTCAATGGGGTAAAAAAATGGAGGGAACTAATTTTAACCAAATGCCGGCGGAGAAGCCGGTGAGAAGCGAAAAAGAAGATAAAAGAACATATAAAGTCAGGAAAATTTGTTCTGTATGTGAAAAGGATATGGGAGAAGTGGAAAGTCCTATCAATAAGGACAGTCATGGCTACTGTCCAGAGTGTGCCATGGAGGAGAGAAAAAAAATGATGGAAGCGGTTTTTGGGAGTAACAAATAGCGGACTATCTTCGATACAATCTATGTTTTCAAAAATATTCAAAATTATATATTACCTGATTCTGGCGGTGATTGCCGTGATCGCCCTGACACTGGTGCTTTCGGTTTTTTCGGTGGGCGGGATGAAGACGTTGGTGGTTCTTTCCGGTTCGATGGAGCCGGCGATCAGGACGGGAAGCGTGATTTTGGTGAAACCGGCGGCGGAATATAAAGTAGGAGATATCGTTACTTTCGGAGAATCCGGGAAGAGCAAAACGCCGACGACGCACAGGATATTTGAGATAAAAGAAGTCGATGGAAAAAAAGCCTATGTGACAAAAGGCGATGCCAACAATTCACCCGACCAAAAAACAGTCAGTCAGGGGGAGATAATTGGAAAGTTGATTACTGGCGCGCCATATGTCGGCTATGCCGTAGCGGCGGCGCAAAAACCGGTTGGATTCGTGCTGATTGTGATCGTGCCGGCGGTGATCATAATTTATGACGAAGCGCAGAAGATAAAAAAGGAAATTTTGTTAAAGTTGGATTACAGAAGAAGAATTAAAAAACGCGGGGAAAAAGAAGGTGATGAGGAGAAAACAGAAAAGTAAATACAAATCAATAATTACCAAAAGGATAACGAGGTCGCTGCATAAGTTAGGCGTGACGGTTTTGATGGTGGCTCTTTTTGTCCCGATTTTGACTATTCGTGGGACTAGCGCCGGTTTTTTTGATGAAGAAAAAAGCGAAGAAAACTCCGTAACGGCGGGAATCTTAGACGGAGTGGCGACGCAAACATCTTTCGGATATACTACAGGATCAGAGCCGATGGAGCCGGGCGATGCTATCACGCAGGAAGTTGATTTTACCAATCAGGGAGATTTGCCTTTTCAGTATAAAGTGAAATATCTGAAAACAGATGATGGAGATTTGTGCGAGGCGTTGACGCTTACGGCTAAAAAAAATTCCACCGTGGTTTATGATAAGCTTTCGCTTGAGGATTTTGATATGGGAAGTATCATTTCTCCGGTTCCACCAGTGATGGTCAATTCATTAATCCTTGATCCGGCCGAAAGCGATGACTGGACATTTGTTCTGGAACTTCCGGCGGATTCTTCTCAAACGCTGGAAGATGAAACTTGCGAGTTCAATTTTAAATTTACCGCCTGGCAAACGGATTTCATCGACAATTCCTTGGGTTTTTGGGATGAAGAACTGGCCGATCCAAGCGCCGATGGTATAGAAATCAAAACCGGAGAATGGGAAGGCGAAGGTGATGTTGTAATAAACGAAATTATGTGGATGGGAAACAGCGGGAATGACAACGATGAATGGATCGAGCTTCGTAATATGACAAACGAAGATATTGATATCTCAAACTGGAACATCGTCCATGGCGGATCAGGCGTTGGCGGGCATATTGAAATTCCTAGCGGATACAGCATAAAAGCCAGTGGATATTTTTTAATTACGAAGAAAAAATACGACGAAACAGCCATAAACTTAGATGGCGATTTGGACAAGGATGAAGGGTATACCCATGTTTCCAATATGAGCCTGCTGCAAACAGGAGAGGATTTGATTTTGCAGAATGAAAATAATATCACGATTGATACCGCGTGGAAAAATTCAACCTGGCCGGCCGGATGTAACGATAAGAATGGAGTTTGCGAAGGATTATATCAATCCATGGAGCGGGAAGATATTCCGGGTGATGGAACGCTTTCGGCCAGTTGGCACACCTGTATCAGCGGCAATTGCAATGATGGCACGTATTGGGACAGTGCGGATGGAAACAATTATGGCACGCCGGGTGCGGCCAATCTCTCGCCGGTGGTGATGAACGAGTTTGTGGCTAATTCTTTGGGAGATGACAGCGCGAAAAAGCCCGGAGGGGAATGGATAGAGCTTTTCAATATTTCCGAAAGAAAAGTGGATGTTTCTGGCTGGTATTTCAAAAATAGCCAAGGTGAAAAGATAATAATTTCCGAAGATAACGCAAGGGACACTGAAATCGCAGGAGGAAAACGCTTGGTGGTGTATCTGGAAGAAGACTTTTTGGATAACGACAAAGATACGCTGTCTTTTTACAATGGCATGGGGATGCTCGAGGATATATATAAATATGAGAAAGCCAGTGAATTTCCGGAAGGAAAATCTTTCGCCCGATTTCCTGACGGAGTGGGCATTTGGATTGATCCGGAAGCAACACCAGGAGAAGAAAACAAACTGGACAAAAAAGAAATGAGAAGCTTCCGTTTCCTGGCCTACGAAGAATGCTTTGACGGAGAAAAAGTGGATAAAAAGAAAAAAGAATCCGTGTGCAACCCGGTATTTTTGGAATTTTTGGGAATGATAAAAAACGCGAACGATAAGACAATAGACGACGACATTTTGCTTGATATTTTGGAAATGAAGAAAGAAAAGGAAGAAAAAAAATTGGCAGAGATGCTGAAAGAAATTGAGAAACTGATTGTTGGTCAAATTGTTTTGTCTGATACAAATGGGCCTGTAGGGGTGTCGGATTTGGGAGGAGAAATTTTTTTGACTGAATCAGAGGATAATGACGTGGGAAATTCTGGTGAAGGTGAAGGTAAGACGGAAGAATCCGAAGTTACCATTGGAGAGAAAGAGGGCGCCAAGACAAATAATCCAGTTATAAAAGAAGAAGATAATAATTCAACGGATCTAAACAATGAATGGTAAAATTAGAAAATATTGTTTTTTAGCGATAATTACTTTACTTTTTGTGCTAAGCGGAAACCTTACTTACGCTGAAGATGCAGATATGGTGGAGATAACGCTTGATCCGTCCGGAGCTTTCGGACCGAGCTTTATCATTGATGAGTCAAATATTTTACCCGGAGACAAATTTTCCCGAAAAATCATCATTACCAATAAAACACCTGACCAGAGATTGGTAATGCTTCGGCTCGACTCAAATTCTTATCTTGATTTTAATACTGGATTGGAATCTGAAATATTAGTGGAAATAAAAAGATCGGGCGGCGAATTGGTGGATTTCCCATTTTTACCAGGAACAACGCTTAGAAATTTATACGATGAAACGGCGGCTAGGAATTTCGATATTCTCGGATCGGGCGACTCGCAGTCTTATGAGATATTTTTTGTTTTCGATCCCTTGGCGACCGACCAGTCCAAAAGTAGAACAAGGTTTGATTTATCTTTAGGTGTGGAATCTGATGTATATAATCCGCCAATATTGAGAGTAACAAGTGATAGTAATGACGATGATGATGACGACGATGACAATGATGGCGGAGGCGGAAGGCGTGGCGGCGGGATCGCTGATTTGGCGGGGGCGCTTTTTTCTCCAGTTGAGGGGGCGGATGGCGAAGATGAAGAAAACAACCAGGGCGGAGGAGAGGAAGTGAGGGGAGAGGAAAGTTCCAACGGAGAGACTTCCGGCGCGGAGGA
The DNA here is from genome assembly GCA_030837625.1 of Patescibacteria group bacterium. Taxonomy (GTDB): domain Bacteria; phylum Patescibacteriota; class Minisyncoccia; order Moranbacterales; family UBA2206; genus XYA2-FULL-43-15. The sequence goes on along the minus strand of JAUPKF010000012.1, from coordinate 1,910 downwards.
TGCGGTTTGTCAGGGTTGGCCGAAGTGGGTTTGGATTTTGGCGCTCGTCGTTTTTGTGCTGGGTTTATTTTTGGAAGCGCGGAGAAATTATTTGAAAATACAATTTGGCTGGAAAACGGCGCTGGCTTGGACTGGGGCGGCGGCGGCTTTCTGGTATTTTTTTGACAAGTGCCGGGAGTACCAGTGGTTTTTATACGGCGCGATAATTTTGGCGATTGTTTCGCATCTTGTTTATCTTTGGATGCTTAAGAAGAAAATTAAAAAGCCCGGAGCGGAATCGGGAGAATAGTTTTCTTAATATAACGGAAAATAAAATGACCGACGGATGAAGTCATCCGTCGGTTTTTTTGGGTCTCAAGTTGGCCGTTTGCAGACATGCCCAATGTTTTGGGCGACCTGCGTGTGACCGGCCTCCTCGAGTTTGAGCTTGAGGTAAGCCAGGCGGACAAGGGTTTTTGGCGAGATGTTTTTTATCTCGCCAAGAAGGCAAAGTCCTTCCGCCATTTCGCCAGAGATGCCACTCTGGAGCTTCTCGATGGCTTTTGCTTCCTCCTTTGCCCGATCCGATTTTACTTTGGCGGCTTTTTCTACAGCCGAGTAATCCACTGTCAGACCTTTTATATCGATTTCAGTCATAATGCCCTCCTCTCAATAGGTAGAAATGGTTTCCGACCTTCGCCAAGTTGTCAAAACATTATTGAATTAAAAACCTATTTTGTCAAATCGTTTGGGCTTTACCTAGTTGCAAAAAATACTTGCAGGGGATAGGATGGATTCAGGAAGGAGGGAGGCTTCTTTTTTGTTTTCGGCGAAAAGAGGCTGATCAGTTCCTTGAAAACACAGGCCATCTCTTGGTGAAAAGGAGATCGTATGTCCAAGGCCAAAATTTATGTTTTGGATACCAATGTCCTGCTCCACAATCCGGAGGCGCTTTTTGACTTCCAGGATAACGAAGTGGTCATTCCCTTTGTAGTTCTTGGTGAAATAGACGAGCACAAGAAAAGACAGGATGAGATTGGCAGGAACGCCAGAAAAGTGAACAGATATCTTGATGATTTGCGTTCCCAAGGAAGCTTAAGCGAGGGGGTATCTGTCGGCAAGGGAATCGTAAGGATTGAGCTGAACAACGTTAACAATAGCGGACTTCCCAAGAATATTCCATCTCTCAATATGAATAAACCCGACAATCGGATTTTGGCCGTTGCCTTGGGCTTGAAGCACGGAAGGACAAAAAACCAAACTGACGCAAGAGATGTCATTTTGGTGTCTAAAGATCTCAATCTTCGTGTGCGAGCCGATGTTTGTGGCATAAAGGCGGATGACTATCGGAAGGACAGAGTAGACTACGGCGACATGTATGCGGGATTTTCAATGATTAATTTCTCCGAACAGCAGAAAAACGAGCTTCGTAAGTTGAAAGCTACAAACTTAGTCGCGGGGCAGAAAGCATTTCCGAATCAGTTTTTTATTTGCGAAACGGAGGAAGATGACACGTTAGTTGCTTGTTTTAAATCCGGTTTATTAGTCTCCCTAGATGACAAGGAAGATGATAATTGGGGACTTAAGCCGTTGAATGTCGGGCAAAGGATGGCGCAGGAGCTTCTTATGGATGATGCCATTCCCGTTGTATCCATAATCGGACCGGCTGGAACAGGCAAGACTCTTCTTTCACTTGCGGTTGGTATGGAGGCTGTGGTTGAAAAAAGACGATACGACAAGCTTGTCGTAGTGAGACCGTTAGTCCCAATGGGAAATGATATAGGCTATCTTCCTGGAAGCAAAGTGTCAAGTACCCATTTTCTTAGACACGAACTCTGAGATTAAAAAATGATTAGCAAATTGAATTGGAGGCATTTTGAGAGCGGTATGAATCCGCTCGTTGTTATATCTGTAAATGGTTTGGTAAATTT
>JAUPKF010000011.1 GCA_030837625.1 Patescibacteria group bacterium | reverse complement strand
GGGACGGTCGGGGGGGCGGTGAGGGGGAATGCGGGAGCGTATGGGAGTTCGATGGGGGATTGCGTGGAGAGTGTGAGGGTTTTGGAAATTTCTAATTCACCTAATTCATCTAATTCACCTAATAAAATTCCAAATTCCAAATTCCAAATTCCAAATAAATTCAAAATTCAAAATTCAAAAGCTAAAGCCAGCTCCGAATTAAAAATTACCAATTACGATTTACCGCAATGTGAATTCTTCTACCGCGATTCTATTTTTAAGCAAAATCCGAATTCAATAATTTTGTCGGTTGTGATAAAATTGGAGAAAAGGGAGAAGGCGGAAATTGAAAATAAAATTAGAGAAATAATAAAAAAGCGCTCGGAGAAAGTGCCGCAAGACCGGAGCGCGGGAAGTTTTTTTCAAAATCCGACAGTCAAAAATCCGGAGCTTATAAAAAAATTTGAAAAAGACGCCGGTTGCAGCAGTCGTGACGGGAAAATTCCGGCCGGTTGGCTGATTGACGAGGCGGGACTGCGCGGGAAGAAAATCGGCGGGGCGGCGGTGAGCGAAAAGCATTGCAATTTTGTAGTAAATTTGGGCGGTGCCAAAGCGCAAGACGTGGTGATGCTGGCGAGTTATATAAAAACCAAAGTAAGAGACGAGTTGGGGGTGGAGTTGAAAGAAGAAGTGCAATACGTGGGTTTCTAAACTTTTAAGAAATAAATATGGCTCAAAACAACACGCTTAATCTCAGGATGCATTATAACGGGCTGGAGATTGACGATCGGACCAAAGATTATATCGTGAAAAGGATCCAGAAGATGGAGAAGTTCTTGAAAAAATCGCTGGAATACGAAGTGGAGATACAAATGGATAAAAAGGGAAAGTTTCGAGTGGAAGTGATGATAAAAACGCCTTACGAGCTCTACCGCGCCGAAGAAATTTCCGAGTCGATCGAGGGGTCGGTGGATATGGCGGCGGAGTGTTTGCAACGCCAGATCGTCAAAGACTTTGACAAAATGAAAGACTTGCAGGAAAGAGGCGCGCGGTCAATTAAGAAAAAAACGGTACTCTCGGAGAGCGCGCGGTTTTAAGATATTTTTGAATAAAATTATGATCAAATACAGACCGGCTGTTTTTGTTTTGCTGTCTATTTTGCTGATTCCTGTTTTTGGCTATTGGTTTTGGCGGGAAATAATCAAGGACAGCAGCGGCAAAGACGTTTTGAAAAGTTTGAGCGAAAGCCAATCGGAAGAAACGGGAAACTTGGAAAAAAGTTTGGGTGCGGCGGTGAATCAGAAACAAGCGCCAAAAACCCCGAGTTATCCTAAAACCGCCCCAAACAATAACCCTGCTCCTACTCCCGCCAGTAATCCTGTCGTGGAGTCTTCTTTGGAAACGGAAAATAAAAATGAAAGCGAATCTGCCGGCAAAGACGAAAAAGAAGATTGGAAAACGCATAAAAGCGAAGAAGGCGGATTTGAGTTCAAATATCCGGCAGACGCCGCGGTAAAAGAAGCAGGGTCGTATCTAGCGGTAACACAAAACGGCAAAACTTGGCGGCTTCGCGTTTATGAAAACGAAAGCAAGCAGGAATTGGAAACTTGGTATGCGGCTAATTTTTCCGAAAAGGAAAGAAAAAATTGTACTTTAGGAAGCGGAGAAATCAAGATCGGAACGTATGAAACCAAATATGCCGCTCCCGGTTCGGGTGACGCTGTTTGCCAGGAAAGCGGCTGTTTCGCGGCCAATGCTAACAAGGATAAAATCATCCGAGTGAAAATGGAAACGGAATCGGCGGAAAGCGTGAATAAAATTTTGGAAACTTTTCAATTTACCGATTGAGAGAAATGTTGTATAATATAAGGACTTACGCGTTTGCCTCAAAAGTACTGATTACTACAGTATTTTGCTAAGCCGGTTTCTCGCAGAGCTTCTTTCGTTCCTATTGTATCAGGAAGATGATTGTGCGTACTTTTTCGTCAAACGCGCAAGTCCCTGAATATAAGAGCTTAAAAAATAAAAAAACAAAAAAATGGACAACAAAAAAATCCCCACTGTTTTGGGCGCGATCGTGCTTGTGCTTATCGCGATTACCGCCGGCGCCTTTGTTTATAAGTACGAAAAAATGCAGGAGCAAGACACGGCGGATTATTCTAGCAGGCGAAACAAGCTTCCGGGTGGAGGGGTTGTTTGCGCCCAAGATGCCAAAATTTGTCCCAACGGCCTAGCCGTTTCCCGCACGGGACCGAACTGCGAGTTCGCGGAATGCCAGGAAGATCAGCTGAAAACTGGAGGGCAGTGTGATTATGATAAAGTACCAGGAACTTGTAAAATAAATTCCATTTCATCTGATAGAATTGTAAAATTTATGTTTAATCCAAGAAATCCTTTGCAAAAGTATAAGTTTTCAGAAATTCTTAAGGAGCAGCAAGAAAATATAGCAGATGATTTTCTTTCAGATTCAAACACAAAAATAGACGTTGGTGATACGGTGAATTGTGAAGCCGGCATAATTACAAGGGGAACATGCACGCCAATTATGTTTAGATTTGAAAATTAATAAAAATGTAAAAGCTTGGGTTGGGAAACCTACTGGAGATTTTGAAATATTGCTCGAGCTAAAAAATGAAAGCTTATCCCGTTAAGCGGACGCGGACTGTCCGCTTTTTGCGTTGTCGGATAGACAAAAGTCTTTTGGTGGTGTAAGATTATGAGGTAATTTTATGCAAAGCGGACTGTCCGTTAGATTTTGGTTTTATGAATATTATAAAAAAACTGTTCGGTTCCAATGAGCGGGAAATCGCCAAGCTTTGGCCGATTGTGGAGAAAATAAACTCGTTTGAGCCGGCAATTGAGAAACTTTCGGACGCCGAACTCCAGGCGAAGACCGCGGAATTTCGAGAACGACTGAAAAAGAACGAAACACTGGATGATATCTTGCCGGAGGCGTTTGCCGTGGTGCGGGAAGCAGTGAGAAGGGTGGACGATAAGCGTCTTTTTGACGCGCAGATGCTGGGAGGAATCGTGCTTCATCAAGGCAAGATTGCCGAGATGAAAACCGGCGAAGGAAAAACGCACACGGCGCTGCTGCCGATGTATCTTAACGCCGTAACCGGGCGCGGAGTGCATCTGGTTACTGTCAATGATTATCTGGCCAAAAGAGACGCCAATTGGATGGGGTCGATTTTGTATTTTTTGGGAATATCCACTGCTTGCATTATCCATGACGCGTCATACATTTACGCTCCCAAAATAGTCGATGGCAACGAGGTCAGTGTGGAAATGGAAAATATGATCGAGGTAACACGCCGCGAAGCGTACGCCGCCGATGTCACTTACGGCACCAACAACGAGTTCGGTTTTGATTATCTGCGCGACAATATGGTGCGCGATCTTTCCCAAATGGTGCAAAGGGAACCCAATTTCGCCATTGTGGACGAAGTGGATTCGATTTTGATCGATGAAGCCAGGACACCGCTGATCATCAGCGCGCCGGACAGCGAATCGACCAAGATGTACCAGCAGTTCGCCTCGCTGGTTCCCCGTTTGAAACACAAAGATGATTACGAAGTGGACGAAAAAATGAAGGCTGTGACGATAACCGACGAAGGCATTTCCAAAATTGAGAAATGGCTGGGGGTGGGAAACATTTATGAATCCGGAAAAATAAATTATGTTCATCATTTGGAGCAGGCGTTGAAAGCCCAAATAATATTCGCGCGCGATCGCGATTATGTCGTGAAGCCTGCCTCGCCGGCAGGCGGGGACGACGAAGTAATTATTGTGGACGATTTTACGGGGCGCTTGATGCCGGGCCGACGCTACAGCGAGGGATTGCATCAGGCCATTGAAGCCAAAGAAGGCGTGCGGGTGCAAAAGGAATCGCGGACGCTGGCGACCATTACTTTCCAAAATTATTTTCGGATGTACCAAAAACTTTCCGGCATGACCGGAACGGCGATGACTTCGGCCGAGGAATTTTTCAAAGTTTACAGCATCGAAGCGGTTGAAATTCCGACCAATAAACCCATGATAAGGAAAGATTTGCCGGATATAATTTATAAATCCGAAAAAGGAAAATTCGACGCTATTTGCGAGAAAATAAAAGAAGTGCATAAGGCGGGGCAGCCGATTTTGGTGGGAACAATCGCGATTGAAAAATCGGAATATCTGAGCGCTTTACTTTCGCGGTTCGGAGTAGAACACAAAGTCTTGAACGCCAAACAGCACGAGAAAGAAGCGCTTATCGTGGCGGAAGCCGGGCAACTTGGCGCGGTAACGATCGCCACCAATATGGCCGGACGCGGAACGGACATCAAGCTGGGCGAAGGCGTGCGCGAACTTGGCGGTCTGTTTATATTAGGAACGGAAAGGCATGAAGCCCGCCGGATCGACAATCAGTTGCGCGGCCGGGCCGGACGCCAGGGCGATCCGGGCATGTCGCAGTTTTTCGTGTCGTTGGAAGACGAGTTGATGCGGCGTTTCGGCGGGGACAAACTGATAAACATTATGAACACGCTGGGCTTGCCGGAAGATCAGCCGATTCAAAACAAAATAATTTCCCGTACGATCGAAAACGCCCAGTCAAAAATCGAAGGGTTTAACTTTGACATTCGAAAACACGTCTTGGAATACGATGATGTGATGAACAGGCAGCGGGAAGTTATTTACAAAAGAAGGAAGGAGATTTTGATATCGGCCGACACTAAAAGAGAGATGCTGGGACTTATCGTTGAAGAAATAGAGAATTTGACAGCGGCGCGTTGCGTCGGGGAGGAAAACGAATGGCAAATCGAAGAAATCCGCGAAAGCATAAAAAACATGATGCCGGTTCCGGAGGCTTCTTTTTCTAAAATAAAGGAAATCAGAAAGGACAAAGCCAAGAACGCGGCGGAAAAAATCGGGATGATCGGGGAGCATCTGATTGGCGCCGCCAAGGAAGCCTATAACCGGAAAGAGCAGGAAATTGGCGCAGAAAATATGCGTTCTGTCGAGAAGTCCTTGATGCTGGAAACTTTTGATACGATGTGGATGAATCATCTGGACGAGATTGATTATCTTCGCGAAGGCATCGGGCTGCGCGGATATGGGCAAAGGGATCCGCTTATTGAGTATAAGCGGGAAGCTTTTCACATGTTTTCGCGCCTGTTGGACAATGTCCGTTCCACCATCGTCCACACTGTTTTTCGCGTAACGCTGGCGGCTCCCCGGCAGGAAACGCGCGTCTTGGAAAATTTGAATTACAAAGGAGCGGAAGAAGTGGAGCAGTTTGGCGCCTACGCTAAAGCTTCAGCGGACAAGGGCGCGGGGAAGAAAGAGGGAAGCGAATTAAAGCCAATCGTTAATGATAATAAAGTCGGCCGAAACGATCCCTGTCCATGTGGGTCAGGAAAGAAGTATAAGAAGTGTCATGGGAAGTAGGAAATAGCCGGCAGGGTAAAAGCCAAAATGAAAACCGTCCCGTTCAGCGGGGCGGTTTTTTGGTTTGAGGTGAATTATTTTTCATAGCATATTATATAACAGGTTTATAAAGATGAGAAAAGGGAGCGCAAAGGGTGGATGAAATAAGAATGGCGGGTTGGTGGTAGTAGATTCCAATGAAGCGTGATTGCTTGGTAATACATTACAAAAACAGAAATATGAAATTATCAGTTCTAGATATTCGGCTCGGGGAAATTTGCCTGACACAAGCGGCCGGTTTTCGAATGGAACAGCGACAAGCTGTTCTTTTATTTTCAATAATCAAGGCAGATAAAAGCACAATCGGAAGGGAGGTGATAATATGAACATCAAGAAACTGGGACTCTCAATATTCGCTTTGGCAGTAGCTTTCGCTATGACTGCCGGAACAACTTTGGCTTTTATGCCGAAACCCGATCGTCATTCCTATTCGAAAAAGGATTCGGTTCCGGAAGTGAAAGTGGAAAGCAAAAACACGACCCATCTCAAAAGCGAAGTCAAGTCTGAAGCCGAAACCGGGGATAACAAAATCGTTATCGGATCCGATAAGAAAAAAGAAACGCAGCCTCGGAAGAACTATCGAAATGATTACAATAAACCCGACAAAAGTGAAGCGGACATTGATACCGGCAAAGCCGAGTCTTACGCCGGAGCGGAAATTTACGTGGGAGACAATTACACGGAAGCCGAAGCTCCCTACAAAGGAAAGGTTTACGTTAAAAACGATAACTATTCCTACGTGGACAGCTATGTGAAATCGGAAGCCGAAACGGGAGAAAACGCGATCTATAGCTACGGGGGCGAAGCGGAGATTGAGACTGGCAACGCTGATTCGGGCGCCAGCGCCTTTATCGTAATTGGATCCAACGTGACTAAAATTGAGTAGCACTTTCCATTGTTCGGAAGGCGGATGATGAGGCCTCGCTTCCGCTCTTCCGGACAACTGGAAACTTATTGGACGCGGACTCGGGTTGTCTTTGGGAAAAGACGATTCAAGTTAGTATCAAATAACTTTACAAATATGACAAGAGCATTTAGAAAATATAAAAGCGCGGTTTTGGCGGGGTTTCTGGTTTTTACGCTGGCGGCATACCAACAGTTGCCGATACTGGTCGCGCTGGCTGAAGAAGTTTCTTCTTCTGATTCCACGCAACAGGAGTCGGAGAACGAGGAAAAAACCGACGAAGAAAAGTCTGAGGAAGAGAAGACTGATGACGGGGAAAACGAAGACGGCGGAGAAGAAAAAGATAAAGATAAAGATGACCAGAAAGATACCCAGGAAGAAGAAATCAAAGCCGTCGAAAACGAAAAAAGTTCAGTCGAAGAAGAAACGGCTGACGGAGAGGGGGAAGAGGATAGCGCGGACGCGGAGAATATAGAAACAAAAGAAGATGGCGCGGCTGATGGGGAAACAGAATCCGGCGAGACGGCTGGCGGGAAGGAGAGCGGTTTTGGAGAAAATCAGCCGGAGGGAATTTCCGTGGAAAATACCAACGAAGCCCAAATTTTGGATAACGTAGAGGCGGCCGCCAATACTGGAGAAAATTCCGCGGGCGCGGACGATATCGCCGTCGATGAATATGCAAATAACGACGCGGACGCGGATGAGCCAGTGGAAGCCGCGGAGGGTATGGCGGATGATCTGGAACAAATAACTGTCGAAACGGGTGAAGCGGACGCCGCAGTTGAAACCGGCGACGCTTTTAGCGGAGCGGCGGTTATCAATGAAGTTAATACTAATATAGTCAGCGAAAACAAAGAAGAAATAATAGAGAACATTTACGGCGAATATAGGGGGGATATCGATCTTCTTTTTCTTTTCTCGGATCTCTTGGAAAAAACTCGAGAGAAGGAAACAAATGTTTCCAAAGAAGAAACGCGAATCATATTGGAAAATATAAACGAGGCGGATGTGGAAAATACCGTTACGGCGGCGGCCAGTACGGGAGATAATATTGTCGTTGCGGATGGGACGCTGGCGAGGGCGGAAATTGAAACCGGAGACGCGGCGGCAACGGCCAGCGCGGTTAACATTGTAAACACCAATATTTTTGGCGAGAACTGGCTTTTGGCGGTGATCAATATTTTTGGAAGCTGGACGGGCGATCTTATCGTGCCCAGTCCGGAAGCGCTAACAGTGCCGATGGCGAGAGAAATCGCGGCAGCGGAAATTGTAAACGAGAATGTGGCGGAAGCGGTAAATAATGTCTTGGCGTCGGCTGACACGGGGCATAACTTCGTTGGTGCGTACACGGACGCAGATAGCATGGATCCAGACGCGGATAAGGCGGATAGTATCGCGACTGGCGACGCGACGGCCGAGGCGGACGCCAGGACTATCGTCAATACCAACATCGTTAAAAATAACTGGTTTTTTCTGATGATCAATGATATGGGCGACTGGGTCGGACGGGTTATCGGTTGGAATGATGATCCCGAAGAACACGAAACTTTTGAATATGATTTTTCCGAAGAGGAGGGACGAAATCCCGAGAGCCTGATTTTGTCTATCAGAAACCAAAACGTGGCGCGGGTGAAAAATACCGTGGAAGCTTCCGCTAACACGGGTAATAACTCTATTGTCGCGAATAGCGCGGATTCGAGTGAAGCGAGCAATGCCAGTGTCAAAACCGGCGATGCTTTTGCTCGAGCCGGAGTGTTTAATTTAATTAATACCAACATCGTCGGCGACAACTGGTTTTTTGCCATCGTTAACAATTTTGGCTTTTGGCGGGGAAACGCGGTATTCGCTTCGCCGGACGACGGCATGGGCGGCGAAGAAATATTTCCTGAAGAGGAAAGTGAAACTGTCGAGACGGTTCATTATGATTATGATTATCACGATGAAGATAGTTCCGCGAGAACAAGCCGGGTATACGATTATGGAGAATACAGCTACGCGCTTTCAGTCCAACGCGACTCGGATCACGCGGAAGAAGCCCGGCCGGGGGAAATTGTCAAAAATTCTCTGATTGTGGAAAATCAAAGCGACGCTTGGGTAGGGAATGTGACAGTTTTTGACGCGGTGAAAGATGGGAGCGGCCGCGAAGTCGGCCAGTTTCATTGGCCGATCGGGAATCTTAATAGTGGTGATAAGATACTTATTGAATATGAGATTGAAATAAAGAATACTGGACAAAAGGAAACTTACAACTACACGGCCGAGGCGGCGGGAACGAGAAGCGGGAGCGGGGAAGTGAGAAGTCCCAAAGCGATCGGATTTTTGAATATTTTGGGATTTACCGCCAATGCTCAGGAAAATGTGTTGGGAGAGCAAACTCCCGCCGATCGCGCTTTGCCTCTTTGGATGTGGCTGGCGGCAGTCGTAGCTTATTATCTAGCGGTGAATTGGTCGCTGTTTCCTAAAAGACGCGGATTTGCATGGATTATTTGACGCTGACTAGCGCGACAAAGTATGGCGATTATATTAATAATAGTTATAAAAAAATATATGGCAAAGAACTGGAAAAAAATAACAAGAACTTACGCCATGCCGTTGGCGGCGACAGTTATTGCTGTTTGGTTTTTCTGGAATTTTCGCGAAGAAGGCTCGGTATGGTTCATTTTTCTCATTGTTTTTATCGCCGCCAGTCAGTGGAGCTTGTTTTTGAAAGGCGAAAAGAAGGTTTAAGATTTGCTTATTCGGGGAATCGGCCTGAGTGCTTGGTGGTGGTTAAGGAAGAAGTTTGTTTGATTTTAGTTTTAGGCCAAATTACGGAAAAGCCTCTCTTAGAAAAGAGAGGCTTTTTAATTGGGGCAAAATATTTTCACCGGATAGTTGTAATAGCTCTAATATAAAAACCGTGTGATGTGGTATGACAAAACAGAAGAAGCTCTTTCAAAAGCTCAACTACAGGAGGGGTGCGTCATGATGGCGAACTCAATCAGACAGTATATTCCGGCGAGGCGGTGCGATCACTGCGGATATCGCTTTGATACTTTCAAAGAAAATTCTTGCGGCGCGCTCCTGATTTGTACAAGGTGCCGTCGAGAGTATCAATTCTATTGGAATTCCATTACAAAGATGTGCTAGCAAAAAGAAGGGGGTTGTTATGAATAAGAGATATGAGATGGGTAGCGGAATGAGGTTTTTGGTTTTTGACGCGCGTGATTCTTTAGCGGAGCGAGTAAGGGCAATAGTGGCAGACTTGGCAATTTCTCCGCTAGAGATAAAAGTCGCTACTACTGTGGGAGAAGTTGCGTCTATTATAGAGGGAGAGGGTTACTCGCTCTTTATCGCGGACGAGTTGAGCTACGCGCCCGGTTCAACTATCGGGAAAATAGTGAGCTTGAATGGCAATGCTATCTCTGTTAGCGAAAAGGATGACGACTTGGCTATAAGGAGAAAAATAACCGCGGCGGCCAAGTGCATTTGCTCTTGCGGGATATAATCGACATAGTTCTTTCAACAGATTTAGGGAGAAGTTTTAACAGAAGCTTCTCCCTCGTTTTATTTTTAAAAGCAATAAAATTGGGCGGTTATTGTAGTATAGGTGAAATAAAAAATTAAAAACAATTTTATGGAAAACAACACCAGTAGCAGTCGGGAGGTAAAAACGCCCAAAATCAATCCTCGAAAGATAACTATCATCGGGAGTGGGTTTGTGGGGAAAGCGGCCGGAAAGGGTCTTTTGTCTTTGGGACATGACGTGACTTTCGTGGACATAAACGAGATGCTCATCGAGTCGCTTAATAAAAGCGGGCTGACGGCTTGCAATATCGGCTCCGAGTGCGCCCATGATCGCGATATTTATCTGGTGAACGTTTTGACGCCGACTATAAACGACCGGCTGGATTTTCGCTTCATTGATTCGGCGATTGCCAGTTTGGGAAAAGCGCTGGCGAGCAATACCAATAAACCCATTATTGTGATTCGCTCGACGGTTCCGCCCGGGACGACTGAAAACCGGTTTGTTCCTATAATTGAAAAGTATTCCGGAAAGAAATTAGGAACGGGTTTTTCGGTGGCGATGAATCCGGAATTTTTGCGGGAAGTCAAAGCGGAGGAAGATTTTATGCATCCCTGGATTGTGGTGGTTGGCTCAATCGATTTCAAAACGGCGGAAGTTTTGGAAGAACTGTACCAGCCGTTCAAAGCGCCGATCGTGCATATGACGATCAAAGAAGCGGAGATAATGAAATACGTGCACAATATTTATAACGCCGCAAAAATTTCGTTCTTTAACGAGATGCGTTTGGTGGCGGAATCGGCCGGCGTGGACGCGGACAAAGTTTTCAAAACAGTGATGGAAAGCGCCGAAGCTGCCTGGAATAAAGATTACGGCATCAGAAATTTCGGACCGTTTGACGGATCGTGTTTACCCAAAGACACTTTGGCGTTTATGAATTGGGCCAATGACGACGCCAAAAAGAAAATGCCGCTCCTTCACGCAGTCATTCGGGTGAATGAGAACTTGAAAGATAAGATGTACTTGGAATATTAGCGCGATTCGAATCAACGAATGCATCCGAATCTACGAATAAAACTGGAAGTATTCGTTCGTAGATTCGTGAATTCGCATTTATTCGCAGATTCGGATCGGTATGAAAATGAATATTGAACAAATAACAAATGTTATCCAAAACAATTTAGAAATATTCTGGCTTTACCTGCCTCTCGGTATTATCGGAGTTTGGCGGTGGAGTGTGTGGGTTTTTCGCCGCGGCGTAGCGAACTATTATCTGGCTCCCAAAGGAGACTATCGCGGCGCCCTCTCGGTCGTTACGCCGGTGTATAACGAAAACCCGAATCTTTTCCGTCCGGCGCTTGATTCTTGGAAGAGAAACGGCGTGGATGAAATTATTGCGGTCATAGATTATTCTGACGAAAAAAATATTGCGTTGTTTCGTGAATTTCAAAAAGATTTTTCCGGCGCCCAGCTTATCGTAACCGAAAAGCCTGGCAAACGTCCGGCGTTGGCCGATGGGATAAGAGCGTCCAAAAGTGAAATTGTGGCGTTGGTCGATTCTGATACGGTTTGGAGCCCAAATATAAAAAATAAACTTACAGGGCCGTTTGCCGATTCGGCAGTTGGAGGTTTGGTGACCAGGCAGGATGTTCTCAAAACCGATACATTGGCGCGAAAACTTTTTAAAATTCTTCTGGATGACCGCTATCTTTTGGAATATCCTTTTCTGGCGACCGTTTCCGACGCTCTGCTTTGTCTTTCTGGCCGGACGGCGGTTTATAGGAAGAAAGCTATTATCGACAAATTGGATATTTTAGTAAACGAAACTTTTTGGGGCAGCCCGATGATTAGCGGAGACGACAAAACTTTGACTCGGCTGGTTCATCAGAATGGTTGGAAAACGCGCTATTTGCGGGACGTGCGTGTTTATACTTCCGGCGTCCCAAGGATTGGCCAATTTATGAAACAAAAGTTGCGTTGGACAAGGAACGGACTTCGCAGCGATTCTAAAATTCTTTTTTCCGGCTGGATATGGAAACGCCACAAGATGCTGGCTTTGCATATGCTGGATAAATTTGTTTCGCCGCTAGCTCTGCTCTTGGGGCCGGTATTTTTCGCTACCGCGCTGGCTTTGGGGCATTGGCCGGTAGCTATCGCTATGCTTCTTTGGTGGCTGGTTAGTCGCGCGGTGAAATTATACCCGCATCTCAAAGAAAAGCCGGGCGATTTTTTCATCCTGCCGGATTATATCTTAATGACATTCGTGATGGCGGTGGTCAAAGTTTACGCCCTTGTCACTGTTGACGAGCAGGGATGGATCACTCGCTGGGATAAGGCGCGCTTGGCTTCGGTCAACTTTTTCAGAAGGGCGCTATCGTACGGCGCGACTGGTTCTTTGATTCTGATCTTATTTTTTGCGATATTCAATTACAAAAACAATGTTTTAATCGCGGCGCAAGCGGAGAAGCAAAGAATCGCGGAAATCAAAGAAACCGAAAGAATCAGGAATCTTTACGCTTTTATGACTCCCGATTTGCCGAAAATGAGCGACGCTGATTTGGAAAAAATCGAAACGGAGCTTGCAAGCAAGGCTCAGAGCGATCCGTACGGGTACTATGTTGTGAAGCCGGGCGACACGGTGGCCGGCCTTCGGCAAAAATTCAACATTCCCGCGACGGGAAGAATTCTCCGAGGAAGCAACAAAACCGCCTTGGGAAATTTCACTCCTCTTGGTGTCGGACAGCAATTGGCCATTCCGAGAGCCGATCTTCGAAATCCGATTAGCAGAAACATTGTCGCGCCGAGCATGTTTAGAAAACCTTCGCGCGTGAATTATGAAGCCGCGAGCAACACTATTTTCGTGCGGCAAAGCGGCAGCGTGGCGACGCTTTCCCGCATCCGGCTGGCTTTGCCTTTGGCTAATCGTAATTTGCTGGAACAGACGGCTGCGGGCGAGTGGATTTTGCGGGCCAATTTGTATGTCGGACAAGACGTAACTTTGGTTTTGGACGGCAGCGAGGTGAAATATATGAAACTCAAAAGCGATGATACCGGCTTTGTCTGGGTTAGATCGCAAAATGGAAATATTTTAATTTCAAATACCAAGATAACTTCTTGGGACGAAAAAGCCGGCGCGCCGGATATGGAATACGCCAGCGGTCGGGCATATATTACTGCTAAAAGCAGCGGCCGGATGGACGTGGTCAATTCCGAAATCGCCTACTTGGGTTATGCCGGTCTTCCGAAACGCGGCGGACCTTTCGGCGGATCGTACGGAATTTCTTGGAAAAACAACAATAATGCTTTTCGCGATCGTCTTTTGACCGGTGTGGTGACGGGCAACAAGTTTCATCACAACTATTTTGGCCTCTATACTTTCGGCGTGACGGGGATGTTGATTCGTAGTAATGAAGCTTATGAAAATATCGAGTACGGTTTAGACCCGCACGACGATTCCAATAATATGCTGATTGCCGAAAACAAAGCGTACCGGAACGGCAATCACGGCATCATTATTTCCCGCCGCTGTTTTCAAAACGCTATCATCGGAAACGAATCGTATGACAACCGCCTGCACGGGATAATGTTGGACCGGCAGTCTGATAATAATTTAGTGCAAGGCAATGAAGTATATGGCAATGTGGACGGGATAGTAGTTTATGATTCCGACAACAATGTTGTTTTGGAAAATGACGCGCGCGGAAATGAAAAAGGAGTCCGTCTGAACGCCGGGTCGTCCGGAAATTTTGTCCGAGGAAACGACTTTTCCGATAACAGCCGGGGAATATACATCTACGATCAATCCGCGAAAAACACCTTGGTGAAAAATGTGGTGAAAGGAAACGAGATCGGCATCACTATCAAGAACGCTTCAGAAAATTCGCTTTTTGACAATTTCCAGAGGTTCGACAACAAAAAAGACGGCCGGATCACCGACGGATCGGCGGGGAACAATATCCAATAATAGGCGCTTAAATATCAAAAAGCATACTACAGGTAGTATGCTTTTTGGGTTTGTAGCCTGCGCGACTTTGGTCAACCGAGGCTGGATTTAGCTGTGGTTGACGGAAAGGTCGTAGATGGCCACTTCTCCGAAATTGCTGTCGGAGCAATTTTTTTCTTTGGAACAATTGGACTGGGTGTAGGCGCCGGCTTTGAAATAGCATCCGGAAGCTTTCTTCTTCAGTGTGTGGATAGGCGTTGAGTTACCGTTGTAATAAACTTTGATCTGTCCGTCGGCGGCTGCCAGTTTGACGGTGAATTTTTTTCCGAGGGTGTAGTTGGCGTCCAACGTCGGACCGGCTTTCCCGTTAAGATCGACAAAAAGTTTTTTGTCTTCCAGACGGATGGCGATAATGTCGTCGTCCGAGCCATGAATCTGTCCCGCGACAATATGTTTTTTAGTTTCCGGCACGGCGGTGATGGCTTGTTCGATAAACATCGTGTGAGTGCCGGAAGAAGTTGACCAACTGGCTTGGTCTTTTCCATTATTGGTCATTTCCCGCAGTTCCGAGCGGGGATAGCCGGAATTGCTGGTGGTGACTCCGTTGACGGGCGCCCGGCAAATTATTTTGTCGCCGGCGGAGTCTACCCGGAAATACGGATCAAGGGAATAATCGGCCAAGGCTGGCTGGAAAATTTCCGTGGGTTTGTTGGAATTACCGATGGGCAGGGTTTGTTTCCAGTTGGCAAGATTGACGACTTCCGCCGGACAATCGGCCGCAGTTTTGGCGGGTTCAACAGGCGCGGTTTCGGTCGGAGTTTCGGTCGGAACATTTTCAGCGGGGACTTTTTTACTCACGGTGATGGATACGTCATCGGAAAGTTGGATGACGTCGCCATTATTGGCGGAGTAGTTGTTTGCCGCCGCTTTTTCTTCGGCGCTCGAAAAATTTTGGTACGCCAGCAATCCTCCAAGAAAAAGAGTTGTCGAGATGGCGGCGAAAGAAAAGTTAACCAGGTGTCTCCTCATTTTTTGATATCAAATTTTGACTTAGCAAAGCAAGTCATTACTAAACAAAATGTGTTAAAAAATTAATTTTCGCTTATGCTCTTATCCGGAAGCAATTTCGCCGCCGGGCATAAATTTTGGCGAAGAAAATGTTACTACTTTTGCGCAATCTCCGCTTTTCGCGCAAAGTGAAGAAAATTATATAAGCATAACGCGGAAGCGTCAAGCGCGCCGCATAATTTGCATATTTTCGTGTTTGCTATAAAATGAAAATATGATTCTCAAGAGGAAGCTTCAGATAAAATTTACTCTCATTATTATTTTGGCCGTGTTTGTCGGTCTGGTTTCCTATCCGCAGGCGACGGTGCGGGCGCCTTTTCTTTATGATACTCTGAATAAGCTGAAAATCAACCTGGGACTGGATTTGCAGGGCGGTATTCATTTGGAGTACCGGGCGGATGTGAGTCAGGTTGAATCCAATCAAGTCGGCGACGCGATGCAAGCGGTGCAGGATGTGATTGAGCGGCGGGTGAACGCTTTTGGCGTGGCGGAGCCGGTGATTTATACGACCAGATCCGGCTCGGAGCAAAGACTGGTAGTCGAGCTGGCGGGAGTAAAGGATATCGAGGAGGCGAAAAGCTTGATCAAAGAAACGCCCTTTTTGGAATTCAAGGAGGAGGGCGGCGGGACTGATGAATCCCAGCAAATTCCGCAGGATATTTTGGACGATATGAACGCGCAGGCAAAAGTGAAAGCGGAAGATATTTTGAAAAAAGCGCTGGCCGGGGAAGATTTCGCCCAGTTAGCTAAAGATAATAGCGAAGATCCGGGCTCGAAAGATAACGGCGGAGAATATGATTTTCAGAAAAAAGGATCCTTCGTGCCGGAGTACGAAGCGGTAATTTTCGACAAGGGTCTTGGTGATGGGCAAATTTTTCCGGAATTGGTGGAGACGACTTTTGGCTGGCACATTATAAAAAGAATAGAGGTGCGAGAGATAGACGGCAGCCAAGAGTTTAAAAGCGCGCACATTTTGATTGCCAAGAAAACCCAGCCGGAACCGCAAATGAACTTCGTTTCCACTGGCTTGACCGGGAAGAATCTTGAGACGGCCGAGGTGGCTTTTCAAAACCAAGGACTTTCAGAACCGCAAGTGTCGCTCAAATTTGACGGCGAGGGAGCCAAGCTTTTCGCGGAAATCACTAAAAAGAATATCGGGAAAAGAGTAGCAATTTATCTGGATGACATGATAATAAGCGCTCCGACGGTGCAGGCGGAAATAACCAACGGAGAGGCGGTGATCACCGGAGATTTCAGCATCGAAGAAGCCAAGGATTTGGTCAAAAGGCTCAATGAAGGCGCTCTTCCGGTGCCGATTACTTTAATTTCCCAACAATCCGTGGAGGCGTCGCTCGGTCAGGCATCATTGGAAACAAGCTTGAAAGCGGGCGCAGTCGGACTTTTGCTGGTTATCGCGTTTATGATTTTGTATTATCGTTTTCTGGGACTTATCGCTTCGTTTACTTTGCTTATCTATACCGGCTTGATGGTCACCCTTTTCAAATTTTCCGTTTTTTCTCCTTGGCAGATAACCCTGACTCTTTCCGGAATTGCCGGCTTCATTCTTTCCATCGGCATGGCGGTGGATGCCAATATTTTGATTTTTGAGCGGACCAAGGAAGAAATCAGAAATGGCCGGCACGCTTTGGCGGCGATTGATGAAGGATTCAAACGCGCCTGGACGTCGATTCGCGACAGCAACGTTTCGTCGATAATCACCGCTTTGATTTTGACGGAAATGGGCACAGGGTTTGTGAAAGGTTTCGCCGTTACTTTGATTTTGGGAGTTCTGGTTTCGATGTTCACAGCGGTTGTCATCACCCGGACGATTTTGCGGTTCGTGGCGGGAGAGTGGTTGGAAAGAAAAAAATACTTAATCGGAGTTAAAGAAAAATAAGTTAGAAAAATTCACCTAATTGTCTAATTACCTAATTGACCCCGTTAAATAGTTCTAACAAAATAAGTCGAATAATCCAACAGCCGTTTAATAAAGTTAGGGTTATTTAACGGGGTGAACCTAATAAAAAGTAAAATAACCAAAGTCCAAATACAATTCCCAATGTCGAATTAAAAATTTTGTATTTGTCATTGGACATTTTATTTCACTATTTTTCCTTTGAAATTTTATTAGGTGAATTAGGTAATTAGGTGAATTAGAAATTTATGATTAACATCATCTCTAAAACCAAATACGCCTATATTTTCTCAATTACCTTAACAGCATTGAGCGTATTGAGCCTGTTCGTTTGGGGCTTGAAGTTTGGCATTGATTTTACGGGCGGGACGCTTTTGGAAGTCAGATTTCCCGAGTCCGCTCCGAATGTTTCGGAAGCTGAAGACGCTCTTCGCGATTTGAATTTAGGAAGCCTCACTTTGCAGCCGGCTCAAAATCAAGGCATGCTTGTCCGTTACGCTTCGGAAGACGACGCGTTGAATCAGAAAGTCTTTGAGGCGCTGGAAGGAAAATATGCCGGCATACAGCGGCTTCGGGTGGATTTTATCAACTCCACCGTTTCCCAAGATTTGAAAAAGAATTCCTTGTGGGCGATTTTTTTCGCGGTAGCCGGAATTATGGTGTATATCGCTTGGGCATTCCGCAAGGTTTCCCGACCGGTGGAATCCTGGAAATACGGCGCCGGCGCGGTGATCGCGCTTATTCATGACATCCTCATTACTGTCGGAGTTTTTTCCGTGCTGGGGCGTTTTTATGGCGTGGAAGTTGGAATTCCTTTTGTGGCGGCGCTCTTGACTATTTTGGGTTTTTCCGTCCATGATACCATTGTGGTTTATGACCGGACGCGGGAAAACTTGCTCCGCGGTTCCGCCAAGGAAAAGTTTCCGGAAGTGGTTAATCGGAGTCTTAACGAAACGCTGGTGCGCTCGATCAACACTTCCCTCACGGTTATCATCACGCTTCTGGCAGTGTATATCTTTGGCGGCGAATCCATAAAAGATTTTTCCCTGGCGCTTCTCATTGGCGTGACGTTTGGAACGTATTCATCAATATTCATTGCTTCGGCGCTGTTGGTAACGAGTTATAATTTACAAAGCAGGTAGAATGTATCATGTATGATGTATTAAGTATAAAAGGCTGAGTTTTTTTCTTATACATTATACATAATACTTTATACTTCATACAAAAATGTGGAATCCTTTCAAAAAAGCGAAATCCGGAGTTAGTAATGCGGCCATGGGAATGATGGCCAAGATTGCCGAGAAAAAAATTAAGAATATGTCGCCGAAAGAACGGGAAAAGATGGCGCGCGAAGCGTTTAATCCGAAAAACAAGGGCAAGCTTTTGTCGGCGATGGAAATGATGCGAAAAGGCGGACAGATAAGCGAAGAACAGTATAGAATGGCAAAAGAGAAACTAGGATTTTAAGATTATGCTGGAACAGAAAATAAACGACTTGGAAAATATTGTTGTTGGGAAGATTTTGGAAATCGAAAAGCATCCGAACGCGGATAAATTGCAGTTGGTCAAGGTTGATGTCGGACATTCTGCAATATTGCCCTCTCTCCCGAGTACGGGCGAGAGGGAAAGTAAGAAGGGGATTATTCATATCGTCTGCGGAGCGCCGAATATTGAAGTCGGTCAAAAAGTTCCTGTCGCGTTAATTGGAGCGAAATTGCCGAATGGTCTGGAAATTAAAGAAGCGGAGATTCGCGGCGAAAAGTCTTTCGGGATGCTTTGCGCCGAAGACGAGTTGGGTTTGGGAAATGACCATAGCGGAATTATGATTTTGGATGAAAAAGCCGAAATTGGGATGGAGTTTGCGAAATATATTAATTCGATATAAATAGTTGACAAAATTATGAGAAGGATTGTTATCGAAGAGGACAAGAGCGAAAAAAGATTGTTGGATGAATTAAATAAAAGGAGTGATGTAAAAGCAGAGCGTATAAAAAGGCTCTTGGCTTTGCCCGATCTTACAAAAAAAGAAAATTCGCCCATAAAGATTTTAGTTGATCGTATCTTGGATCTCCCAAGATTTAAAGATTTTGATTTGATTGAAATGCCAAAGATCGTGACTGTAAAAGATGAGTTTGACACATTAAATTCTCCAGCAGAACATCCAACACGCAAAGAAACTGACACATTTTTTATCGATGAGACTAATCATTTGAGAACACAAATGACAGTGATGTGGCCGTTTTATTTTAGAGAAGAGGGAGTTTTGCAGGAATTGGAAAAAGCGGGGCAGGTTATGGCATTGGCTCCGGGATTAGTTTATAGAAAGGATGAGATAGATAGGAAGCATTTTCCAGCATTTCACCAAATTGACGGGCTGTTGATTTGCAAAAAAGACAAAAAAATAATTACGCTGGATGATTTGAAAGAAGTGGAAATTGAAATGACAAAAAGTATTTTCGGTGAAGATGTGGAATATAGATTTTTAGTTGATTCTTTTCCATTCACAGATCCATCAATACAAATTGAGATTAAATTTAATGGCGATTGGTTAGAGGTTTTAGGCAGTGGTTTGGTGCATGCGCAGGTTTTAAAAAACTTAGGACTGGATCCTGAAATTTACAATGGTTGGGCTTTTGGAATTGGAATTGAAAGATTGGCTATGGTAAAGTTCGAAATACCCGACATTAGGGTTTTTTGGTCGAATGACGAAAGAATTACAAGTCAATTTAAAGATATTAACAGCAAATTCAAAGAAGTTAGCAAATTCCCAGCAACCATCAGGGATATCTCGTTTATTATCAACAAGGATGTAAGTTTGAATAATTATTATGAAATTGTCCGGGATTATGCGGATAATCTGATTGAGGAGGTAAAACTTTTGGATGAATATGAAAATGAGGAAAAGTTCGGCAAGGATAAAAAAAGCTATACTTTCCGCATCGTTTATCGTTCATCCGAAAGAACTTTGACCAACGAAGAAATCAATGAAATTCAGGAAAAAATCCGCGCAAAAACCGAAAAAGAGTTGGGCGCTTTGTTGAGATAAGCTGGAAAGATTGGAAGGAGAAATAATACAGATACATATACAGGTAAAAATAACTTGTAGATGTCCATATAACCACATATGGACATATCTGCTAAGCTATGAAAAAGGAAATACCAAAAACTTACGAACCGAATAAATACGAGGATGAGATTTATGACGCTTGGGAAAAGAGCGGGTTTTTTAATCCTGATAATCTGAAATTGCCAAAAAACGCGAAATCCTATACGATTGTTCTTCCGCCGCCCAACATTACCGACAAACTTCACTTGGGCCATTCGTCGATGCTGGCGATCGAGGATCTTTTGATCCGGTTCCACAGGATGAAAGGATACCGGACGCTTTGGATTCCCGGGACGGATCACGCGGCCATTGCCACGCAAAACGTTGTAGAGAAAAAGTTATTGAAAGAAAAAGGACTCAAGCGCCAGGATTTGGGGAAAGAAAAATTTTTGAAAGAAGTTTGGAAGTTTCTCAAGACTACCCAAGCGACGATTCTCAGCCAAACTCGAAAAATGGGCGCGTCATTGGATTGGTCGCGGGAAGCTTTTACTCTGGACGAGGCGAGAAAAAAAGCGGTGGCGAAAATGTTTGTGGATATGTATAAAGAAGGCGTGATCTATCGGGGAGAGAGAATAGTGAATTGGTGTCCGAGATGCAAGTCCACATTGGCTGACGACGAGCTGGAATACCAAGAGCAAAAAACGAAATTATATACGTTCAAATATGACAAGAATTTTCCAATTTCCATCGCGACAACGAGGCCGGAAACGAAACTGGGCGATACGGCGGTGGCGGTCAACCCGAAAGACAAAAGATACGCGAAGTTCGTTGGAGAAATTTTCGAGGCTGATTTTTTGGGAACCCAGCTTCTCATAAAAGTATTTTCCGATCGGGAGGTGGACAAGGATTTTGGAACCGGAGCGCTGGGCGTGACGCCGGCTCACTCGATGGCGGACTGGAAGATGGCCGAGGAGAACAAGCTCAATATTATGAAAGTAATCGATGAAGACGGAAACATTCGTTCGGGGTTTGGAAAATTTTCCGGAAAAACGGCGCTGGAAGCGCGGGAAATGATTGTCGCGGAACTCAAAAATCGAAACCTTTTGGAGAAAGAAGAAGAAATAAACAATAACCTTTCGGTTTGTTACCGTTGCGGAACTGCCATCGAGCCGCTTCCTTCCAAGCAGTGGTTTGTGGCGGTGGATAAAAAGATAAAAAGGCTGGGAAACAAATCTCTCAAGGAAAAAGCGCTGGAAGTCGCCAGGAAAAAGAAAATCAAGTTTATTCCCTTTCGTTTTACCAAGCGTTATACCGACTGGATGGAGAACCTGCATGACTGGTGCATCAGCCGGCAAATTTGGTTCGGGCATGAAATTCCGGTTTGGTATAAAACGCGGAACGTGGAATGTGGAACGCGAAGCGAGGGGGAGATTTATGTGGGGGTAAATCCTCCAAAAGGCAAAGGGTGGGTGCAAGATCAGGATACGCTGGATACTTGGTTCAGTTCGGGAATGTGGACGTTTTCGACCTTAGGCTGGCCTGATAATTTTAAGAAAAATAAAAAATCGGGAGATCTCAAAAAGTTTCATCCGACGCAAGTTTTGGAAACGGGTTATGAAATTATCACGCTTTGGGTATCGCGGATGATTATGATGTCGCTTTTCGCGACGGGGGAAGTTCCTTTTGAAAATGTTTATCTCCATGGAATGGTCTTGGATAAATTCGGCAAAAAAATGTCCAAATCCAAGGGCAATGGGATCAATCCGGTTGATATGATTAATCTTTTCGGGACCGACGCGGTGAGGTTGTCGCTTCTTGTCGGTTCCACCACGGGAAACGATATGCGATTGTCGGAAGATAAAATCTCCAGTTTCAGAAACTTTGTGACGAAGCTTTGGAATATATACCGCTACGCGGTGACGGCTTGCCCTGATTTTAAGCTGGTTGATAAGTTGGATAGAAGAAATATAAAAACTCTCGCGGACAGGTGGATTGTGAGTCGGCTTAATATTTTGATAAAAGAGGTTACTGACGATTTGGATAGTTACAGATTTTCTCTGGCTGGCGAAAAGCTGCAAAATTTTATTTGGAACGATTTGGCGGATTGGTATGTGGAAACCAGCAAGGTTGAAAGAAATTGGAACGTACTCGGGTACGTACTCGGGTATGTACTTAAATTATCCCACCCTTTTGCGCCGTTTGTAACGGAAAAAATTTATACCGATTCGAATCAACGAATGAATCCGAATTCACGAATAAAAAACAAGCTGTTGATGGTGGAGAAGTGGCCGGTGGCGGATAAGAAGTTGGTTGACAAAAAAGCCGAAAAAGAATTCGAAACGCTCCAGGAAATGATCACTAAAATAAGAAATCTGCGTTCAAGTTATCGTATCGCGCCGGGTGTGGTTATTTCCGCTTATGGTAAAAGTGTAAAAAACATTGAACTTATCGAAAGGCTGGCGCGAATTAAATTTGACGGACAGTCCGCCAAGGGCATCGCGGTGTCGGCTAGGAAAATGGAAATAGTTTTGGATGTTGCCGAGTTTGTCGATATGGAAAAAGAGAAAGCGCGTTTGCGAAAAGAAATACAAGACCTGGAAACGTTGGCAATCAAAACCGAAGGCTTGCTTAAAAACAAAAAGTTTCTTGAAAGCGCGCCGAAAGTTATCGTTGCGCAAAATAAAATTAAGCTTGTCGAGTATGGGGAAAAAATAAAAACGCAAAAAGAACTTTTGAAGAATTTGGGATGATGCCTTGTGTCATTCCGAGCGAAGTCCCGATGTACTCATCGGGACGAAGTCGAGGAATCTGTTGGCGGCTGTCGTTTATTTTGCGATGAATCGTAAATTTTACGATTATCGTCGCTAGATCCCTCGACTGCGTTTTGATGATTACATCAAAACTCCGCTCGGGATGACAAGTTTTTTTAAGGGGGTATCAGTTGTTTGACAATTCAGAATGGAGGAGGAGATTCATGGGCTACAAACAAGATTTCTTTTATCAGGAAATAATAGAAGTAGGGAAGATGCCACCACATGCTTTAGTCGAATGGCTGGCAGTTGTGAGAGGACAGCGACTGCTGGATTTATATTTGGCAGCGTCTTCTTTGTCGAGAGTGGTGGCGCCGGAATGCGCCGACAAAGCGAAAGCTTACTCCATCTTAGCCGAGAAGTTGGAGCAGAGAATAAGAAGCGAGTTAGACTTGGCTGTTAAATATGAATGCGAGGATGAATTTTGTTCCAGGGAAACCGAGGCGGATACTTTTGTGGAATGTATGTGTCAGAAAGGAGTGAGATGATGTGTGATTGCAATGTAATTTCTGGGGGAGTTGGAATAGAAGAACTGCCGAAAGAAAGCGGCAGGCTTGGCAAGCCCAGTCCTTACGGGGTTACCCTTTGCCGAGGCAACAGGATTTGTTTCTGCATTTTGTCTTTTGAGAATGACAGAAATGCAACGTCTTTTCACCTTGCCCCGCATCATACGGCGGCGGAGGTGGCGGCTGCTTTGCGAAAGGCGGCTGATGAAATCGAGCAGAAAGACTCCGGTCAAAAACCGTTGAGTCCGAAAGGAAGCGGCGCTTTTCATTATTCATAATTCATAGTGGGAGGCTATCATGTTGAAAGGATATTTTCTTTTTTCTCTTGTTGTCGTCCCGACGTTGATCCTAGCGGGTCTCGCGATGTGGCTTTGGTTGGATAACAGGAAACTGGATCGGGAGATGAAACAAGAAATTGCTGCTAGTCGAAAGAATATAGGAGGTGCAATATGAACAGTTCGGGCGGTGAGGCGTACAGAGTATGCCGAGCCGCTTTTTTTATGGACAGGTTGTAATATCTATGCTATGATTGGGGTGTTGGAGTTTTTTAAAAAATGGCTTGTTTTAGGCAGATATCAAGGTAAATCGAGCAGTTGATCAGTCTTTTTACGCCAAGTTTAGAGGCTGATAAGAAAGTCCGGACACTTAGCCGTGCGTAGCACGGAAATCCCAAATCCAAAATCTCAAATATCAAACAATATCAAAATTCAAATGACCAAAATTCAAAACTGAAAAGCAAAAGTTTTGAGAATTGTGATTTTGAAAATTTGAATTTATTTGGAATTTGGTGCTTAGGATTTTGAGTTTCCGCGCTGTGCGCGGCAAGCGTAGCGGGTAACACCCGTCTGGAGTAATCCAAGAGGTGCGAGCAGAGACGTCCCGATGCGAAAGCAATCGGGGTATCCCTATGGGATAAGTTCTTATAGCAATATAAGAAGTGAAACGGCTAAATCCTTACGTGAGTGCAAGGCTGTGTTCTGTAATTTACGTAATTACGGAAAATGCCGCTTGACCCCGATGGCAACATCGGGGCTAGATAAATGACTGCTCTCGATAGAATCCGGCTTACAGATTTACCTTGATATTTATTTGAAACCGATTCGAATCAACGAATGAATGCGAATCTACGAATAGGGGATTCGTGAATTCGTAGATTCGAATATAATTCGTAAATTCGTATCGGTTAATATGAAGAGATCGGAACTTTTTTTCAGCGCTTTGCAGGTACCGGTTGATTTTGCCATGATAATTTTGGCAGCCATTTCGGCTTTTGCTATCAGAAATGTTCCCGAAATTCTGGCGCTTAAACCCAAGCTGTACAATTTCCCTTTCGATGTCTATTTGAAAATCGCCCTGATGGTGGCGCCGCTTTTTTTGCTAATTTACGCTTTGGAGGGCCTCTATGATATCCGGTCGACTCGAAAATTCTGGAAAGAAACGCTCAAGATTTTCACAGCCACTTCCATTGGACTGGTTATTATCATCGTTGCTATATTTTTAAAGCGGGAATGGTTTTCTTCCCGTTTCATTATTTTAGCCGCCTGGGGATTGGCGACTTTTTATGTCGTCCTTGCTCGCTATCTGATCCAGCTTATTCAAAAATGGCTGCTGCGAAACCGCGGCGTCGGAGTGCATCGGGTGCTTTTGATTGGCAGAAACGGTCGGATGAACACGATTTCTGCCATCATCAAAAACAATAAAAATTTGGGCTATAAAGTGATTGATCAGATCGACACAGCCAGTGTGCATACGATAAAAGGAATCAGGCAAGAAAAAGGAATCGATGAGATTATCCTTTGCAATCCGTCGGTGACGGATGACGAGCAGGAAAAGCTGATCGACTATTGCGCTATCCACAATGTTAAATACAAATACATTCCGACCACACTGCAGACGTCGAAATTTGAGCTGGGAGTTTTTTCGGGACAACCTCTTATTGAGGTGAAGAGTACGCCTCTGGACGGCTGGGGGAGAATTTCCAAAAGAGTTTTTGATATTGTCGCTTCCATTTTGGGAATAATCGTCACTTCTCCGATAATGCTTGCCACGGCCGTCGCCATCAAGCTGGACAGTTGTGGGCCGATAATTTACAAGAACAAGCGGATAGGTAGCGGCGGGAAAGAATTTTTTGTTTACAAGTTCCGATATTTCAAAGACGAGTTTTGTATTTCTAAAGATAATCCTAAATTGCAAGAAGCGTTGAAGCTTGAGCAGGAGCTTATTAAAAATCAGAGCGTGAGGAAGGGTCCGCTCTACAAAATCAAAAAAGATCCGCGAAAGACCAGGGTAGGGAATTTTATCGAAAAATATTCTATTGACGAATTGCCGCAATTTTTCAATGCTCTTTTCGGGACAATGAGCTTGGTCGGTCCGCGACCGCATCAAAAAAGAGAAGTGGAAAAGTACATGGAATACCATCGGCGGCTTTTGACCATAAAACCGGGGCTTACCGGAATGGCGCAAGTGTCTGGCCGGTCGGATTTGGATTTTGAAGATGAATACAAGCTGGATTTGTTTTATATAGAAAACTGGTCGCTTTGGCTCGACATCCAAATATGCCTGAAAACAGTTGGAGTGCTTTTTCGGAAGAGGCGAAACCTGTAATCGCGATTCGAATCAACGAATGCATTCGAATTCACGAATAAAAGCATCCGAATAGCGCACTACGAATGTGCCTGTCTGAGTAACTTTATTTGTGAATTCGTAGATTCGGATTCATTCGCAGATTCGTATCGATATGAAGATTGCGCTTGTCCATGATTATCTTGTCCAATACGGCGGAGCCGAAAGGGTGCTGGAGTGTTTTTGCGAACTTTGGCCAAACGCGCCGATTCATACCCTGGTTTACGACAAAAACCTAATGCGCGAAAAGTTCGCGGACAAAAAAATCAGGACATCTTTTTTGCAAAAAATCCCCTTTACCAAAACAAGACACCGAATATTCCCCCCTCTGATGCCGTCGGCGATAGAAAGCTTTGACTCTTCCAACTATGACATTGTCCTTTCCGATTCTTCCAGCTTCGCCAAGGGAATCATCACCGGTCCGGACACTTTGCATATTTGCTATATGCATACTCCGATGCGCTTTGCTTGGGATGATTGCCAAAAATACACCCAGGATTTTTATTTTCCCGGCTTTATAAAAAGAATAGTGCCTTTTTTTATGAATTATATCCGGGTTTGGGATAGAGTCAGCGCCGATCGGCCGGATAAGATTGTCGCTAATTCCAAGTTCATTTCGAGAAGGATCAAAAAATATTATAAAAGGGATTCGATCGTAATTAATCCGCCGGTGAATTTAGAAAATTTCTATGCCGGTAAAAAGACCGGCGATTTTTTTCTGTTGGTGGGAAGACTGATGGCCTACAAACGTTTTGATATCGCCATTGAAGCGTTTAAGAAATCCGGATTGAAGTTAAAGATCATCGGCCGAGGCCCTGAGCTGGCGCGGCTGAAAAAAATAGCCGGGGATAGCGGTAACATTGAATTCATGGGCAGGCTTTCGGAGCGGGAGCTGTTCAAGCATTACGCGGAGTGTCGGGCGTTTATCTTTCCTCAAGAAGAGGATTTCGGAATTACCGCCATTGAAGCAATGGCTTCCGGGCGGCCGGTGATCGCGTATCGTGGCGGGGATATTCCCGAGCATATGGAAGAGGGAAAGACGGGAATATTTTTCGAACGCCAGACCCCGGAGGATATCATCGGAGCGGTGAAAAAGATGGACGGTTGCGAATTCGATCCCGAATACATCCGCTCAACCGTATTGAAATTTGACAAAGAGGTTTTTAAGGATAAGATAAGGGAATATGTAGAGAAGGAGATGGAGAATCATAAAAAATTCACCTAATTGTCTAATTTCTAATTCACCTAATAAAATTCAATAATTTCAAATAGCAAAATTAAATTTCAAATGCCAAATAAGTAATACTTTTTAAAATTTGACCTTCGGTAATTTTAATTTTTATTAGGTGAATTAGGTAATTAGGTGAATTAGAAATTCCAATCTATGGAACTCAAAGAGTATCTCCGAATAATCAAAAAAAATCTAAACTTATTTATCGCAATAATTCTGGCGACGGTCTTCGCTGTTTTCGCCTATTTTGTTTTCCGTCCGGAATCGTGGAGCGCGTCTTTGACATTGAACGTTACGCGTTCCGGCGCGCAAGAAACGCCCGATTATAAATTCGACGATTTTTACCGTTTGCAGGCGGACGAAAAATTCGCGGAAACGGTGGTAGAATGGCTGAAAAGTCCGCGCGTGGCGGCGGATATTTATGAAAAAGCGGGAATAGATACGAGCAATTTCAGTCTTCGCCAATTGAGAAAAAGCATCACGGCGGAAAAAATGTCTTCTCAAATCGTGGCGGTCTCGTTTTCTTCGCCCAAAAAAGAAACGTCGCAAAAAATTTCCGACGCGGTTAGCAAAATTGTCATTGAAAATACCCAAGCTCTCAATAAAGACCAGAACGAAAAAGTTTGGTTTGAAATCATATCCCAAAGTCCGGTAATAGTAAAAAACAGCTACAGCGCGCCGTGGGTTTTCCTGGCGTCACTGGCAGTGGGGATTTTTTTGGGATTCTGGGTTGTAATGGTGAAGCATTATCTTAAATAACTGATGCGTATCTGTATCGACATTCGCTGTCTGGCGGACGGAAGGAGGACTGGAGTGGAGGAATATACCATAAAGATTCTTTCAACTCTTTTTGAGTTGGACAAGAAGAACGAGTATGTTCTTTTTTTTAATTCCTGGAAAGCTTCCGGACTCTATTTTTCCTGGATGGAAAGATTTCCTAATGTGAAAGTGAAAAAGTTCAAGTTCCCTAACAAACTGCTTAATTCTTTGTTCTGGTATTTCAATTGGCCGAAAATCGACCGGCTGGTTGGCGGATGTAATATCGTTTTCTTGCCTAATATAATTTTCGGCGCCGTCAGCAAGAAAACGAAACTGGTTACGACTATCCACGATCTTTCCTTTGAGCGTTATTCGGAAAATTTTTCTTTGAAAAGAAGATTGTGGCATATCTTTATCAATCCTAAAAGAATCTGCCGGAGCTCGGATCGAATAATCGCGGTGTCCGATTCCACTAAGAACGATCTGCAATCTCTTTATAAAATAAAGCCGGAGAAAATAAAAGTTATCCCGAACGGGGTGGCGGAAAAGTTTAAAATTGTCGATAGGAACGAAGAGGGACTGATCAAGACGAAAGAGAAGTATGATTTGCCGTACAAATTTATTTTGTATCTCGGTACAATCGAACCCAGAAAAAACATTGCCGGCGTTATCCGGGCCTATGGCGCGCTGCAAAAGTTCGCCCGGGAAAATAATAATGAAGAACTTTTGAAATACAAGTTGGTCATTGCTGGCGAAAGGGGCTGGTCGAGCGGAAAAATTTATGAAGAGCTGGAAAATTCTCCGTTCAAAAGTAACATTCAAATAGTCAACTCCGTTTGCGAAAAAGACAAGGTATTTGTATATAATCTGGCATCGCTTTTTGTTTACCCGTCATATTTCGAAGGTTTTGGCTTTCCGCCGCTCGAAGCGATGAAATGCGGTGTTCCAGTGGTTTGCTCCAACAATTCTTCTCTCCCGGAAACGGCCGCGAACGCCGCCGTTATGATCGATCCCGACAAGCCAGAAGAAATATACCGGGCAATGAGAGAAATCTTGACAAATCGGGAGTTTAAGAGCGATTTAGTAGAAAAGGGAAAAAGCAGATCTGAAGAATTTAGCTGGCAAGAGGCGGCTAAAGAAACGCTCGAGGTTTTGACCGAATAGTGATATAATGAGGGCGTTATGATAATTGGTATTGATGCCCGTTTTTATGGCCCGATCGGCAAGGGGCTGGGGCGCTACACGCAAAAGTTGATAGAAAACCTGGAAAAAGTTGATGATACCAACGAGTATTTCATATTCCTTCGAAAGCAAAATTTCGGCGATTACATTCCGAAAAACAAAAATTTCAAAAAAGTTTTGGCTGACTACCATTGGTATACTTGGCAGGAGCAGCTATTTTTCCCCAGACTTTTGAAGAAATGCAATCTTAATTTGGTGCACTTTCCTCACTTCAATGTTCCGCTTTTTTACCGCGGGAAATTTATCGTTACCATTCACGATCTTATTCTCATTCATTTTCCGACTGTGCGGAGTTCGACGCTCAGTCCGGTTTTGTATCGGCTCAAGTTTTTGGCGTATAAAATCGTGATAAAATCCGCCATTCGTCGATCAAATCGCGTGATTGCCGTTTCCAAATTCACCAAGAAAGACATCCTGGAAAATTATCCGGAAGCGCCCAATGAGAAGGTAATCGTAACCTATGAAGCTTGTGAAGATTATTGCATGCTAAGCCCCGAAAAAGACCGGGAGATTTTGTTAAAATATGGTATAATAAAACCGTACATCCTTTATGTCGGAAACGCTTATCCGCACAAGAATTTGGAGAGGCTGGTTTTGGCTTTCAAAGAGGCGCAAAAATCTAACAATGATTTAAAGTTGGTTTTAGTCGGACGGATAGACTATTTTTACGCGCGCCTTAAAGAGTTCGCGGAAAAGAAAAAAGTTCCCGGCGTGATTTTCGCGGGTTACGTTCCGGACTACGAGTTGGACACGATTTTCCACAATTCATTGGCGTATATTTTCCCCTCGCTTTACGAAGGTTTCGGCTTGCCACCATTGGAAGCGATGGCCAAAGGAACACCGGTTTTTTCCTCCGACCATCCTTGCATGAAAGAGGTTTTGGGCGACAGCGCTTATTATTTCGACGCTAAAGACACAAATGCCATAGTCGAAACTATTAAGTTGATTTTGAAAGGTGGCCGATTGCGGGAGGAACTGATTAAGAAAGGCTATGAAAAAATCAGGGAATACAGTTGGAAAAAAATGGCCGAGATGACGCTCCGAGCCTATAAAAACGTAAGAGTTTAAAAGCAAAGAATATCACACTGAGAAAAAACAAAAACTTAATACTTTCCCAGATGTTTGATATCCGGCCCGTTGACGGTGCTGGCGGTCTTGATTTTGAAAAAATCGGAAAGATAAGACGGGTAGCTAAGATTGAACCAGGGGAGAAAATTAGAAAAAATGTTCCCAGTGCTTTTGGGTGTCCGGCAGTTTATGACGTAAGAATTCCGGACGTTCGAGATCGGGAGATTGAGCGTTTTCAGAGAGAAATTATTAGGCAAAAAAAAGCTGAAGCGAGGCGGGGACCTTTCGACATAGCGGTTTCTTCAGATGATCAAGAAAATATCAGTAATATTTCTGTATCCTACTCAGGCGCCAAGGAATATGATTATGCGGCGGAAAGTTCATACGAGCTTGATCAGTCCGTTCCGGAAAAGGAGGCGCGATATTTTAGGGAAAACTGTCCGGAAGAATATCCGGATAGCTCGGAAGAAGAGTTCTTTTTATCGCCGGAGCCGGAATATAGCGAGGTGGCTGATTCTTATCTAGACAAGTTTCATTTAAGAAAGATGCTCTTACAGTTTTCGGGAGCCGCTTTGACAGTGGCTGTTTTGATAATAAGCGTCAATTTTGTCAGTAGGGGATTTCAGATAAAGAATCTTTCCTTTATGAACGCCAAGGGCGCTTACGCCAGTCTTTCTTCCGCTAAAGAAAGCGCCATCGGCAAGGATTTTCACCGATCCTCTTCGGAATTTGGCGAGGCTTACCGCAAGTTTGGAGAAATTTCCGATGATTTGAAGGGTTTTGGCGGAGTCGTTATCGAATCTTCCCGCTTTGTGCCCTATCTTTCTAAATTGTCTTCGGGAAAACACCTAGCGGAAGCTGGAAAAGATATTTCCCGCGTCGGTATGCTTTCCAGCCAGCTGATGGGGACGCTTGAGGAGATAAAAGAGCCCTCAGAACCGGATAAAGCGGTGTCCTATTTGGAAGTTTTTCAAAAAACTAACCGGGATTTGCAAGAAATTTCCGATCTTCTCAAGGATGCCGAAAAAAATTTGGATTATGTCAATGCGGATGACGTACCCGAACAGCAGAGAGCCAAATTTTCCGAACTCAAAGGCAAGCTTCCCGAAATAAACGATTTTTTGGAAAGTTTTTGTCAGGACAGTCGGATTTTTACCGATATTCTGGGAGGAAACGGACCGCGAAAATATTTGTTTTTATTCCAAAATAACCAGGAAATGCGTTCCACAGGAGGGTTTATCGGGACGTATGCCGTTTTGGATATCTTTAACGGCAGAGTGAGAAGTTTCTTCATCGATGGAATATTTAACCCAGACGGACAGTTAAAAGAGAAAGTGATTCCGCCCGCTCCTATTCAAAAAATCAGCGCCGCTTGGAGCTTGCACGATTCCAACTGGTTTCCCAATTTTCCGGTTTCGGCCGAAAAGGCTTCCTGGTTTTATGAAAAAACCGGCGGTCCAACGGTGGACGGGGTGATAACGATGACACCGACCGTGATGCAAAAGCTTTTGGAAGTTACCGGGCCGATCGAAATGCCTGAATATGGCGTTACGGTTGATAAGGACAATTTTGTGGAAAAAATACAGTATGAAGTTGAAGTCGACTATGACAAGGAACTGAACCAGCCAAAAAAAATCCTGGCTGATTTGGCGCCGATGATTTTGGACAGGATCTTTAACGAAGGAAATT
The DNA here is from genome assembly GCA_030837625.1 of Patescibacteria group bacterium. Lineage (GTDB taxonomy): Bacteria > Patescibacteriota > Minisyncoccia > Moranbacterales > UBA2206 > XYA2-FULL-43-15. The sequence continues at coordinate 2,351 of JAUPKF010000011.1, read as the reverse complement.
TTTCCGACTTGGCCAAGACCGCCCAGATTCTCTTGGAGAGCCTGGACGAAAGGCACGTTCTCCTATATTCCAATAATTATGAAATTGAAAAGATAATTTCCGCGCGGGGTTGGTCGGGAGAAATCTTGGAAGCGAAAAAAGATTATCTGATGGTGGTCAATTCCAACATTAACGGGTATAAGACCGACGGAGTGATTGACGAGGAAATTGAGCACCGGGCGGAAATCCAAACAGACGGATCGGTTGTGGATCGGGTGAAAATAAGGCGCCGCCATAACGGCGGAAACAGCGATTATGATTTTTGGAATAAGGTGAACGCCGACTATATCCGGGTTTACGTTCCGAAGGGTGCACGTCTTTTGAGCGCCGAAGGCCAGACTCGGGAGTTCAATTCTCCCCCGCTGGATTACGGCGCCCTGGGTTTCAAGCAAGATCCTCAGGTTAAGATGGAAGAGGACTCCATGGAAATTGACGAGAAGTCCGGCACAAGGATTTACGAAGACGCCGGGAAAACTGTTTTTGCCAACTGGGCGTATGTCAGTCCTCAAGAAACCGTTGAAATAGAATATGCTTACGTTTTGCCTTTCAAAATAAACACTGATTTTTCCCAAAAGCCTGCCGACACTTATTCCGCGCTTTTTCAAAAGCAATCCGGCAGTTTAGGATCGCAGTTAAGTTCAAGTATTATTTATCCTGAAAATTATCAGGTGATTTGGAAATATCCCGAAACAGGCATAGAAAACATTTCCGGCTTGCCGGATGGATTTTTAGGAGTTAAGATGGAGGCTGACTTGTCAAAAGACAGATTCTTCGGAATGGCATTTTCAAAGGAATAATACAAGATAAAAACTTTTCCGTGCTGGAGTCTCTCGAAGAGGACTCCAGCTAGCTCGCCACTTTGCCGGAGTCCCTTTCAGGAGACTCCGGCAAGGAATGTGGTAAGTACAATGATAAAAAAAATCATCAGAAGCAATATTTTGGGTTCTCGTCCTTCCAACTCCGTTATTTCGGCGGCTTTCGTCATTACCGTAGCCGGACTGGCGAGCCGTTTTTTGGGATTGATTCGTGATCGTTTTTTGGCTTCCACGTTTGGTGCCGGCGACACGCTGGATGTTTATTACGCGGCTTTTCGAATTCCCGATTTGATTTATAATCTTCTCATTTTGGGAGCGTTGAGTGCCGCTTTTATTCCGGTTTTTACCGGTCTTATCAGCCGGGAGAAAGAAGATGAGGCCTGGAAAATGGCCAACAGCATTATGAATTTGGCTTTGATTTTCATCATCTTTCTTTCGGTGATTTTGGCGATTCTCGCTCCGTTCTTAATGAAAATAATTACGCCCGGATTTTCGCCGGAAAAAGCCGGGCAGGCGGTTCTCTTTACGCGCATTATGTTTCTGAGCCCGTTATTTTTGGGAATTAGCGGAATTTTTGGCGGCATACTGACTTCTTTCAAGCATTTTTTGGTTTATTCCATCGCGCCGCTTTTCTATAACCTAGGCATCATCATCGGAGTCGTCGTTTTTGTGAAGCTTTGGGGGCCGATCGGCTTGGCCTGGGGGGTGGTACTGGGGGCATTTTTGCATATGCTGGCGCAGTATCCGGCGGCCAGAGCTTTGGGATATCGGCACGCCTGGTCGTTGAAGGAGTGTTTTTTTGACCGGGAGGTCAGGAAAGTGATCCGGCTTATGATTCCCCGGACGCTAGGCATTGCCATCAATCAGATTAATCTTTTTGTAATCACAATTTTTGCTTCCACCTTGGCGGCGGGAAGTTTGGCGATAATGAATTTTGCCCAAAATCTCCAAGGGGTGCCGCTGGGAATTTTCGGTTCATCTTTCGCCATCGCGGTATTTCCGACACTGTCGGCTTTCCACGCCAAGAAAGATGACCAGGGATTTATCGAAGCTTTTTCCAAGACGTTCCGGCAAATTCTTTTTTTCGTTATTCCCGCCAGTGTCTTTATCTTGCTTCTGCGGGCGCAATTGGTTCGGGTGATTTTGGGAGCGGGAAAATTCGATTGGGAAGATACGGTTTTAACTTTCCAAGTGTTGGGAATTTTTTCTCTCAGTCTTTTTGCTCAATGTTTGGTTCCGCTTCTGGCTCGCTCTTTTTATTCTTTGCATGACACAAAAACTCCTTTTTACATTGCACTGGCCGCGGAAGCGGTTAACATCCTGGCTGTTTTTTTACTTATAGGAAAATTTCAGATTCTAGGCTTGGCAATGGCTTTTTCCTTGGCCAGCTTAGTCCAAATGAGCCTTCTGCTTTTCGCTCTGAGAACCCGCTTTGAGACGCTAGATGACAAAATGATAATCCAATCAGTCGTGAAAATTGCCGCGGCATCCATTGCG
>JAUPKF010000010.1 GCA_030837625.1 Patescibacteria group bacterium | reverse complement strand
AAAGTACCGGCTATTTTTCCGGCGTTACCGCTGGGAGACCAGTTTGGACGCCGAATCGGGAGAAATAATTTTTCCAGTTAATTTAACATTAAAATAAAAGTATGCGAACATCGCGCATACGCTAAAAAAATGAAAATAAAAATACTGCTGGCGCCCCTTCTAATTGTGCTAATGATAGTGCTCGCAATCTGGTATATTTATCCGACCTATACCGACGGGTTGGAAGGAATCAAAGAGAAAAGGGTCGAACTAAAAAAAGAACAAGACAAGCTGGCGGACTTGGGAAGAAAAATAGAAAATTCCCAAAAGCTTTCCACCCAGCTGGCCAGGGATGAAGAGAGCCGGAATGTTCTATTCACTTATCTTCCTGAAAAGAACAAGGAGGAGGAAATAATCGACAATTTGAATTTCCTGATATCTTCCGACGGCGGACTTTTAGCGCGGGAAATTTCAGTTGCCCAACCGGAGAAAAAAGCTGCGGTTGCCTCACTCTCCGTAGAAGATGAATCTGGCGCAGCTGGAACGGGACTGCCTGGTTCGGAAAAAGTCCAGGCTAAACCGGAGGCTGAATATTTTACCGTTAATCTGACAGTTTCGGGAGAATATGATAGAATAAAAAGCTTTTTTGAGAAAATTTACCGACTTAAGCGTTTTAATCAGCTGGTATCTTTAAGTGTTGGGAAGCCAGAAGAATCTTCCGAGGAGGGGGCTGGATCTTCCAGCGCGCTGGAAGCTAGCGCTGTTTTGGAGTTCAGTGTCTATAAAAAAGACAAGCTGGCGGTTGACGCGGATAATAAGATTTTTTCTGGCGGGGTTTTTACGATGAACGTTATTCAAAAAGTGAAAGACAGGGCTAATATGGAGATATTGAAGCTTAACGTGGAACAACAAGGGAAGAGCAATCCTTTTCTGCCATAGTTATAAGTAATGAACAACGGAATGATCCAAAAGAATAACGCGGTGGGAAACGGACGGACTATTTCCGGAGGTTCGGCGGGGAATGTTTCCATAAACGTGAAAGATTTGGAGAACGAAAAAGAGTCGTCGAAAGGAACGGCTGGAATGGGCAAAGCGAAAAAAGCCGGAACAAAAGAAATTTTCGACATTGCCCGGCTGGAAAAACCGCCCAAGGACATCGAGAGCGAAGTTCTGGACATAATTCCCCAAGAAGTCGCGGAAAAGTACAAAATAATAGCTTTTGAGAAGAATAGGGATAAAAATCTCATAAAGGTGGCCATAGTCGATCCTCATAACATCAATGCCCTCAACGCTTTGCGGTTTGTCGCGGAAAAAGAAGGCGCCGGCGTGGAGGCCTATTCGGTTGATGAGAAAGTTTTTGGCGAGATGCTGGAGTTTTTCAGCGGTCCGGTGGGAATGGTCAAAGAAGCGGTTGATTCGATCAGGGATGATGCGGCAGAAGTTGATCACAGTTCGAAAAGTTCGGCGGAAAAAGAAAGACAGAAGAGGGAAATGGTCAAGGATGCTCCGGTGGCGAAACTTGTCGAGGTAGTGATCAGTCACGCGGTGGAAGGAAAAGCTAGTGATATCCATATCGAGCCAATGGACAGGAATTATCGCGTGCGTTTCCGGGTGGATGGCATCTTGCATGTAAGTTTGCTTTTGCCCAAAGAGATTGGTCCGGCGGTAATTTCCCGAATCAAGATTTTAGCCAACTTGAAAATAGACGAGAAAAGAAAACCGCAAGACGGCCGGTTCCGACTCACGTTGAAAAACAAGGAAATAGACTTTCGAATCTCCTCGCTCCCCGTAATCGAAGGAGAAAAAATAGTTATGCGGATTTTGGACAAGGAAGGCGGAGTAGCTCAGGTGGAGTCACTCGGACTTATGGGCACGGCTTTGGACAATTTGAAAACGGCGACGCAGGAAACTTACGGGATGATCCTTATCACCGGGCCGACCGGTTCGGGAAAATCAACCACTCTTTACGCTTTTTTGAAAATTTTGAATAATGAGGAGAGGAACATTATAACACTGGAGGATCCGGTCGAATATTATATCGAAGGCATTAACCAAAGCCAGATAAAGCCGGATATAGGCTATACTTTTGCCAGCGGACTGCGCACAATTTTGCGTCAGGACCCCAACGTTATAATGGTGGGGGAAATTCGAGACAGCGAAACGGCGGAGTTGGCGGTGCATGCGGCTTTGACGGGGCATTTGATGTTTTCAACTCTGCACACCAACACCGCTATCGGCGGGATACCGCGGCTTATCGATATGGGCATAGAGCCATTTCTGCTTTCTTCTTCCCTTCGGATGGTCATCGCTCAACGGCTGGTGAGAAGAATTTGCGAAAAGTGCAAAGAAGAGATTGAGGCTCCGGAGTCGATAAAAAATATTATCGCGAAAGAAACAGCCAATATCTCAGCGGAAGAGTTTCAGAAGTATAAGTTGGACAAAAACGGAGAGATGAAATTTTACCATGGAAAAGGATGCGATGTATGCAACGGAACCGGACTTAAGGGCCGGGTGGCGATCTACGAAGTGATTCCAGTAACGGAAAAGATAAAAAACATTATAGTGGAGAACAGGGGCAGTGAAGATCTTATCATTAAGGAGCGAGAGGCATTGGGTATCCTTACTATTAAGCAGGACGGCATATTGAAAATTCTCAAAGGTTTGACGACGATCGAGGAAGTGGAGCGGGTGACGGAAGGGAGTATTATGCTGGCGGAAGAAAACGATTAACGCGATGCGAATCTACGAATGACATTCGAATCTACGAATATGCGAATGACGCGAATAAAGAATTCGTGAATTCGTATACATTCGTTGATTCGAATCGGTGAAATAATTATGGCAGATAACAATAAGAAAATTTTAATCGCAGAGGATGATATTTTTGTGGCGGATATTTATCACTTGAAATTGACTCAGGAGGGTTTCGATGTGACTATGGCGGAAGATGGGCAAGCGGTGATGAAAAAGTTTGAAGAAGGATACATTCCCGATCTGATGCTTTTGGATATTATGATGCCGCGGATGAACGGTTTGGAAGTGCTTGCCGAGATGAAAAAAAATGAAAAGCTGAAAGATATTCGGGTTATTCTTCTTTCGAATCTGAGCCAGAAAGAGGAGATCAAAGAAGGGATGGCGCTAGGGGCGGCCGATTATCTGGTTAAATCATATTTTACGCCCTCGGAAGTTTTGAAGAAGGTTGAAGAAAATTTGTAAGCACATAACACATAACACATAACACATAACACATAACACATAACACATAACACATAACACATAACACATAACACATAACACATAACACATAACACATAACACATAACACATAACACATAACACATAACACAGGGGAACTTAGAGGTCGTTCCGTGTTCCATGCTATGTGTTCCATGATACGTGAAATCTATGGCAGTACATATGGAACAGAAAATAAAAAACTTGTTGCGATTGGTGGCTCAGCAGGGCGCGTCTGATTTGCACTTGACAGTCGGTCGGTATCCGACTTTTCGGATTGACGGAAAACTGTATCCTCAAACTCAGGATGAAATATTGACTCCAGATATGACTCGGGATATTTGCAACTCTATTTTGGGAGAAGAAGGACAAAAAAAACTGACGGAAGAAGGCCAGGCAGACTTTTCCTACAGTTTGGAAGAAAAAGCCAGGTTCAGAGTGAACGCTTTTTTTCAGCAAGGGCGGGTAAGCGTAGCTTTTCGATTGATTCCCAAGGAGATCAGGACGCTTTCCGAGCTAATGATGCCGGAAATCTTGTATGATTTTACCAAAATGCACCAAGGGCTGGTTCTTATCGTCGGACCGGTAGGCCACGGGAAATCCACGACGTTGGCCGCGCTGATCAATGAAATAAATCACAATCAGGAAAAACACATCATAACTATCGAGGATCCGATTGAATATGTTTATGAACAAGATCGCTGCATAATCAACCAGCGGGAAGTGTATCAGGATTCAAAGTCTTTCAAACTGGCGCTTAAATCGGTTTTTAGGGAAGACGCCAACGTGGTGCTGGTCGGAGAAATGCGCGATCTCGATACAATCTCGACGGCGCTCACGGCGGCGGAAACGGGGCATTTGATTTTTGCCACTTTGCACACCAACGATTCTCCGCAAACAATCGACCGTATCGTGGATGTTTTTCCGGCTCATCAACAAAACCAAGTTCGTAGCCAGTTAGCCAATGTTCTCTTGGGTGTCGCATCGCAAAGGCTCTTGCCGTGCACCAAAGGTGGGAGAGCGCCGGCGGTGGAGATAATGATCAAAAATCACGCGGTGGAAAACCTTATCCGGGAAAACAAATCTTACCAATTGGATAACGTTATCGAAACCAGTTCCGACCAGGGGATGATAACGCTGGATAAATCTTTGGCGGGATTGGTCCAAAACGGGTTGGTTACTTTGGAAAGCGCTTTGGGTTATGCCAAGGATTCCAAGAATTTCCAGACGCTTTTGAAATACTGAAATTTACGAACTACGAAAAAAGCGAACTACGAAAATGCAGAAAAGATTTTCCGTGTCGGAGTCTCTCGCAGAGGACTCCGACATGCCCGGAAGCCGGAGTCTTGCTACGCAGAGACTCCGGTTGGGATCAAAGCGAATTACGAAACTCGGAAAAAGTTTTGGCTGCGACGAAAAATATGGTATTATCAAGCTAACAATAAAATTAAAATAAAATGGCAAAATTTATATTCAAAGCCAGGGGCAAGGAGGGGGAAATAAAGGAGGGCTATGTGGAAGCGCAAAATCTGGACGCGGCCGCCGAGGCTCTGCAAAAAAGCCAGCTTTTCCCGATCAGTATGAACAAAGAGGAGAGCTCCGACGCCTTAAAGAAAGCCGTCCTCAAATATTACGACCGGGTGACGGAAAAGGAGCAGGTGGTTTTCTTTCGGCAGTTGGCGGTGCTAATCGAGGCCAGAGTGCCGGTGGTTTCTTCCCTTACCGCGATCGCCGACCAGACAACCAGTAAATATCTGAAAAAAATTCTCGGAGAAATGGTGAGCGACATTGAAGACGGCATGCCTTTTTCCAACGCCCTGGACAGGCATCGCGATGTTTTTTCCGTCTTGACGGTGAACATCGTCCGGGCTGGCGAGGCTTCGGGAAATTTGAAAAAATCCATCGATTACGTGGCGGAAAACATCGAGAAAAACTACACCTTGGTCAGCCGGGTGCGCGGAGCAATGATGTATCCGGCCATTGTGATGATAGTCTTTTTCATAATCGGATTTTTGGTGATCACCTTCATTCTTCCCAAGCTGACGGTTATGATCAAAGAGCTCAATGCTGACGTGCCTTGGTATACGAAGTTGGTGATGATCGTGGGTGATTTTATGGCCAGCTATTGGTGGGCGGTGGCGATAATGATTTTGGGATTTGTCGGGGGTGTTATCTACTACATCAAATCGGAAGACGGCAAGAAAGAATGGGATCAGGTGAAAATAAATTTGCCGATCGTGGGGCCGATTTTCCGCGGAGTCTATATTGCCCGTTTCGCCGAAAACCTGGCGGTGCTTTTGACCGGAGGCATTCCCATCATTCAATCCTTGAAAATTGTCAGCTCGGTAATCGGCAACACCGTTTATGAAAAGGTTTTTTTGCAGGCGGCCGAGGAAGTTAAAATCGGCGGCAATATGAGCAACGTCCTTAGGAAAAGCCCGGTCATACCACCGGTGGTGGCGCATATGGTGAAAATCGGCGAGGATTCCGGCCAGATCGATTCGGTGCTCGGACATATCGCTAGGTTTTACGAGCAGGAAACGGAAATGGCCACCAAAAACTTGTCCACTTTGATTGAGCCGATTTTGATGATCATCATCGGCATCGGCGTCGGCTTTATGGCGGTGGCGGTTCTGATGCCGATTTATGATATCGCGGGACAGATAAAATAATTTACGAACTACGAAATAAGCGAATTACGAAATTTCAGAGTGAAAACAAAAAGAAATTTAATATATGCCGATGAATGTTTTCAGATAATGGGTGTGGTGTTTCATGTTTTTAAGAGATTGGGATTTGGGCATAAAGAGAAAGTGTATCAAGCCGCCCTGGCAAAGGAATTTCGAGATAAAAATATAGAATGCAAAGAACAAATCAGATACAAACTGAAATACAAAGATCAAGATCTCGGAATACATATATTGGATTTTCTGGTTCTCAATAAGATTATTTTGGAAACAAAGCAGAGAACCATAATTACCACGAAAGACATAGACCAGTTATACAGATATTTAAAAGTGACCAATTTGAAACTAGGCATAATTATCACATTCACCAGCGAAGGAGTCAGATATAAGAGAGTTGTGAATTTGAGATAGTTTTTCGTAATTCGCTTATTTCGTAGTTCGTAAATGAGTAAAAATAGAAATAAAAAAACAACTATAACCAATAGAAGATATCTATCGGCAAGTCGAGGCTTTACCCTCATCGAACTCTTGGTAATAGTTGCCATCATTGGAGTTTTAGCGGCGATCATGATGGTAAGCTTGCAAGGCGGCCGGCGAAAAGCTGCCCGGGCTTCGGTGCTTTCTTCAATGGCCAGTGTGATGAGAGAGTTGACGTCTTGCGATGATAGTTTGGGAGAAGCCACTGCCGCGGCTCCGACTGGCGGAACGACGGTGGTTTGTTGTGCTGACAATACCTGCGCGTCGGCTATGTCTGGACACGACGCTACTTGGCCTAATATTTCAAATACCAGTTGGTCGTATAATACTCCCTTGGAGGGAACATCTCTCGCCGGCGGCGATTATCAATATAGCGCTTCGAGCGCCGACGGAACGGAAACGATTGTTTGCAATTTTTCGGACAAAAACTGCCAGTAAAGAGTAGAAAGTATAAAGTAGAAAGTACAAAGCGGAGGGGAGGAGTGGATAAAAAAGTTGGCGGATTGGCAGAGTGTGGTATAATAAAATCAAGACAAAAGGCGGATTTTAGAAATAGAAAAATTCACCCCGTTAAATATTTTTTGAAAATATTTAACGAGGCAGTCTCCGTTATTTTCCGCCGTAGGCGGTTTCCTGGAAGGGAAATTTAACGGAGTAAACATTAAAAATAGAAAGGCGGGTGAAAAAATGAAAAAGAAAAAAACAACCAAAAAGAAAACTATGAAGAAAAAGAAAGGATTTACCCTGATCGAACTTTTGATCGTTATCGCCATCATCGGAATTTTGGCTTCGATCGTGTTGGTCAGTCTAAGTAGCGCTCGGGTAAAGGCTCAAGTAGCGTCGTTTAAATCCCAGGCTTCGGCTATCCAGTCGAGAGCTGTTATGGAATGTGACTCGGGATCTCTTACTAGCACTACCATCCCCAACGCTACAGGCTACAATACAAATTTAGGTGGTAATAGCCCTACTACTTGTGGTGTGGCCGGAAATGGAACGTTTAGTATAAACGTTCAAGCCAGTACGATAGGAACAGGAACTTGCTATGCTATTGTAAATGAGCAAGGAGCAGTCTTTAACGGAACTGCCACTGGTTGCCCATCAACATAGTACATACAGGTTGTATTTTAGGGAATTTTTTATGCCTGCCGAGCTTTTAGTCGGCAGGCAAGAAAAGTTTGTTATTAAAATCAAGATAGACTACAGAGTGGATGGACAATTTATCATGGCGAAAGGCTAGTATAGTAGTCGCTGTTTACAACGAAGAAAAAACCCTGAGTGTAATTATAGAAGCAATTGAAAGGGCTTCTATTTTTGGTTTAGAAAAGGAAATTATTATTGTGGATGATTTTTCTACCGACAAGAGTCGGGAAATTTTGAAAAGACTTGAAACAAAGCATAAAATAATATACCAAAACGAAAACCAGGGCAAAGGAGCGGCGCTGAAAGTTGGCTTTAAGGAGGCTACCGGGGATATAATAATAATCCAAGATGCTGATTTGGAGTATGATCCTGGAGAATATGAAATTCTTCTTAAACCGATATTGGATAACAAGGCGGATGTGGTTTACGGCTCAAGATTCCAGGGGAGCGGTCCGCATCGGGTTATGTATTATTGGCATTACGTGGGGAATAAATTTCTCACCAGGCTTTCCAACATGCTGACCAATTTGAACCTGACTGATATGGAAAGCTGTTATAAGGTTTTTACAAAGAAGATACTGCAAGAGATTTTCCCAAAGCTTGAGTCGAAGCGGTTCGGCTTTGAACCCGAGGTGACGGCTTATATAGGAAAGCTGGCTAAAAAAAACAAATGCCGAATATACGAAGTGGGGATTTCTTATAGCGGGCGAACGTATGAGGAAGGTAAGAAAATAGCCTGGAAAGACGGATTTGAAGCGATTTGGTGTTTGATAAAGTATAATTTATTTAGGTGAGTTTTAATGAGAAGAAGATCTCATTTTCAAAAAAGAGAACCGTTTCTGGAATACCTTCTTGCTGGCTTGAGGTACGGGAGAGTTATCGATAAGATTCCCGCGGCTTCAAAAGTTTTAGATTTGGGTTGTGGATTTGATGGCGGCTTGCTTAAAAAAATAAGTTATAAAATAAGAGATGGAGTAGGCTTGGATTTGTCAGTTAAGGAGGATATTGGGGAAAGGAATGTGAAGCTTATCAGCCATGATTTGAACAAGAAGTTGCCGTTGGCGGATCAAAGTTTTGATGCGGTTACATCTTTGGCTGTCGTGGAGCATCTAAACAATTGTGAAGGTCACTTCTCGGAGTGTTTCAGAACTCTGAAAAGAGGGGGTGTCCTTTTGCTGACAACTCCCGCTCCGAAAAGTAAAAATCTGTTGGAGCTTCTTGCCAGTGTGAATCTTGTCAGTAAAGAAGAAATAAACGATCACAAAAGATACCTTAGCATAAAGGAACTGGAGAGCTTAGCCAGGCAGGCTGGTTTTTCCAGCGCCAGAGGCGAGGGTTTCCAATTCGGTTTTAATAACTTTTTAGTGGCGATAAAATGAAATTATTTTTAGGAAAAGCGCATAAAATTCTTAGAAAAGATTATTTTAGGATAATGCTTGTCTTCTCCCTGTTTTTCTTGTTGTTTAATCTTATTTATTTTTCAATTGACCGTTTTGTGTCGCTTGATGACCATTTTTTTCATATTCGTTTTGCTGAAATCATTAGAGGCGAAGGACTCGATGCTTTTAAAAATTTTCATTGGCTTTATTTTTCTAATATTTCCCTGAACCAGACTTATTTTATTTACTACAATTTCCTCTTTTATCTAGCCTTGATACCCTTCACATTTATTACGCCTTTATTTTTGGGGATAAAGTTGTACGCGGCATTTTTTGTTTCAGTCTCTTTTGCGACTCTTTATTTCTTTCTGTTGAAAGTTAAGGAGAAAAACGCTTTTTTGTGGGTCGCTTTGCTTTTGGCCATAATCAACCATGGCTCTATTCTTAGATTTCTTTTAACACGGCCGTACGCTCTCGCCCCGGCGCTTCTTATTTTAGAGCTATATTTTCTGTATAGAAGGAAATACCTTGGCATATTCATTCTTTCCTTTTTTTATCTATTTTGGCATAGTGTAACTTTCTTTTTTCCGCTGGTCGTGGCGGCGATATATTTTGCATTCGATGCTTTTTACAACGACAACAGGCCAGACTGGAAGATAGTAGCTAGTTCTTTGCTAGGGGTGGTTTTGGCGCTATTAAGTCTGAACTTTTTTGCTCCAGGACTCTTCTTTTATATAAGAGATATAATTTTTGGAGTTTTCAATGAGACAATAATAGGGAAAAAAGTTAATATCGCCGAAGGAGTAGAGCTGTACCCCGTAAACTTCATAAACTTCATCAAATCTAATACTTTAATAGTTTCCATGCTGATGGTGGCCGTTGTTTTTGAAATTCAGCGCTATATCAGGGAGAAGAAAGAAGATATAAAAGACGATACGACAGAATATAACGTTGAAGAAAAAAACAAAAGACCGCTTAAGGGGACATTGTTTCTCTTAAGTATTGGATTTCTTCTGGGTACCTTTCTAAGTCAAAGAAACGGAGATTTTTTCGTTTTCTTCTCCGCGGCCTATATTGTGATGAGCTTCAATTACCTTTTCAGCTACATCGAAGTAAACCATGTGTTAGTTAAAAAATCTTTGGTTACGGGGATCATTATTACGGTAGTTTATTTGTTTTCCGCCAACATGCTTTTTATTTATGATCAAATAGCGTCGTCGGGGCCTTATGATGCTATCGAAGGAACTGCCGTTTGGCTAAAAAACAACACTGAAAAAAATACGGTGGTTTTCAATGCTTCCTGGAATTGGTTTCCTGTGCTTTTTTACTATAATCAAGACAACTACTATATAGCTGGAATCGAGCCTCGTTTTCTTTATGATTATTCGCATGAAATGTATTGGAATTGGTGGCACATATCCAATGATGGGTATGTTTGTGTTCAAGAGAAGTGTGATGAGATCAACAGCCAAAAACAATACAGCCTGAAAAATGACGACCGTAAGAAAGTTTGGTATGAGAAACAAGGCGATCAGGTTGCTGATACTATTGTGAATGATTTTAAATCTGATTATATCGTAACCTCTGCAGAATTGAAACAATTCAATGATTTAATGAGCAACAACAACCGTTTCGAGAAGGTTTTTACAGATAGTCTTTATAATCAATACTTTATTTATCGGGTAAAATGAAGACAGAAGGCATGAACTAATTTTTTAGCTGGTATCTTTTTTGCCGGCTGGTGATATGAGTTGCGCTGAACTTTTTTACAGGGTGAAAGAATGGCGGTTAGCAAGATGAATTGAAAAAGTTGACTTTAACTCTCGCGAGCATTTGCCCAAGCCGTCTCCGCTTTCGCGGGGGCGGTTTTGGTTTTGGGTATGGCGGTTGCTTTTTTGCCGAAAGATTGTATAATAGGGGTATGAAGAAAGAAAACTACGAAAAAATCGTGGAATATTGGAGGGTAACCGCGGAGCGGGATTTCGACACGATGCAAACGCTTTTCAAAATGAAAAGATATCCCGAGTCTCTATTTTGGGGACATCTTCTTTTGGAAAAAGTTTTGAAGGGACTGGCGGCGAGAGAAATAAAAGGACATCCGCCCTATACTCACAATTTATTGAAGTTGGCGAAGCTGTCCAATATTGATTTTTCCGAGGAAGAAGTTAAATTTTTCGGAGAAATCAATGATTTCAATATAAGAGCCAGGTATCCGGAGTTTAAGTTGCAATTTCATAAAATTTGCAACTCCGCGTACGCGGCTAAATTTATCAAGGAAATAAACAAAGCTTACAAAAAATTATGTCAAGAACTCAAGCCAAAGAAATAGTAAAAAAATATGCCAGGGAGCTGAAAAAAGCGAAGTATCCTTTTTCCGCTATGTACTTGTTCGGTTCCTACGCTAAGGGGAAACCTCGAAAAGATAGCGACATTGACGTGGCGGTTGTTTCTTCCGAACTGGACAAGAATTGGGACAAAGCCAGATTCAAGCTTTGGCATTTGACTGTCAACGTTGATACGAGAATCGAACCGCACGGATTTTCTCCGGAGGATTTCAAAGACTATTGGAATCCGATGGCGCACGAAATAAAGAAGACGGGTATAAGGGTGGTGTAGAATCGTAAAAAACTTCTCAAGCCGTCTCCGCTTCGCGGGGGCGGTTTTGGTTTTGCGCGGAGGCGGGAGTTGTGGTATATTTAAGATAAGAGAAATAAAAACAAATCTTTTTTATGACTATCATTATTTTCTTCATTTTTGGTCTCATCATCGGCAGTTTTTTGAATGTTTTGGCGTACCGTATCAGTATTGCCGAGACGATTTTGGGGCGGTCGTTTTGCCCCAAGTGCAAAAAGCAGATCTCTTGGTACGACAACGTTCCGCTTTTGAGTTTTATCTTGCTTCGCGCCAAATGCCGCAATTGCAAGAAAAAAATTTCCTGGCAATACCCGTTGATGGAACTTTTTACGGCCGCGATATTTGCCGGAATCGGCGCTAAGTTTTTTGACGCCGGAGTAGCGGTTTCTTGGATTGAAACCGGATATTATTTGACAATGGCGTCCGCGCTGATTGTCATTTTCATTTACGACTGGCTGTATATGGAAATTCCGGGCATAGTTCTCTGGCCGGCGATTTTTGCGGCGGTCGGATTTAATTTGTGGCTGGATTGGAACGGGGTTTCGGATTTGGGGGAGTTTGGCAATGTTTTATCCTTGGGGTGGTTGGGGATGTTGGGGTTGAAAACCCCTTCGGGCGTCTTGGCGGCGGCGGCGGCGTTTACTTTTTTCTTTTCGCTTTCGGCGATGTCGCGCGAAAAATGGATGGGAATGGGCGACGCTTATCTGGCGATTCTTCTCGGCCTCATTCTGGGTTGGCCCCAAATTCTGTTGGCGTTGTTTTTGGCTTTTGCCATTGGAGCGATTTATGGTATAATTCTGATATCACTGAAAAAGAAAAAAATGAAAAGCCAGATCCCTTTCGCGCCGTTTCTGATTGCGGGAACGCTGATCGCGATATTTTTCCATCAGCCGATTATTAGTTGGTATTTGGGGTTGTTTATAGTCTAAGAAGTAAGAAGTATGAAACATAAGGCGCTTACTTTGGTTGAGTTGGTAATAGTCTTTGCTATTATCGGTATTCTAGCCGCGGTTATTTTGGTGAGTTTGAGCGCAGGGAAACAAAGGGCTATGGATCAATCAGCCCTCGAGTCCATCAGTTCCGTCCGGACGGAAGTTTATCGTTGTCTTTTGAGGAACTATATGGGAGATGCCCGGTTTTCAGTTATCAATCCGGGCGAACCAATTTGTGTTCTTACTACTGAACCAGATACTGCTGTTCCTGGGTTTGGTGTTTGGCCTGATTTTTTCGAATATGGTTATAAAACATATGAGGCCGGCGATCGTGGTTTCTGCGCTCCCGGATCCAATTTAACCAATCCTCCTGATGATTGCGTTGATTATGAAGATGGGTCTTGCGGAGGGGAAAGATCAACGGCCAGATTTTGCTATCGGTTAAGCAGTGATACTTCCGACACTAAAGAAATTTGGTGCACGGAACAGGGCTGCGGCCACACAGGTTTTTAATGGATATGCGAACGAAAACAAAACAAAAAGGCTTTACGCTTGTCGAACTGGTGATTGCCATAGCAATCATGACAGTTATCTTTTTGACCGCATTTTTTGCCTACCAGCAAAACAGGGCAACTGCCAAGTTGGAAGCCGCCCAAAGAGAAGTGGCTTCCGCCATAAAACAGGCTCAGAGCTACGCCCTTCAAGGCAGGACGCAAAGCATCAGCGGTAGTTATCAGGCTCCTGTTGAATATGGATTCAGGTTTAATACCGATTCCCGATATATAGTTTTTTATAGGATTGAAGGCGATGATACTCCTCGTATTGCCGAAGGCCCGACAGACCTTCCGGGGGGCGTGAAGCTCTTTGATCCAACGGGTGATAATACGGAAATAATGGCGGCAACTGAGATTACTTTCGACGTTCCTCATGGTAATATGTTTGGAGGAGAGAAAACTTTTCAATTTCAATTCGGAGAAAATGATTCTAGATCTATTGTAGTTAATGAGGGAGGAATGATTAAGGAGTATTGAGAAACATGAAACATGAAACATGAAACATGAAACATGAAACATGAAACATGAAACATGAAACATGAAACATGAAACATGAAACATGAAACACGAAACACGAAACACGAAACAGTAGGACGTTAGATGGAGATTGAAATAAAAAATTATAGAAAATGGAAAAGATGGCGGATAAAATAAAAATCGAGGTTTTGCGGTTGGCGGCGGATAAAAAGAGTTCGCAAGGATTTGCCATTTTGGAAGCGATCCTTTCGATGTTTTTGATGACCGTCGGCCTGACGGCTATATTGATGCTTTTGACGCAGACATACAAACAATATGGAAGTTCGGAAGACCAGCAAATCGCCACGCTCTTGGCGCAGGAGGGAATCGAATTGGTCAGAAATGTCCGGGACAACAATTGGGCCGCGGGCGCGGGCGAAGATTCTTTTGAAGGTTTACTGTTCGCGGGTGAGAGCGGGGACAGGGGCAGGATCGATATTAATGACGATCATATACCTGACAATCGCTACAATGACAATATTGATCAAAAGAAACTCTATCTTAACAGCGACGGTCTTTATGTTCATGATCCGCCAGGAGGAGAAGAAACCAAATTTTTGAGGAACATATACCTTTTTGAAAACGGCGAAAGATTGACTGTGCGGAGTATGGTTGTTTGGGATAGGGACGACTTCCCTTCCGCCACAAATTGCACCGCTTCCAATAAGTGTTCTTTTTCCACCACTGTGCTGACAAAATGGGGAGAAACGACGCCTTAACGTAAATTATCAATATCTCTATGAAATTATATTCAGAATCAAAAAGCAAGAAGATCTTTCGGAGAAACCGCGCCGGGTTGTCCTTGGTGGAAGTGCTGGTGGCGATGTTTGTTTTTATGATTATAACTTTGGCTTTGGTGGCTATTTTTTCCAGTATTATCTTGATGAATGAGAAGTCCAGGCAAAACAGCGTCAGTATGGAAGAGGCGCGGACAGCCATGGAGGCTATGTCGAAAAACATCCGGATGAGCTCCCAAGTGAAGATCAATGAGGCTGGGAACAGAATTACCATGTTTAACCATTCGCAGGAAAAGTGCATTCTGTATAATTTTACGTCGAGTGATGTTTTGAGAAGACGGGAAGTTGTAATTCCGGAAGGAGACAGGGATGATTGCAGTGAAGAAAACGGGGGTGATAATTGTAATTGTGCGGATTCGACAATCTATTCTTCCGCTGTTTCGATGACGCAGTCCGTTATGGACGGGAAGTTTTTTGTAGGCGAAACGGACAAGAGCAGCGATCCGAAAGTTATCGGCAAGGCGACTATCCAGATAAAAATCGACGATCGGGTTTTGCAGACGTCGGTTTCTTTCCGCGATTACGAAGGAATTGTTCAATAACTTTTTTTAATCGGTAATTTTAAGAGATGATTTTCATAAAAAAAACAAAAAATCGCAAAGGGTCGATATTGGTGGTCAGTCTTATGATATTGAGCGCGTCTTTGATTATGGCGCTTAGCGCTTCTTTGGTGGCCGTCCGGCAGAAAAGGCTGGTTTTGAGCACCGATGATTCCAATTACGCTTATCAGAGAGCGGAGATCGGAGTGGAACGTCTTATGGTTGAAGTTTTGGAAGATAAAAATGCCAGCGTTAATGACATCTTCAGCTCGGCATGCGATGGGGATAGCAAGTTGATCGAGATGAGCGATCCTGTTGTAAAAGTAGAGTTCTTGGGGGAGGATGGCGATGAGTTTGTTCAGATTGATTGCGACAGTACTACCGATACGGCGGGTGACATTGTCAGGTTGAAAGCTGTCGGCATATACAGGCGGACGCAAAGAGCCATCGAAGCCCCGGTCGTTTGGCCGACGCCGTAGATAATTTTTTACGTAAAGATGGAAAGCTCTGTTGGGGAGCTTTTTTTGTTTTACGACTTGCGCGTTTGCCTCTGGACGAGTTTGTGGAAAAGCTGAACTTTAGGGAAGCGCTTCTTCTCTTGGCAAAAAGTTCAGCTTTGAGCCCGGGTTAACCGGTTCCCGGAGCTAAGCTCTTTGCAAGGAGAAAAGGCCAATGTCCCAGAGCTTAGCTCCTTACAGTCAGTCCGAGAGCAAGCGTGCGAGTTCTATTGCCATGTTGGAATAGCCGGGGAAATAGGGTATAATCAGGACATATGGACAAGAGCGAAGCGAAAAAAAGAATAGAAAAGCTTACGGCGGAGATAAACCGGCAGCGTTTTGAGTATCATGTTTTGGACAAGCCGGAAGTGACCGACGAAGTTTATGATTCCTTGACGGAAGAGTTGAAAGGACTGGAAGATAAATACCCCCAGTTTCGCCGGTCGGATTCGCCGATCGGGCGGATTGGCGGGAAGCCTTTGGATAAATTCAAGAAAGTGAAACATCAAGTGAGGCAGTGGTCGTTTGATGATGTATTTTCTTTTGAGGAGCTGAAAAAGTGGGAAGAGAAAGTGACGAGGATGGCAGAAAAAATCCCAAATCCCAAATCCCAAATCCCAAATAAATCCCAAAATTCAAAAAAGATACCAGATACCATATACCATATACTAGATAAAAACTTGGAGTATGTTTGCGAGGTGAAGATTGATGGGTTGAAGATTATTTTGACTTACGAGAACGGGGAGTTTGTCCGCGGGGCGACGCGGGGCGACGGGGTGATCGGAGAGGATGTGACGGAAAATCTGAAAACGGTTTCTTCTATTCCTTTGAAATTGAATTATCCGGTTTCGGGAGTTTTTGTGGGGGAATGTTTTTTGTCTAAATCCGAGTTGGAAAGGATAAATAAAATTCGCAAAAGCAAGGGCGAGGCGCTTTTTGCCAACTCAAGGAACGCGGCGGCGGGATCGATTCGGCAGTTGGACCCGAGGGTAGCGGCGAGTAGGAAGCTGGATAGTTTTATATACGATATAGACCTGCTGGAAATCCCAAATCCAAAATCCCAAATTCCAAATAAATCCCAAAATCCAAAATCCCAAACTTGTCCTGAGCGAAGCCGAAGGATTAAAAACATAGAAATTACTGGGACGCAGGCGGAGGAGTTAGGATTGTTGGAGAAGTTAGGCTTCAAAGTGAATGAACAGCATAAACTTTGTAGAAATATTGAAGAGATTCAGGAATATTATGATGAATGGAAGAATAAGAAAGATAAGGAAGACTATGGGATTGACGGGGTGGTGATAAAGATAAATTCTAATGATATTCAAAAAGCTTTGGGGTACACCGGCAAATCTCCGCGCTGGGGCGTGGCGTATAAGTTTCCGGCTGAGAGAGTAACGACGGTGGTGGAAGATATAAAAGTACAAGTAGGTAGGACGGGGGCGCTGACGCCAGTGGCGCATCTTCGGCCGGTGGCGGTAGCCGGTTCGACAGTGTCGCGGGCCACGCTTCACAACGAAGATGAGATAAAAAGGCTGGGGATAAAAATCGGCGATACGGTGGTGGTCCAGAAAGCCGGGGATGTCATTCCCGAGGTGGTGGAAGTTCTTGTCGGATTGAGAACGGGCAATGAAAGAGATTTCAAGATGCCGGAGAAGTGCCCGATTTGTGGAAGCGCGGTCAGGAAACAAGAAGTAAGAATTAAGAAGAAAGAAGAAAGCTCCGCAGTGTATTGTTTAAATCCAAAATGTTATGCCGTAGAAAAAGAAAAGATTATCCATTTTGTTTCCAAGAAAGGTTTTAATATCGACGGGCTGGGAGAAAAAATTGTGGAACAGCTGATGAACGAGGGGCTGGTTTCCAATGTTGCTGATATTTTTGAGCTGAAAAAAGGAGACTTGGAATCGCTGGAAAGATTCGCCGAAAAGTCGGCGGAGAATTTAATAAAGGCGATTGAAGAGAGCAAGATTATCGAAATAGAAAAATTTTTGTTTGCTCTAGGTATAAGGTTCGTTGGAGAAGAAACGGCCGTATTGGTGTCACGTAACATGGAACACATAACACGTAACATTGAAATTACAAATTCTCCGCCAAAGGCGGATCAGCCTATGGCTGAAAAATTACAAATTCCAAATAAATCTCAAAATTCAAAATCCAAGATCCAAAACAAGACAGAAATAAAAAGCCTGGAGGATGTTGCAAGATTCTTTCCGAAAGTCTCGAAAGAGCAATGGGTGGAGATAAAAGGCGTTGGGGAGAAGTCGGCGGAGAGCTTGGTGGAGTGGTTTGGGGATGAAGAGAATATAAAAATACTGGAGAGGATGGATAAGTTGGGCGTAAAAGTTGGTATTTCTCCCGCGATACGCGATACGAGTTCCACGTTGCGCGGCTTAACTTTTGTTCTGACCGGGGAGCTGAAGAACTTTACAAGAGACGAGGCAAAGGATATGATAAGAAAAGCGGGAGGAAACGTGTCCGGTTCGGTCAGCAGAAAAACCGATTTTGTAGTAGCGGGAGAAAACCCGGGATCGAAATATGATAAAGCGAAGGAATTGGGAGTGAGGGTGATAAATGAGAAAGGATTTAAAGAGTTGATAAAATAATTCACCTAATTGTCTAATTACCTAATTCACCTAATAAAATTCAACAATTTCAAATAGCAAAATATCAGCCCGAGGCTGACCCGCCTTTGGCGGGAAAGGTCAAATGCTAAATAATAATTTTGGAATTTGGCATTAGGAATTTTATTTGACCTTGCGTTATTTTGGAATTTTATTAGGTGAATTAGAAATTAGGTGAATTAGAAATTTTTGATATGATCAGTAAAGATGAAGTAAAACACATCGCCGCTCTCGCCCGAATAGGTTTGGACGAAAAGGAGATCGAAAAGTTTTCGACTGATTTGTCGTCGATTTTGGATTGGATTGAGCAGCTGAAAGAAGCGGATATTGAAAATGTGGAACCTATTTCGCACATAACCGGGATGGAAAACATTACGCGAGAAGATAAGGCGGAGGATTTTGAAAACAAAGACGGGATCAAAAAAATGTTTCCGGAGGAGAAGGATGGGTATGATAAGGTGAAGAGCGTGCTGTGAAAATCCAAAATCCAAAAGCTCAAATTCCAAATAAGCACCAAATTCAAAATCTAAAATTCGAAACCGTTTTGGATTTTGCAAATTGTGATTTTGAATTTATTTGTTATTTGTAATTTTGAATTTGTAATTTATGATTCGGAATTTGCACAACAAAATAATAAATAAGGAAATTACATCGGAAAAACTGACTCTGGATTATTTTGACGCGATTGGAAAAAAAGACAAGGATATTTTCGCTTACCTCTCCTTGACGAAAGAATTGGCGTTGGAGCAGGCGAAGAAAGTGGATGAAAAGATAGCGCGAGGAGAAGAGATAGGAATACTTGAAGGAATTCCGGGGGCGATAAAAGACGTGCTTTGCATGGAAGGCGTTCGGACGACTGCCGGATCCAAAATTCTGGACAACTATATCGCGCCGTATGACGCGACGGCGGTGAAAAAATTGAAAGAGGCTGGCGCGGTAATTTTAGGGAAAACCAATTGTGATGAATTCGCGATGGGATCTTCGACGGAAAACAGCGCTTACGGGCCGACCAAAAACCCGCACGACCTTAGCCGGGTGCCCGGCGGATCTTCCGGCGGATCGGCGGCGGCAGTGGCGGCTGACGAAGCGGTCTGGGCGCTGGCGACCGATACTGGCGGTTCGATTCGTCAGCCGGCGTCTTTGTGCGGAGTGGTTGGACTCAAACCGACATATGGCCGAGTTTCAAGATACGGGCTGATGGCGATGGCATCAAGTTTCGACCAAATAGGACCGTTCGCCAAAACAGTCGAGGACGCCGCGATTATTCTTAGTGAAATTTCCGGACGGGATGATATGGACGCTACCTCGGCTCATAGTTCTGGCAAAAGATACGAGGATTATTTGACGGGCGAAGTCAAGGGAATGAAGATAGGAATAGTCAAAGAATATTTCGACAGCCTTTCTGAGGATATGAAAAAGGCTATGGAGTCGGTTGTCGAGAGCTATAAAAAAATGGGAGCGGAAATAAAAGAAATCCAATTGCCTCACAGCAAATATTCCCTAGCGGTTTATTATATCATCCAGCCCTGTGAAGTCAGTTCCAACTTGGCCCGTTTTGACGGGATTAAATACGGTCTGCGGATGGATGACGAAAAAGATACGGACATGGCGGATTTGGGCGGATTGGACGGAACTCCGCGGACGCTGTTGGAGACTTATCTGGATACCAGGAAATACGGACTGGGCGCGGAAGTGAAAAGGAGAATAATGCTGGGAACTTACGCGTTATCTTCGGGATACTATGAAGCGTATTATATCCGGGCGCAAAAAGTGCGAGCGCTCATCAAAAAAGATTACGAAAGAGTTTTCAATGAAGTTGACGTAATATTAACACCGACCACCACGGCGCCGGCTTTTAAATTAGGGGAAAAAGTGGATGATCCTCTGCAAATGTATCTGGAAGATATCTTTACCGTTACCGCCAACATTACCGGCGTGCCGGCTATTTCCGTTCCGGCTGGGACAATAAAAGTTGAAGATAAAAATCTGCCAGTCGGATTTCAGTTGATGGGAAAGTGGTTTGATGAAGAAAATTTATTGCGGGCGGCGGACGCCTTTGAAAAATCAAAATGTAAAAATCAAAATGCAAAATAAAGGTACTCGCTTCGCTCGTTATTTATTTTGTACGAATGAGCAGCACTTATGGAATTTTTAGAAAGCATCTTGTTTAATACGCCGGATTTCGTGAGGGAAATTTATCATTCCACGCCGTTTGCCGTGTTGAAGTTTCTTCTGGGAATTTATTCCGCGGTGCTTTTTGTCAATATCGTGATGCTTCTTTTTCAACGAGGCCTGGCGGGGGATGTCCGCGATACGCTTCTTGGAATGAATGTTCCGCCGGAGCTGACCACCAAGAAAAGCAAGCTGAAAAAACGCTGGGAAAAAATCCGAGCCAAGATCGAAAGCGGTGGCGAGTCGGATTGGAAAGTGGCCATTATCGAAGCGGATAATATTATTGACGATCTAATAAGAAGGATGGGCTATAAAGGGGAGAATATGGCCGAACGTCTGGACGCCATCAATCCCGGGCAAGTCGAAAATATCGAGGAACTGCGTCGCGCGCACCAAACCAGGAATCGGATCATTCACGAGGATGATTTCAAGCTGGACAAAGAGTCCGCTCTGGACATATTGGCAGATTACGAAGAATTCTTGAAAGAATTCGAAGTGCTGGAGTAGTCCAATGTCCCGAAATTGACATTGTAATAAATTTAAGGTAGAATGGAGAATAGTTTTTATAGCGGGGTAGAGCAGTCTGGCAGCTCGCGTGGCTCATAACCACGAGGTCGCCGGTTCGAATCCGGCCCCCGCAACTTGTTTAGTATCTGGTATATAGTATTTTGTATCTGGTATTTGCGCTACGGTATTTTTATTAATACTAAATACCAACTACTTAATACTAAATACTAAAAAAGCCAGGGTAGCTCAGTTGGTTAGAGCGCAAGCATTCACCCCCTCACCAAAAGGCCGGGATAGCTCAGTTGGTTAGAGCACAGGACTCATAAGCCTGGGGTCGTGAGTTCGAATCTCACTCCCGGTACGGTGTTTTGGTGAAGGGGCGAGTAACGCTGAGGTTCGTGGGTTCGATCCCCACCCCTGGTACGAAGGTTCTGGGGGCGTAGCTCAGCTGGTTAGAGCGACTGCCTGTCACGCAGTAGGTCGCCGGTTCGAGTCCGGTCGTCCCCGCCAGAGCATAGATTCAGCCTTGAAGGAGGCTGTTTTTTTGCAAATTTAGAACATTAAGGCGCTTGCGCGGAGGCGGAAAACCAGCTATAATTATTTAGTAAACTAGTTTGAGTTCGGCAAAAATCGGTCGTTCCGGATGAATGCCGGAAAATAAAAATGACCCTGAAAACCTATCTTTGGGGCGCGCGCCTTTTGATTTTAGCGTCGCTGGCCGCTTTGGGCTTTGTCGTTTTTTATTTGAATCCTGAAAACGCCGGACTTTCCGGCTTGGCTATATTCTATTTGCTGCTGTTTTTCGCTCTGAGCGGAATTTTCAACTTTCTCCTCTTGTCCGCCCGAAGAAAGACTATGCGAGACGAAATGCATATTGCCAATGTTTCTTTGAGTTTTCGGCAAGGAACATTGCTGGCGGTTCTCGCCATCGGGCTTCTGGTTCTCCAGAGTTTTCGGATGCTGGTTTGGTGGGACGCCTTATTAGTGGTAGCTGGGATATTTCTGATTGAGCTATATTTTCTGTCTAGAAATTGAATTGTAATTGACTAGATTTATGCAAAATGAAAATCTTAAAATGAAAAATGACAAATAAAAATGTAAAAGGTTTTAAAAATTTTGAATTTTACATTGTCATTTTGATTTTTGATTTTTGATTTTTGATTTTGTTATGAGCAGTGATAAATCGAAAAAACCACAAACTGATAACGAGTATTCCGCCAAGTCCATTCAGGTCTTGGAGGGTCTTGATCCGGTTCGCAAGCGCCCCGGAATGTATATCGGCGGAACTTCGCTGGAAGGTCTGCATCATTTGATTTGGGAAGTGGTTAACAACTCGGTGGACGAGGCGATGGCGGGATACGCCAAGAACGTAACCGTGAAATTGCTTCCCGACAATGTTGTCGAGGAGGAAGATGATGGGCGGGGAATCCCGGTGGAAAAACATCCGCAAACCAAAAAGTCGACGCTGGAAACGGTGCTGACCGTTCTTCACGCCGGAGGAAAATTCGGCGGCAACGGATACAAGATTTCCGGCGGACTGCACGGCGTGGGCGTGTCGGTGGTGAACGCTCTTTCCACGTACGTACGGGCGGAAGTTAAACGGGACGGGAAAATTTACTCTATGGAATTTGACCGGGGGAAGCCGCGCAGCAAAGAGCCGAAGATTATCGGGAAAGATAAGGCGACCGGAACCAAAATAATTTTTCAGGCCGATCCGCAAATATTTCCGGAGATAAAATATTCCTGGGAAAAAATCCTGGGCTATCTCCGCCAGCAATCATATCTGACCAAGGGCCTGAGCATAAAAATTCACGACGAGCGGGATGAAAAAAACAAAAAATCTTACGGTTTTCTTTTTGACGGAGGGTTGGTGTCGTATATAAAATTTTTGAATCGCGGGAAGGAAGTGAAAAACGAGATGCCGTTTTACGTGGAAAAAACCGTGGACGACACTTTCGTGGAAATCGCGATGCAGTACACCGATTCCTACAAAGAGCACGTGTTTTCTTTTGCCAATAATATTTTTACTCCGGAAGGCGGAATGCACGAAGCCGGTTTTCGCGCGGCACTCACTCGCGTGATGAATACTTACGCCCGGAAAAACAATTTGCTTAAAGAAAAGGATGGCAGTTTTACGGCGGAAGATTTGCAGGAAGGTTTGACGGTGGTGATCAGCGTAAAACTTCGGAATCCGCAATTCGAAGGACAAACAAAAGCCAAGTTGGGAAATGGAGAAGTGCGGGGAATCGTTTCGAGCGTTGCTTCGGAAGCCCTGTTGGATTATTTGGAATCGCATCCCAATAACGCCAAAGCGATTATCGGGAAAGTGATGCTGACTGCCAAAGCCCGTATCGCGGCGCGCGCCGCCAAAGACGCGGTGATTCGGAAAGGCGCCTTGGAAGGCATGACGCTTCCCGGAAAATTGGCGGATTGTTCTTCTCGCGACGCATCGCAGTCGGAACTCTACATCGTCGAGGGAGATTCGGCCGGTGGCTCGGCGAAACAAGGTCGCAATCGGCGGTTTCAGGCGATTCTTCCTTTGCGGGGAAAATTGGTGAATGTGGAAAAAACCACCATCGACAAAGTGGTCAAATCGGATACTTTGAAGCCGATTATAATCGCTCTCGGCGCCGGCATCGGAGACAGCTTGGACGCGTCAAAATTGCGTTACCACAAGATTATCATTATGGCCGACGCCGACGTGGACGGTTCGCATATCCGGACGTTGCTTTTGACTTTTTTCTATAGATATTTCGAACAATTGATTCGCAATGGAAATATTTATATCGCCCAGCCGCCGCTGTACAGATTGCAACGCGGAAAAGATATCCGGTATGTTTATACGGATGAGCAGAAAAACAGAGCCGTCGGCGAGATGCAGAAAAAAGAAGAAGGAAGTAAGAAGAAAGAAGTAAGCGGAATAACTATGGAGACGGATGAAAATGACAGTGAAGTCGGGGAGAAAGTTGCGGGGATAAATATTCAGCGTTATAAAGGTCTTGGAGAAATGAATCCGGAACAGCTTTGGGATACGACGATGAATCCGGAAACAAGAATGATGCTGCAAGTGAGAATTGAGGACGCCGAGGCAGCCGACAAAATGTTTGATGTTTTGATGGGATCGGAAGTGGAGCCGCGGCGGCGTTTCATCCAAACGCACGCCAAAAGTGTGAAGAATCTTGATATCTAAAGGCGCGGATTTAACGCTGATAACTGCGCTGATTCAATGCTGACAACTATGCGAACAAAACTTCGGAAAAAGCCGGGGTTTTTGTTTTTATGGCGGGTATATATGTGGTATAATTTGTGTACGCGGAACTAACGCTGGTGGGGTAATTCACCGCTGGTAAGACGCTGAATAATGAAAATAAAATTATTGAAAAATAAAGATAAAATGTTTTGTGTATTGTTTTTCGCGGTTTTACTCTTGCCGAAAGTTACCTTGGCGGCCCAATATCATGTTTCGCCTTCTGGAAGTGACAGCAACGACGGACTAACGGAAAATACTGCTTGGAAAACTTTTTCCAAAGCTTTTTCGTCTATGGTGGCCGGGGATGAACTTATTCTTTTAGATGGAACTTATTCCGAGGAGGCGGGAACCGGATATATAAGTTATTTGGGAATAAACTCTGCCCAAATTCCATCGGGAATTGATCGAGATCACATGACTTATGTTCATGCCAAAAATTACGGACAAGTAGTAATTGAAGGAACCTTGTTTGTTGGACGTTCATTTCGAAGAGACAACTATATCAAGCTGGAGGGGATAAAATTTAATGGGGTTTCGTCTTCTGCTGGCCAAGTATATAATGCTAGCTACGTAATGATTAGGAGTTGCGGTTTTTACGCGGATATAAATGATAACGGGTCTGTTTTTGGTTTAGGGACAAATGATATTACTACGCCGGCTACTTCAAATATTCTCATTGAGGATGTTTGGATTTGGGGTCGGGCGCGCATAATCGCCATTAACTATAAATCCGATCGCAACATCTGGAGGCGAGTGGTGGTACGGGGAGATGGCTGTACTGGTGTTGGTTGCGTGAACTCGCCTAATGTTGGCATTACTGTTTATGATTCAACCAAGACATCTCTGCAAAATGTTTTAGTTGTGGACAGGCGGTTGGATTTGGCTGGTTCTTCTCCTTATGCCGATTTTGCTGTCGCTCAGCATACGCCCGGCGAAGCATATGGCAATAATGAATGGCTTGGCACGATTTCCGTTAAAGCGCCGGATGGAGGATATTATTTTGAACCGGATGCTTCCAGTTTATCGCCCGCTCAAACAGTCCGGAACGCGGTAGCTTTGTTGCCGGAAAATTTTGGCTTTAATGTGTCTCGTACAGGAGACAATCATATTGAAAACGTTACTGCCTACGTCAGTAATTCCGGCGGTTCGGGAATCAGAATGGCTCCTGAACTAGGGCAAACGTCTGGCTATGTGCGAAACGCTGTGGCTTTCGGCAATGGACGGTGGGGTATAAATTCTTCCCTTCAACCAAGTTATTCAAATGTTTATGGTACCTGGGAAGAAAGTTCGTATAATCAAACAGTTTGCGCCGTAGGTTGTCTAGCTACCAATCCTTTGACGAACGGGTCTATGGAATATATAACGAGAATTGAAAACGAATCTCCTTTGAAGGGAACTGGTTATGGCGAAGCGGATTATGGCGCTAATATTGTTTATCGCTACGGAACCGACGGTGCTTTTTGGGGAGACAGCGGTTACAATAATTTAACTTCTAATTTATTGTGGCCATGGCCTAATGAGGATAGAATAAAAGTGGATTTTGCTTCTACTGGTAACGGCGCGCGCGGTTTTGCGGTGTCCGGTAACGGCCTTTATGGCGGTCTGATAACTCTCACAAGCTACATCTGGGAATACCTCGGCAACCCGTGCCCGGCGGACATCTGCAACTACGCGACAGATATGATTTCACCGGATGCGCCAGCAGGACTTGCGGTTAGATGATATAATATAAACAATGAAAATAAAGACTAAATTTATCTGGTATAGCTTAATTTTAGTTTGCGGAATTTTTTCCGCCGGTTTGGCGCATGCCGCGACCGAATTCGTCTCCGTCATTGACCCCGGTGGCTCGGCCACTTCTGATTTTTCTTCCGCTTCTTCCTGGGAATCCGTCATGACTAACACAGCCACCGATCTTACGGCTACGACAGCCACGTTAGTTTTTTCCGGCGCGACCACCGGCACATTGGGCAATAACATCACGGTTTACCAATGCCGGGGAGCGGATTATCAAAGCGTGACCGGCACAATGATTTATGACACGGTGGCCGGACAGGCGCTCGTAAAAAGCATCACCGGCGGCGCATCTTTCACTATTGGTGATTTCTGGAATACCAGTTCCACCTGCACGGGCGCCACTAACTATTTTACCATCAGCAACACCGGCGACTCCGCCATTGCCGTGGCCAAATGCCGGACTACCACCGGCGCGGCGGATACGACGGCGGTAAATATATCTGGCTGGACAACATCGGCGGCAAATTACATCAAAATCTGGACTGATCCCAGCGAGAATTACCGTCACCAGGGAAGGTGGGATGAATCAAAATATTGGTTGAATTACACAGCTTCTGGGACATATAACTATGCTATTGATAATAATGAGGAATATGTTTGGATTGATGGTTTGCAGGTCAGTATTTCAGGTTCTCCTGGCACTGAAGCCATGGGAATTAATAATGGCCCTTCTTCAAACGGAAATGCTCTTATTAGTAATAATATTGTCAAAGCTAGTTTATTAGCGGGAGGAGTTCAAAGAGGAATCAGTTCGCCGCGTACCTCGAAGATTTGGAATAATCAAACATATAGCTTTGAAGATACTGGATTTTACTTTAGCGGATATTATAGCGCCACTATACATAGTTATAACAACACTGCCGTGGGAAATGGAGGGGGATTTTATAATTATAACAGTGGAAATACGGTTATAGTCAAAAATAATCTTGCCTACAATAATACCGATAATTGGAATTATGGTTCTGGAGGCACTTTCGACGGCACATCTACCAACAACCTCTCCGGCCCCGGCTCGGATGCGCAGATTCCGGCGACCAACGCCCGGAACGGCGTAATCGTCCATTTCGCCGATGAAGCCAATGACGATTTTCATCTGGATTCCGCCGACACCGGCGCGAGGAACCAAGGGATAATTCTCTATGACGCAGGCGACGACGCCAATCTGAATTTCACCACCGATATAGACAACGAAGCCCGAAGAGACGCGGCCGGCACCTGGGACATCGGGGCGGATGAAGCGATCACGAAAATATATCGCAGTGTCGCTCCGGAAGCGGACGGGGATCTGGCGGCGCATGCCACCGGAGCCACGTACGGCAACGTGGAAATAAAACCAACCTATCTTGCCGGTTCAACCACCAACATCACCGATTACGTGGCGACTTTCTGGAGCGACCTGCCGACCAACGTCGGCGTGGGCGACGCTCTGCAATATGACGACGATGACGACGGGGATATCGATGCTAGCGATTCGATAGTATTTATCACCAAGCGCTACGACGCGGCGCATTTTTCCGTGCGCACGGCCTCTGGCGCCGCTCCCGCTTCAACTCTCGCGCCGGATTCGAACTGGAGTATCTTTAGGGCATATACGTCGCTTGCTCTTGCCGAAGCCGGCACAGAAAACACCGGCATAGATGCTGATCTTGTAAATTTTGATACTTTTTCCGGCAGCAAAGATATAGTTACAAGTCAGGAGCAGTGGAATATTGCTTGTTACGCCAATTCATCTACGGCTGATACAGCGCCAGTGACGATTAGCGGTTGGGCGACTTCGGCCAGTTCATACATGCGTATTTATACTCCAACGAGAACGGATGAAGTTGGTGTGACGCAAAGGCATAACGGAGTATGGGATGCGAGTAAATATTGGATGGATGATATCGCGTATCAATTTGGTCTATATGTAGGCGTATATTATGCAAGAGTAGAGGGTTTACAGATAAATTTTGACAATAATCACAATTCCGGTGAAAACGCAGTAGCTTCTCGCTACATAGAAACTAGTTCTGATGTGCGTTTCAGCAACAATATAATTAGGAAGACAGCTGGGACAGGAAGTATGTCCGGTTTAGACTTGAACGCTACTCATAATCCCGGCCAGGCAGGTAAATTTAAGGTTTATAATAATGTAATTTATGGCAGTTTTGTTTATGCTGGAATATATACGAGCGATCTGGGAACGGCTCATGTTTATAATAACACGGTTTATGGCGCTACAACCGGCATAAATATCGGAAATACCAATCATGTTTTGAAAAATAATATTGCTAATGGAAATACAACAGATTACACGGGAACGCCGAATGCCACGTCTGATTTTAATATTTCAGAAGACGGGACAGCTTCGTTTAACGCCACTTTTTCCGGAACTAGTAAGGCTGTTACCTTTTCAGACGAAACCAATCGCGATTTGCATATCGGTGCGGGTGATTCTAATGCCAGAAACGCCGGCGCGGATTTGACCAATGATCCATATCTGCCGATCAATTCCGACATTGATTCAACAGACTGCCCGGCAGACCTCCGAGGTCTGTCTTCACAGACCTCGGAGGTCTGCAACACAAGACCTCGCGCCACTTCCTGGGACATCGGCGCGGATGAACTGATTACGAAAATCTACCGCTCGGTCGCGCCGGAAGCGGATGGGAATATGACCGCGATTGATGATGACAATACCCAGCAAGATACGCTTTCCATTACAACTGCCGGAGGGGCGATTCTTGAATCGCCCCTACAGGATAACGTCGGTGTTGGTGATGCTTTAATTTATGACGACGACGCTGACAATGATCTGGACGCCAGCGACACAATTTTATTTATTCATAGTCGGACAACTTCCCAAAGCTATACCGTCCGCGACGCCGACGGATCTCTGCCCGACGCGGCTACGACAGATAATGACAAATGGGCGATCTATCGCGCCTATACATCTCTATCTCTCGCCGAAGCCGGCACCCGAAATACCGCCATCCCCATAGCTTTTACCGGCGGCAATCGCGATATCGCCGCCAATTCCGAGCAATGGAATATCGCTTGTTATGCTAATGGGACGACAGCGGATACGACGGGAACGTCGATTGATGGTTGGACAACTGCGCAGCAAAATTACATCAAAGTTTATACGCCGTATCTAACTACCGAAGTCGGGACGAGCCAGAGGCATCAGGGGAAGTGGGATGAAAATAAATACCATACATTGATAACGGCCACAGGAAATTCCACAATGGGAATATCTATTCGGGACGATCATATCCGAGTAGAAGGCATGCAGGTAGAAATGAGTTCAGGTGCCTATACCACCTGCAACGGAATATATTTGTATAGCGTCGGCGCGGGAGAGGCGTATATTTCAAGTAATTTAATCAAAAACGCAACCCCCTCTGCCGCCGGCATACATGTCGGGGATGCGGATCAGGTGATTCGAATATATAACAATATTGTATACGACAGTTATAATGGAATAGGGTTTGGCTCCGGTACGGTTTATGCTGATAACAATACTGTTTATAACGCTTCCAACCGCGCTTATAATATAGAGGGAGGGACAGTTATTTTGAAAAATAACATTGCGTACAGCCCTGCTGATGGATATTATGGCACCTCCAATACTGCCTCTGACTACAACATCTCCAACCTTGCCTCTGACGCTCCCGGCGCGAATTCTAAAAACGAAACCACCGTTTCTTTCGTTGACGCCGCCAACGACGACTTCCACCTTCTTCCAACCGACACTGCCGCCAGAAACTCCGGTGTGGATCTTTCGCAAGACCAAAACCTTCCAATAACCTCCGACATAGATGGCCAGGCAAGAGCCACCGGGTGGCTTTCAGAGCCACCCGGTGGCTCCGGCCACGCGACGGATATCGGCGCCGACGAAGGCGCCACCGCCATCTACCGCTCCATCGCGCCGGGTATGGCAACGTACCTCGACCGCGGCGTGGATGAATCGGGAACAGATATGTCCATTTCTGGCACCACCATGACCTTGGAAAACGCCGCGCCGGATAATGTTGGGGTGGGGGACGCGATTCAATATGACTCCGACGGCAACAATTCCATTGACGCCATCGCTTTCATCTCCGCCCGCGCTTCCGGAACGTCATACACGGTGCAATCAAGAGACGGCGGCACGCCGGTGGCGGTAACGAACGACCAGGACTGGCAGATTTTTCGGGCCTATACCACACTCGACAACGCTGAAGGTGGAGGCGAGAACACCACCAATATTGACGACGATGTGGATGATTTTGATATCTCCGTCAGTCGAGGGGACGGCAAAGATATTTATGCCAGCAACGAACAATGGAACATCGCCTGTTATGCCAACGGGACCACGGCGGATACGACGCAAACAACAATTCAGGACTGGACTACCTATCCGACGAACTATATTAAAATATATACTCCAGTCTCGACGGCAGAAGTCGGAACCAGTCAGAGGCATATGGGTAAGTGGGATGACAGTAAATACAATATAAGTCTGTCGGGAACTAATTGGTACAGCGTCATTCGTCCGATGGATGATTACGTGAAGATTGACGGGATACAATTGATGAACAATGACACCGGCGGGGCGAATACCGTTTTAAGGCCGGAAAGCAACTGGTTCGAAGTAAGCAATTCCATCTTGCGGAGCCCAAGTACTATCACAAGTAATCCTGTTATCGAGCTTGTGCTTATGAACGACAACAGCACGACGAAAATTTGGAACAATATTATCTATGAAGGACCGGGCGCGGGGATAAATCTGGATTATGATGGCACAGGGTTTAAAGTTTATATCCATAACAATACTATATCCGGCGTAGCCGGAGACGGGATACACATTGCCGATGGAGCAGACAATGTCAGTTTATACATGAAAAACAATCTTGTTTATGGCACCGGTGATGATTATGATGTAAACAACTTTACTATAAAAGATTATTCCAATAACGCAGGCGAAGATGCCGCTTTTTCCGGCGATGCCAATTATGTCCAGATTACTCAAGGCCAAAACGCCTTGTTTGAAGATTATGCGAATAAAGATTTCCACATAAAATCCGGTTCGCAAGTCCGAAACGCTGGCGCAGATTTAACTTCCGACACCTATCTCCCGTTCACCACCGACATCGACGGCCACACCCGAAATATTTCCGCCCATTCCGGCGCGTGGGATATCGGGGCTGACGAAGCGGCCACCGCGGTGTATTTTTCCGCCGGACAAAATGTCACTACCCACGAAACCGGAGCGGGGAGCGTGGACGTGGACGCGGCGACGAAGACCGCCACTTTCACCGTGGCACAGACCGCCACGAACATGGGAGTGGGGGACGTGATCGACTATGACACCGACAACAAAAAATGTTTCATCACCGGCAAAACTTCCACGTTAGTTTGGACTTGTCTTTCCGCCACCGGTACGGCGCCGACCGACTCCGGCGGGGACGTGGTGGTCAATTCCATTACGCACGCTTTTGCGTCGCTGTCTCTTGCTGAAGCTGGCGCTCCCGGCGCATCATATCTCAACACTGCCGATCTTTGGACGAACAATTATCAACTCAACATCCCTTGTTACTACGACACCGGAGCGGACACGACCGCCGTCACAATTAACGGTTGGACAACCGGGGTTCCGAATTACGTCAAAGTCTACACGCCGTACAATACGACGACGGAAGTGAATCAAGGCCAGAGGCATCAGGGGAGGTGGGATGAGACGAAGTATACCTTATCTGTTCAAATAAATAATGGAGCGGAAGATATTGTAATTGATGGATTGCAGATAAAATATACTTTGTCCAGCGGCAGCGGCGGAGCTGTTTGGGCGGCTTCCGGGGCTACTATTACCAGAGGAAAGCTTACTGTTTCGAATAACCTTATTCAGGGTAATCTCAGCGGCACGGCTGATTATGTTTGGGGGATATTGTCGGATGATCCTCAGCAAAGTTTGGTTGTATACAATAATATTATTTATAACTGGGTCAATGGATCCAATCATTGTTATGGAATGTATACGGATGACCATAGTGCCTATATTTATAACAATACTGTCTATAATAGTTATCAGGGAATAAGAAAAAGTGGGGGAACGGTGATTGTGAAAAATAATATAGTCCAAAGTTTCAATGATGGTTATAGCTCTTCTGAGGGTTCTTTTGACGCGGCTTCGGATTACAACATTTCCGATTTAGCCAACGATGCACCATCGCCATCATATCGCACTAATCAGGCGACAACAGTTACATTTGCTGATGCGACTAACAGAGATTTGCATTTAGCTACCTCAGACACTTTCGCCCGCAACACCGGCGCCGATCTTTCCGCTGACGCCTATTTCGCCTTCACCACCGACATTGACGGGCATACACGTTCAACATCTACGCATTCCGGCGCGTGGGATATCGGCGCGGATGAGACGGCCACACCAGTTTATTTTTCCGTTTCCGGCGGAGGGGATACGTCAGACAAAATGACCGGCACGCCGACGGTGGATATCGCCAGCGGGGTAGCGACATTTTCCACAGCCCAAACCGGCAATATCGGAGTGGGAGATGTGATCAGTTACGGCGGAACTCCATCGTATGCCTATATCACCGGCAAAACTTCTACTTCTGTTTGGACGGTGCAATCCGCCACCGGCCAAAGCATTACTGGCGTGGACGACGCCACGGTTAATTCCATCACCCGTGTTTTCACCACCCTCTCTTCCGCCGAAGCCGGCGCCTCGGGCGGCACGCTTCTTAATACCACCGATCTTCTCGCTAACAACTATCAACTCAATTTCCCCTGCTACTACGACACCGGCGCGGACACGGCAGCTGTGATAATTGACGGTTGGACGACCGCCCCGGCTAACTACATCAAAGCCTATACTCCAAACAACACTACCACCGAAGCGAATAATTCGCAGAGGCATGGGGGGAAGTGGGATGAGGGGAAGTGGATGCTTTCCGTCGCGACAGCGAATAATATTACGTTAGATAATAAGGAAGTCTTTACGCAGATAATCGGACTTCAGATTGATAGTAAGGGAGATGGAGGAAGTCGTGATGCCAGCGGGATTTATTCAGGCAATGGAACTTTGATTACAAATAATATACTTCTATATAATCCTGCCGCATCTGCTGTCAAAGATGCCCTTGCTATCTTCCTTGAAACAAACGCTGGCCAAGAAGTTCGTATATACAATAATGTTGTTTATAATGTGAGCGGCGCACCAGGAACAGCTAGAGGAATTGGTAACAATTATGGAACCAGCTACTTTTATAATAATACTGTTTATGGTTTTGATACGGGAATCAATGGCAGTACCACCCGAACAATCAGAAACAATATATCACTTAATAATGCTACAGCTGACTTTAGCAATGCCAGTGGCGCGACAAGCGATAATAACGTCAGCAGCGACGGCACCGCTCCTGGCACGACGGTCGCCAAAAATAAAACCGGATACACCAGTTATTTTGCCGATTATGCCAATGGCGATTTCCATTTGAAAGGGAAAAGCAATGATTTGTTCGGGATAACGGGGGCTGATTTGTCTACAATTTTTACCACCGACATTGATGATCAAACCCGCAATTTAGCTGGCGTTGGTTGGGACGTGGGGGCGGATGAAGGGGCGACGGAGATTTATCGCAGTGTGGGAAATACTTCCGCCGATCTCAACACCGGCCGCACCGTGACTATCGCCGGCACAACAGCCACCTTTTCCGATACGATGGCGAACAATGTTGGCGTAGGCGACGCCATTCAGTATGACTCCGACAACAACGCCACCATTGACGCCATCGCTTTCATTTCCGGGCGGACATCTTCCACTGTTTATACCGTCCAAAACCAAACCGGCGTCGCGCCAACCGCCACCGGCGGCGTAAGCGTCCTCGCCAATGTCTACCGCGCGCACCTGGAACTGGACGATTGGGAAGATTATCTTGTCACCGACGTCAACCCGGGCATCAGCGACGACCTCGATGATTTTGTCTTGCCAACCAGCCAGGATCTTGTCACGGATAATTTTATAATGAACGTTCCCTGCTACGCCGCCGCCACCGTCGACGACGCGGCGGTAATAATCGACGGTTGGACGACCGGCGCGGGGAATTATATCAAAGTCTATACACCGGTCGGAACGGATGAAGTGGGGGCGAGCCAGAGGCATCAGGGGAAGTGGGATACTGCGAAATACCAGCTGACAAAACCCGCTTGGGGCGGAGATAATCTTATTATCAGTGATGATTATGTCCGCGTTGATGGACTGCAAATTTCCAATGGAGGAGGAAACATGCCATTTTCTTTAACAAATATTATCGATGGGGCGTCGGACATAAAAATATCAAATAGCATTATAAAAGGCGCGGGCGGTGCAAGTAATTTACAAATCAATGCCGGAGAAGTAGTCAATATTTGGAATTGTATTATTTATGGAACCTCAACATATGGAGCGAACGACTGGATTCAGGTAAATAATTCTGGCAATACGGTAAATATAAGTAATTGTACGATAGTTGGTAATTCAAATAGGTATGGTGTTAGTGTTTATGCTGGAACTGTAAATGCAAAAAATGTTTACTCTGGCGGCAACGGAACCGCAGATTATTATAATTCAGGAGCGACACTTAATCTAACCACTTCTGCCAGTTCCGATTTGTCCGGAAATGAAGGATTGCGAAGCATTGCTTTCTCTACAGCAAATTTCATCGACATAGCTACCGGCAGTGAAGACTTGCATTTGAGTACTAACTCTGCGCTAAAAGACACAGGAACGAATTTGTGTCCCGATACATATTTGCCCGTGACCACCGACATTGACGGCGACCAGCGCGTTTGCGAAACCGGCAAATTTGACATCGGCGCGGATGAGGCGACCGGGGCGGTGATTAATATAAAAAGGAATGTTGATTTTGGAAGAGGAGTAAATTTGAAAGCGCCGGTGCCGGAAACTGGTACCTTCGGAAATGTAGGATATTCCACTTCCACAACAGATTTTGAAGGAGGCAGTGAGTCATCGAGAGCTTATTTGGGAAATTTTAGCTTGGGAGAATCAAGTGTCACTGTAAATTCGATAACAGCCCTTGTTCAAAGTGTTGGCGGAAATTTGCCGACAAAGGCGCTGATTTATGATGATAATGGTTCTGGCGGAAACCCGGGGACATTGATGGGCGTTTCTCAGCCGACCAATACAACAACTACTAAGTCGAGCGTTACTTGGACTTTCAGTCCTGGGGTAAGTTTGACAACGGGGAATTGGTGGTTGGGACTTGTTAGTGATGGTACTCAAACGTTTCGTTTCTTTTATGAGTCAGAAACAGGTACTGAAAAAACCACAGATGACATTAATTATGATAATCCGCCCAGTTCGCCTGGAATAGCAGCAACGTATACCGGTGAGGGCATGTGTATATATGCAAACTATATTAAGTAAGTTTGGGGGGGGTGCGAAGGGGTCAGGTACCTTCGTTTAATACGTCTTTTATGATATACTTTTCTTATGGCTAGAATACCCCGCGGCATAGTCGGCGACATTCCCTACCATATTCTTAATCGAGCCAACGGCCGCCAAACCATATTCAAAAAAGACAAGGACTACGCGGCTTTCGTAAAAATTCTTTTGGAAGCCAAACGGAAATATCCGGTGGATATTTTTACGCTGTGTCTTATGGGAAACCACTGGCATTTCTCGTTAAGTGCTAAAGAAGGAAAAGACATTTCCAACTTTATGCGCTGGATAACTCACACCCACACCCAGCGCTATCACGCTCACTACAAGACTACCGGCTATGGCCATGTCTATCAAGGCCGATACAAATCATTTCCCATCGAAAAAGATAACCATTTTCTCCAAGTCTGCCGCTATATCGAAAGAAACCCCGTAAGAGCTAAAATAGTGGAGAAAGCCGAAGACTGGAAATGGTCAAGCGCCTGGATTAGGGAAAAGGGAACCAAAGAGCAAAAGAAACTTTTTTCTCCTTGGCCGGTCGAAGTGCCTGATGGCTATCAAGAATGGCTGAACACACCTGACCCGGAGGAAGAAGAAAAATTGGAAAAAATCCGGACATCTATCCAAAGGGGTCGGCCGTACGGCAGCGATAGTTGGATAAAAGATACAGTGGAGAAATTAGGGCTTGCTTCCACGCTCCGACCGCGCGGAGGGCAGAAGAAAGTCAATGGAGGTACCTGACCCCTTCGCCCCCTAGCGGAATGTTGATTTCGGGAGGGGAGTGAATTTTTTATCCCTGCCGGAGTCTCCGGACACTCCGGTTCGGGGGCAGCCTATATGCGTATGAAAACGATTAAATTAATCCTCTGGACGGCAATTTTCGTTGCAATTTTTGGATCTGCGAAAAACGCCATGGCTCTGCCGGCTTTTCCCGGGGCGGAGGGGCAGGGCGCTTCGACTGTCGGCGGGCGCGGCGGAACGGTGTATAAAGTTACGAATTTGAACGATAGCGGGCCGGGCAGTTTGCGGGCGGCGGTGGAAGCAACCGGTTCGCGTATTGTCGTATTTGACGTTTCCGGCTACATCAATCTACAAAGCGAACTAGTTGTCAGCAATCCATATATCACTATCGCCGGACAGACTTCGCCGGGAGGAATTACTTTGACCGGTTGGCAAACTAGGATATATGGCACGCATGATGTCATCATCACGCATATGCGTTTTCGGCCCGGCTCTCACGGCCAAGGCGCGGTCGATCCTGATTCAGTGCATGCTTTTATTACCGACGGAGGAAACAGTCCCGTGTACAATGTGATTTTAGACCACTGTTCGTTTTCCTACGGGATTGATGAAACGATTGATGTGGCTTACGATGCTCGCGACATCACATTTTCTTGGTGCATAATCGGACCCGGACTTTCCAACGCCGGACACTCGGAAGGCGGCCACAGCGCCGGAATGGTCTTCTGGGGAAAATACGCCAGTCCCAATCAGATCGTGACGGCCCACCATAGTTTCTTCCCAAATAATCATTTCCGCGATCCGGAGATCGGCAGCGGAGTGACAGCCGACCTTCGTAATAACGTCGCTTACAACTGGGGAGGGTCTTTGTCGCCGCAATTCAACCATCCCGATGACAGCGGCGACGGGCCGCATTCGTTTATGAATTTTGCGCATAACTATTCCAAAGCCGGGCCGGATTCCAATCCTTGCGGCGATTATTCTTCGGAGATGTTTTTTTGCGACGGTCTTGATCCAACCAACAAGTGCCACGCCCAGGCAGCCGGCGCTTATCCGGCGATTTATTACCAGGGAAACCTGGGCTGCGCTCGCACTAGCCAAGCTGATCCGGAGTGGAAAATTATTACCGGCTGGTCACCGTTTGATCTTTTGTCAACCAATTGGCAAAAAGCAACTCCTTTCCCGGTAAACGACATCCCGGTCACGACTACGGAAATGTCTTCGGTTTACGCGGCTGAAATAGTCACAACAACCGGAGCGACTAAACCGGTCCGCGACAGTATCGATGCCCAGTTGGCGGCGGATTTTTCCAACGGGACCGAATTGCAACAACCCTTAGACGTGGTTTATC
Source organism: Patescibacteria group bacterium (assembly GCA_030837625.1). Classification (GTDB taxonomy): domain Bacteria; phylum Patescibacteriota; class Minisyncoccia; order Moranbacterales; family UBA2206; genus XYA2-FULL-43-15. The sequence continues at coordinate 135 of JAUPKF010000010.1, read as the reverse complement.
CGGACGATTTTCCGGTTTTTGAAAATGCCAGCCCATCCGCGGACACGGACAATGACGGCATGGCTGACAATTGGGAAATTTCAACTTTTTCTTCCCTTAACCAAGCATCTTCGGGGGATTTTGATGGTGATGGGT
>JAUPKF010000021.1 GCA_030837625.1 Patescibacteria group bacterium | reverse complement strand
CATCTCCGCGTCAAAATCTATCCAACCCATTCCATTGGCGACGTTATTGGGGGAAATGGCGGGATTGTCGGTGTTTTCCCCGTTCCAGCCGTAACCGGTAATTTTCCCGGTAGTTGGATCAATGACAACGCTGTCAAGAAGTATCCAGCCTTCCCAATTTCCGGAGTTGCCATTCGCAAGATCAGTCTTAATCGACATAATCCTTGCCCACCCTTCGATATTGTTGCCGACTCTTCGGGCGTTGCAAGCTCCATGGCCGCTGGGACAACCAGAGAGATCTCCTTGCTCGAAACTGATCCAGCCTAAACTGCCGTTCCAGGCGTAGCCACTCAAAAGTCCGTCTGTTTCAGGAACGCTTACCCCGAAAGAACTATTGGGAAATATAGCGTTGCCATCCTTGTCGACGTTGTTCATTACCGTCCAATAAGTATGGGTATCGTTGCCGTCAATGGTTCCCGAATTTCCACCCATGTTTCCATCTTCACTCCCGCCCCAAAGCCAGCCGGTAACATTATCCGTCACGTCAGCTTTGGCGGACTCAATGACTTTTTCTTTGAGAAGCGGAACAACCAGAAAAGCCAGAGTGAGGATAATACTCAGAGAGAAAATAGTTTTGGCTTTGGTTGTTTTGGTTTTTGGCATTAGATAAAATTGACAAAAATGTTAATACGAGAACTCTTTTAATTTTTTACGCAAACATACGTTTGAGCTGTAGCCCCGCCTTCTTGATTCCCCACGTTTATGGTGCCTGTTTTGACAGGATAGTATCCGCTACCGCATTCGGCAGTGTTACCATCTCCGCAACTGCAAGGAGCAATTTCCATGGTATAGCTGGACGAGCAGGAAGTTTCAATCGCGCAATATCCATACACACCTCCCGGAACAACAGCGTCATCCCACCTCACCAGTCCATTATCGTTGGAAGTCAGAACCCTGCCTTCTTTCTGGTTGCCGTCGCGAAACAAGAATGATCCGGAATTTCCGTCAGCGCCTACGACTCTTAGGGTGCCTTCGACTATCAGATTGGCATAGGCTATGAGGACTCCTTCCACTCCCAAGGCTTTTTCAAGGAATAGCGTACCCGCTCTGGTCTGCGTTATGCTACCGGTGTTTATCGGCCCACCCAAGTTTCCCCCGGGAGGCGCAGCAGCTGGAGGATTAACCCAAGCGGCGGCGAATTGAAGAGTTACTCCAAAGACGATGCCAACAGTTACTACTCCGATCCACCAAGTGATGTTTTGGCAGGTTTTTTTCATTTTGGTTTCCATGGTTTTTTATTTGATTTAATTGATTTAATTATTTTTTAAATAAAGCATCCAGCTCGTCTTCCTGGGCTTGCGCCTCTTCTTCCGTCAGTTTGGCGCTGGGGCGCATGGCGTCCAACTCTTTTTCCTGGACAGTTTCGTCTGTCGCTGTTGGAGTTACTTTTACGGTATCGGTATTTTCCTTTATCGCATCTTTCTGAACGAAAATATTTTCGTGAATCTTATCCAATTCGCTTTCCTGCTTTTTCATCTCCGTTTCCAGCAGTTCCGTCTGAGTGGGAATCTTGGAATTCTCGGTGTTTTTCTTGTCTTGAAAGTTTTTGTTTATCGCCTGGATGAAAAAAACAAAAGTCGCCAAAAGGACGACTAGGATGATCGCTAAAGTTATTTTTTGCTTATTGGTGTTTGTTTCGAACATTTTTTGTTTTTTTTGCGGGCTTTTTACCTACGGGAGTATTTTACCATTTTTTAGGTTGGGTGTGAAGGGGGGAGGTGGATAACTCCAAATCATGAAGCATAAAACACGCGACAAATCATTTTCAGACCGTCTCAATTCTTCTGAACTCGCGCTTGCCGACTTTCAGTACCTTTCCGTTATCGCTCTCATTGATACTGTATTGCAAATCTTTTATGACCGCACCATCAATGCTCACTCCCCCCTGTTCAATCTTGCGTTTAGCATCACCCTTGCTCGCGGCAAGTCCTTCGTTAACCATCAACTCAATCAGAGTTGTTTCCGGCGGCGCCGGCGACGGAACTATTTCTTCCGGCAGTTCTTTCCGCGAAAAAACTTTCTCGAAATTATCCCTGGCCGCCTCAGCCGCTTTTTCGCCTTTTATCATTTTTACAATTTCGTAAGCCATCCGTTTTTTCGCTTCCATAGGATTGGCGCCGGCTTCTAAGTTTTTTTTGGTTTTTTCAATATCTTCCATCGGAACTTCGGTTAAAAATTCTAAACCGGAAATTATATGATCATCCGAATACGACATCGCCTTTCCAAACATATCTTCGGGACTATCGGAAAGATTTATGCCATTGCCCTTGGTCTTGCTCATCGTCCGGCCATCAGGCGCGTCCATCATTTTGTTGGCTCGTACGAACTTTTCTTTTTTCAAATAGGCTAAAGAAAGATCTCTCCCGCGAAGCATATTGAAAGTCTGGTCCGCTCCCCCTATTTCTATATCCACTTCCATCGCCACGCCGTCATATCCCTGAAGCAACGGATAAACAATTTCATGCAGTTTTAAAGTATCTCCATCGGCTTCCAGCCTTTTTTTGAACAAATCCCGCTGCAGAATTTGCGGCAATGTAATGTTCGACATCAGTTTGAGCATATCGAAAGAGGTCAGTTTTGAAAGCCACTTATAGTTTCTTTCAAACCGCACCGGATTATCTCCGGAAAAATCAATAAGCTGGGCGGCCTGCTCCTTCCAACCGGACATATTTTTTTCAATTTCCTCATCCGTCAGCATCCTGCGTGTCGTATCCTTGTCAGGGTCGCCTACCTTGGCCGTATAATCGCCGACTAAAAATATCACTTCGTGGCCAAGCTTTTGCAAGAGACGCATAGCCCGGATGCCCATAGCGTGTCCGACATGAAGATACGGCCCGGTCGGATCGAATCCCTGGTACGCTCTTAGTCTTTCCCCGCTCATCAGCTTTTTCTTGAGTTCCTCTTTTGACGGATAAATCGCCTCCACTCCCCGCGTGAGAAATTCCTCAATCAATTTTTCATCAGTTATAGTTTTTTTCATATCTAAGACCTTATAGTTACATCCTTATTTTTTTCCCCTCCTCAAGGAGTGATTTTGCGTTTTTTATGAAATTCTTGTTTGACCTGCCCGAAATGCTTCGACACCAATTAAGTTCAAAATAAAACCACGAATTAAGCTGGTTTAACTTGTCGGTACTTAAAAACAATTTTACATTTCGAAGCGGGCGGGGAACCCGAATTTTATCCAAAAATTTCCATTGGCAGCCGTCGAGTGAGGGAAATTTTTGGCTATAAAATTCGGGTTCGAGTTAATTTCATAAAAAACGCAAAATCACTCCGCCACCACCGCTTTTATTCTCCGCACTCCCGCGCTAGAACTTTCTTCTTTAGTTATCCTGAAAACGCCTTTGATTTCCGAAGTATTTTTGACGTGCGGACCGCCGCAAATTTCCTTGGAAAATCCGGGAATTTCATAAACTTTGACCATATCGCCGTATTTGTGCTCAAAGGCTCCTTCCGCGCCGGCTTCGCGAGCCTCATCCGGCGTCATCTCTTCCATAATCACCTCTGCGTTTTCCTTGAGAGCCGCGTTGACATATTCCTCCACCGCTTTCTTCTGCTCTTCCGTCATCTTGTCCGGGTGGGAAAAATCAAACCGAATCCGCTCGCCATTGATATTGGATCCTTTTTGATGGATATGATCGCCCAAAACCTTCCGCAGTCCAGCCAGCATCAAATGCGCCGCCGTATGAAGCTGGGTAGTTTTTTCTTTCGCATCAGCCAGCCCGCCCTTAAACATTCCAGCACTGGCCGTTCTCGAAAGTTCTTGATGTTTTTCTAATCTCTCATCAAATTCTTTTTTTAATCTACCTTCATCAAAAGAAACTCCAATCGAAATAGCTCTCTTTTTTAATTCTTCCAGAGACATTTCAAATGGAAAACCATTTGTTTGATATAAGTCAAAAACAAGATCAGCAGCATCCGAATAGAAAAAAACTGGAGCTTCTTGAGCTTGATCTCCAACCTTCCTAAAAATTATATTTTTTTCTGGATTATTTAGATATTTTTCTATTTTATCTAAACCATTTTCCAAAGTTTTCCTAAATTTATTCTCCTCTTCCTCTAAAATACGTAAAATTTTATCATCTGCAATTTCCAAATAAATTTCTCCATACATTCTCTGCACGACTTTCGCGATTTCAGCCGTAAAATTTTCGTTTATCCCAAGTAGATGTCCTTGCCTCACTGCCCGACGAATTAATCTTCGTAAAACATACCCCCGCTGGACATTGGACGGTTCTACGCCGTCGGCAATGATAAACACCGCGGCTTTTATATGATCGGCAATAATGCGCATCGGTTTCTTATTCTCTTCGTCCGCATATTTCTTGCCGGACAACTCTTCAATCTTTTGGATTATCGGTAAAAACAAATCCGTATCAAAAACATTCTCCTTGCCAGACATAACAGTAATAGTCCGCTCCAGCCCCATTCCAGTATCCACATTCTGCTGCGCCATTTTTTCATAACTGCCAGCAGAGGTTTTGTTAAACTCCATAAAAACATCATTCCATATTTCCATCAGTCGGAATGACTTCACCATCTCGTCATGCGTCCCGATCAGTTCGCCTTCATCCGGCCGCACATCGTAAAACATTTCAGAACAAGGTCCGCACGGTCCGGTTTCTCCCGCCGGTCCCCAAAAGTTGTCTTCTTTTCCAAGCAAAAATATACGGCTGTTTTTCTCCGCTTTTCGATCAAGCTCGCACACGCCCGCCTCAATTCCAACTTTCTCGTATTGCTCTTTCCAAATTCCGATCGAGTCATCATCCCGCGAAATTCCCGCTTCCCCGTCTCCGGCAAAAACCGTAATATAAATTCTTTTCGGATCAAGCCCCAGCCATTTCGAATCAGTCATAAATTCCCAGCTCCACTCAATCGCTTCGCGCTTAAAATAGTCGCCCAGTGACCAATTGCCCAACATTTCAAAAAAAGTTAGGTGCCGGTTATCGCCCACGTCGTCGATATCTCCCGTCCGGATGCACTTTTGGGAATTTGCCAAACGTTTTCCAAGAGGATGTTTCTCACCCATAAGATACGGTACCAGCGGATGCATTCCGGCAGTCGTGAAAAGAACCGTCGGATCGTTTTCCGGCACAACCGAAGCCGAAGGAATAATCGCATGTTCCTTTTCCTTGAAAAATTCCAAATATTTTTTTCGCAATTCATTGGCTGTCATAAGTTTAGCAGAAAGTATAAAATATAAAGCGCGGCTGAAAAAACTACTGGTACCTTTTCAGATAATCATCCAGGCTTTTGTAATGTGGATCATAGGATTTGTCTATCTTCAGTTCCATCGCGGCATGCCTCAACGCCTCTTCTTTTGTCATTTTCTTATTTTCCACGCTATTCTCAAGATTCCATAACTTTCTCTCAACCCCGCTATGCCATTCGGTTTTCCTTTCAGCAGCTATTCTCTTTCCAATAATTGTTAAATTTTCACGCATATATTTTTTAAAGTTAGAATTTACTTATTTGTTTTGGGTTTTACTTTCTTTGTCATTCCCGCGTAGACGGGAATGACAGATAAATACGTTACCCTAAATTAGAAATTCGTAAAGACTACAAAATATTCATCTTCTTCTTCAGCCCCTTAACTTCCTCCTCGCTTTGGGTGATTTTATATCTTACCTTCTCGAAATTTTCCGCTTTTTGATCCAACTCCACCCGCAAGCGCTCCATGTCGTATTTTATCTTGCGGATTTCCGCCTCTAGCGCATCTTTCTCCGCCGTGAACTTCCGCCCGTCCGACTCCAAAATAACGATCTGCATTTCCAAATCATGGCGTTTTTTCCGCTTCTCCTCCGCGCTCAAATTTTGCGAATCATCATTGTACATAACAAAAAATTACAAATTCAAAATCTCAAATTCCAAATAAATTCAAAAAAATAATTTTCAAAATTCAAAACAGTTTTGGATTTTGTATTTTGAAAATTGTAATTTATTTGGAATTTGATGCTTTGGATTTTGGATTTTTAAACTATCTGCCAAAAATATATCATCCAATAATTCCGCCTCCTATCACTTCTCCCTCGCTCGAGTAAAAAACAATCGATTGCCCCGCCGTTACCGCCCTCTCCGCCTTTTCAAACTCCACTTCATACTCTTCTTTCTTCTTTCTTCCCTGCCTCGCCGGCAGGCAGGTTTCTTCTTTTTTCTTAACTATAGCACAAACCAGCGGATTTCTATATCTGGTTCTCACCAATGTTTTTAACGGAAAAGTTGGTTCCGCGGACGCGACCCAGCTGACTTTTTCTATTTTAGCTTTTTTTGAATAAAGCGCAACCTCCGCCTTTTTGTTGCTAACAACCAAAACATTTTTCTCAAAATCCCTCGCGATAACATAGTATGGTCCGATTCCGCCGATTTTTATTCCCTTGCGTTGGCCAATGGTATAAGGAGACAACCCCAAGTGGCCGCCCAAAACATTGCCCTGAATATCCGTAATCGTCCCTTTTTTCATTTTCAAGTTTTTCCTCAAAAACTCTTCCGGCGAACTCCCGCGCAAAAAGCAAACATCCTGCGACTCTTTTTTCCCGCTTACCGGCAAACCAATTTTTTTTGCGATAGCCCTCACTTCTATCTTTCTATACTCTCCTAAGGGGAAAATTATTTTTTTCAATTGCCCTTGCTTCAACCTGTATAAAAAATAGCTTTGATCCTTATCTTCATCCTTCGCAACAAACAATTTATGAATTGTTTTTAATTTTTCAGCCATAGGCTGATCCGCCCTTGGCGGAGAATCTTGAATTTTGAATTTATTTGGAATTTTGAATTTGGAATTTGGAATTTTATTAGAAATTAGACAATTAGGTGAATTAGAAATTATTCTTGCATAATGTCCCGTCGCCACATAATCCGCCCCGATTTCATCCGCTATTTCAAAAAGTATTTTGAATTTGAAATTCTCATTGCAAAAAACACACGGGTTGGGCGTCCGGCCAGCGCCGTATTCATCCAAGAAATATTTCACCACCGAATCGCGAAATCCTTTTCGCGCGTCAATTATCTTCAAAGGAATATCCAGAATTTCGCAAATGTTTCTCACATCTTCCGCATCGCTCTGTTCTTTTTCCGTATAATTTCGCGTCAATAAAAAAACACCGGTTACGTCATAACCTTGTTTTTTAAGCATCGCCGCCGCAACGGACGAGTCCACGCCTCCCGAAACACCGATTAATACTTTCATATTTTTCATCTCCCTCCCTTGAGCTCACGGTTGATTTCCGCGTTCCTACTGGCATTCACGGCTCCCAAGTCCTTGGCATTTTCCACAATTTTCTGGCCGGCGCTTACTGAATACCAAGCTGTTAGAAATCCCAAAAGGATGATCAACATAAAAGCCAGCTGCGAAGAAACTTTTTGATTAAGGTCAAAATTACCCATTGTTTTTGCTTTTGGAAATTAATTTTCTTACTTCTTCCAAATCGACCTTGACATTCCTTTTTTGCGGCTTGAATTTTTGCGGCGACATATGCTTTATCTGCGAAAAGGTAATCGGTTTTTCCGGTGAAACAAAAGCCGAAGGGGCGTTTTCCCGGCTGTTCCGGTCTTCCGCGCCGCGCGCGCTTGGTTTGGCAGCTGGCGAAATACTCGCTCCGGCGGAAACGCGCGCCGCGCCGTTACCCTGCGCCCTGGCTCTGGCTCTTTGGTAATCTTTCAAACATTCCCGGCAAAAGGTCGGACGGTTTGGATCGGGTTTAAAGGGAATAAGAATTTTTTCCTCGCAAGTGTCGCACACCGCTTCAAACATCTTTTTTTCGCTTTTGTCGTTATTATCATTTTCTTTCACGTCTGACGAAGGTTTTCCGGCATTTTGGGTAATTATCGGCAAAGGCTTGCTGACAGGTTTTTGATAATTCGTAAAAGGATTTTTCTTAGGTAGAACAGCCGTTTGATTCGCGCTATTTGAATTGATATTTCTAGCTTCTCTTATCACGGTCTTCACTGAAATATTATCTTTGTTTTTTTGAACTGCAAGATTTTCCCGCGCGCCGCTTCTCTTTTCCGCGCCGACAGAGATATTCTCCGCTCCACGAACCGGCGCTTCCTCAAAATCAAACATTCCGCTCCAACGGGCGATTCGGTCTTCCACTTCCGCGCGCGATTTCCCGTAGCGTTCACGGGAAACCCGAATGGCTTTTTCTTCATTCTCCGCCGTATCGGATATGTCGAGCGGGGGAAGCGCCGTAGCGGAAAAGGCATCTCCGGCGATGCCGTCAATCATTAATTTTAAATACATATTGTATTTGGACAAGTTCACAATGTCGTTCATGACAAAAACCGGCTCGTATTCTTTTTCCAAATGCTCGGCGTCCTCGGCTCCCACCCGGAAAGAAACAATCGTCCCGACATTGCCAAAGATCGCGTCGCGCACGGTGGAGTTGCCGTCAAAAATCAACTGGTTGATATATTGATGAGCCAGAATAAGGCACAACCGGTATTTTCTGGCTTCCGACAAAATATTGGCAAAAGATTCCGTGGCGAAGTTTTGGAATTCATCCACGTAAAGATAAAAGTCTCTCCGGTCTTCTTCTGGAATATCCACCCTTCCCATTGCCGCCAGCTGGATCTTGGTTACTATCATCCCGCCCAAAAGATGCATCGCGTCTTCCCCGATGCGGCCTTTGGAAAGATTGACAATCAAAATCTTCTGATTGTCCATAATGTCGCGCATATCAATGGTGGACTTGGGTTGTCCGACGATATGGCGAATAACAAAAGAAGACAAAAACTGCCCGACTTTGTTCTGAATAGCCGCCACTGCTTCTTTTCTGAATTTATCCTCCCATTGGTCGAACTCGTTGATCCAAAAAGATTTGACCACCGGGTCTTTTATTTTAGGATAAATTCTTTTCCGAAAATCTTTGTCGCTCATCATCCGGTTCACTCCCAACATCGTCGAGCCCGGATAATCCAAAAGCGCCAAAATAGTGTTGTTCAAAATATATTCCATCCGCGGACTCCACACATCCGGCCAGATTTTCTTGAACACGCCCATCATACCGGAGGCCACCAGATTTTTCTTATCTTCGTCCACCGATTCCAAAATGTTAAAAGCCACTGGAAATTCCTTGTCGGCCGGGTTGAAATAGACCACATCGTTGACGCGATTAGCCGGAACGGATCTCAAAAGTTTTTCCGCCCCTTCACCGTGCGGATCGACAAAACAGACGCCGTATCCAGCCCGGATGTCCTGAATGGCCATATTCTCCAGCATATTAGACTTGCCCATGCCGGTCTTCCCGATTACATACATATGGCGGCGGCGGTCGTCTTTCTTGATTCCAAACACCCGTTCCTGATTCCTGAAATTAGTTTTAGCGAAAAAATTGATTTCTGACATTTTCGTAGAAAATGGAAGAAATCATCCCGAGCGAAATTCCGCGTTAGCGGAATAAGCCGAGGGATCCCCAGCGATAGCCGCGGATTCCCTTAGCACGCTTGAAATGAAATCGTCTGAATTACTATTCTACAGGCAAGTTTGCCGGCGCGGCTCCCAGTTTGGATTCCGTCCTAATGATAGCCGGCGATTTCACACCCATATCCGGAAAATGATAGAGCGTCGCCAGTTCTTTAGTGGAAAAAACCATTAGCGCTCCATCCATATTTCTTCTTCTGTAGCGGTCGTATATTTTTCTCTGTCGAAAAGCTATTCTTCTTTCGGCAAAAATTTTGTCGGAAGCGTATGTCTTGCTGACATTCTCCGGCTTGAACTGATTGAAATTGATATCGTTAAATTGTTTCAGTGATCCAACAAAAGCCGAGACCTTGGCTTTATCAAATGTTTCCCGGCGACCCAAAACAACCAGCCGCATTTTGGTTTTGAAAGAGTTTTTCCCCAAGTTTTCCTCCACCGCTTTCAGCCGCTCTTTTTCCATAGGAGAAAGGCGAAACTCCAAAGGCGCTTCTTCTTTTTTAGGAGTGGTTTTGAATTCCACCGGAGCGAAAAGTCCCGCCCATAAATTGGAAAAAACATCCAGCAAATGACCCCCAAGTCCCAAAGACTCCACCGCTGTCCGACCGGTCAGTTTATCCAAAACCGCTTTTTGCGCTTTGTCCAAGTTCCAACCCTCCGGAAGCGGTTGAAGAACATATTGCAACCAGATATGTTGACCCGGACCCAGCGTCCCCAAAACTTCCGTGGTGGCGGCCATCGGATCGATCATCTCGCCCGTCACCGTTTCTTCAAATTTGTCATAGGTTTTGATCGGATAGGGCGCCGGACCCACAAAATCAAAATCCGACCCCCATAGATCCCAATTGCGGTTGGGAATTATTTTGGGAAACTTTTGAGTATAGTCTTCCACCTCCACAATTTCCGCGTCCGGATATTGGGCGTAAATTTGAGCTTCCACCATGTTGCGGTGTTTTTTTTGGGTGCGGATATAGAAATGAATTTTCCCTTCTTCCCCCACCAGTTCCATGCTGAAGCGGTCATGCCAAAAGGCGCCCTTGGTGTATTCTGCGAGAACATCAAAAGTGGTCAAAACTCCAGTCAGCCCCGTGAAAAAGGACTCCATCAACTTCGGACCCTTTTCAATTTCCCGCGGCGGAAAAACTTCCAACACCGTCCATTTCGGGCTAGTCAGCCAAGAACCAGGCATATACACAGCCACATAGTCTATCCAGAGAAGTTTGAAGATATAAAAAAAAGCTATCGGAAAAATGGCCCACCAGAAATTGGCAACGGCCGATCCAAAAGCCCTAACGACTACAAATATGTCTGAAACGTTGTTCATACTTATTTTGAATAAACAGTTCTCTTTTTATTTTGATTTACTAAAAAACAAGACGCCGCCATGACCCAACTGAAAAAATTCAAAATTCAAAATTACAAATCCCAAATAAATCACAACAACCAAAACGTAAAATTCAAAACTCTAGTAAACGCTATTTTGTACTTTGAACATTTGGATTTTTGATTTTATTTGGAATTTGAGATTTTGGATTTGGGATTTACCTCTTAATCGTGTATCCCTCCCCTCTTCTTTCAAAAACCCTGGCGTTGTTCAAATTTATCATCACGGTAGTCTTTTTGACTTTTCGAATCTTGAAAACGCGCGCCAAGATTTCTTCTCTGTCCAAAGGTTCCTTGCTTTTAGCTAAAATATCTTTAAGTACATCTTTAATCGTTCCCTCGGAATAGCCCCACTCGCGAAGGGCGTAGATTCCCCGCCCGATCAGCACAAACCGATCATCCTTGATAAGTTCGTTATGCACCGTTTGCGGATGGGCTTTTCGCTTTCCCAGCTTATATTTATCTATAAAGGAAGCAATCTCGGTAAAGTGAAGCGGTTTTTTGGTTTCCTTGAGAACGACATAAATCTTCTCCCGCGTTCCCTTTGGGCTGATCTCCGTCCAGTCGCGCATCCCCCATTTGCCAAACTGGTTCCTCTTTATTTTAGAAAGCACTTTCAGAAAATGAAAGATTTTTTTCTCCGAAAGATCGGTTTCTTTGCCGACACCGCCAGAAATTTCCGCGTCGGTCATCGGACGTTTGGCCTTCTCCAAAACCGCCCGCGCCTTGACGCCAGCTTCCCGGACACTCTCTAAAATATCTTTGGAAACGACCCAAGACTTTTCTATCTCGCCTTTTTCTCCAGCAAAATATATTTTTTTAGAACAACCGGCAAAAAACTTGATAGCGTTGGCTTCGCTTGGCCCATCAGTGTTCAGTAGCGAAATAATATCGCTTTCTTTCATTATACCATCATTTTCCTCGATTGTAAAAATTATTTTCTCCTCGGCCTTTTTGAAATCGCTTTCTTCCATCTTTTGCGAGATGTTTTTCAGCGCGTCGGCGATGATCTGGCGCACGCGTTCCCGGGTTATGGAATAACGCGCGCCAATATGTTCCAATGTCTCACCTTTCCCGCTGGCCAAGCCGTATCTTTTAGCCATAATTTCCCGCGACCGCTCGGAAAGCCCGCTCATAAGACTATCTGCCAACGCCAAAAACTCCGGCCTTTCCTTCGCCCGGCTTTTTTGAAAAGTATTATTTTTTTCAACATTATTAATCATAGTACCCTGTTTTATGCTTTATGCTAAGTGTTGTATGTTACGTGCTACGCGTTATACGCTCCACGTTATACGTTCCACGTTTCCACACGGTTCATCATCCTAGCACATATTCCCAGTTTGTCAAGTTTCTCTCAATATGATACACTTATCGCGTAAAAAAATTGATTAAACTTTATGAAACAAGCTAAAAACAAGCTAGAAATCAAAATTGAAATCGCAAGTATCAAAAGAGAGTTGAAGAAAACCGGAACGGCGGAAGACACGCCGAAATGGAGAGAAGAACTTGAAAATCGGGTCGCCCGGCTAGAAAATCATTTCAAAATCAAAAAACTTTCCCGCGCGTAAAATCTTATCTTTCAAGAAAACCGTTTATTTTGCCAAACGGTTTTTTTATTTGGGGAAATAAAAAGAGCCTGGCCGCGCTTGCGCGGCCAGGACTCTGAAGAATAAGCATTTGCATTTGCCTATTCTCTTATGTGATCCCTCCTTTCTCCTTTTCGGAATACATCATCGATATAGATACAGTCCGGTCTCTCCTCCCAAAATATCCTGAATCGACCGGCGGTTATCTGTTTCTTGCCATTATGATCCCCGCCCTCTATCTTCTTGGGATCAATAGCGGCGTACCCACAGCCTTGATCAGCCAATATCTGCAGTTTATTGCGAATCACTCGCTGGCTTTTCTTTCCAAGGCTGGTCATGTAGGCGAAGGCATTGTCACTATACTCGATGGGCCTATCATAACAACTCGAATATGTAGGATACTCCTTTGTCTTGCTTTCGCTTTTCGGCGCTTTGGTTTCAACCAACAACGACTGTTGCTGCTCTCTGCCCATTGCCAATTGTTTTTCAAGTCTGGCGGTAACTTCCAGAAGATGAGCTGTCAACTGGTCTGGTGTTCGCGCGCGGAGTTCCGCCAATTGACGTTGCAGATCTCCAATTTCCGCAGCGTGCGCTTTTGCCGTTTCAGCCAAAGCATTGTACCGCGCCCTACCTTGCTTCAATTTCTCTGCCAGTTGCAAAGAAGCCGTCCGGAACTTTTCAACATTCGTCTTGAGAACCTCGGCTTCCGTGCCAAACGCCCTAACTTGACTTTGCGCGCGTTCGAGCTGTGTGGATCGAATGACTAGATCATCAGCACACTCACCAAGCTCCTTGCTAAGCTCATCACGCTCATGACGAGCTTGGTACAGCTCACTGAAAAGCGTGCGAATGGGAGCAAGAACAGTTTCAACTTCCGGCACAATCTTCGCCTCCGCCTGTTCTTGCTGGTCTGCCAACTCTTCAGCAGCTTTTTTTTCCAAAGAAGGCTCCAGCGAAACAACGGGTTTCGCAGACCGATCCAACTCAACGGGTGTTTCCATCCTCCGAAAAGCCTCTTCGATATCTTCCCAGCTCCTAATGCCGTCCTTTCTAAAAGCCTCAATAGCCAGCAGGATGCTGCGATCATCTTGCGATTCCGAGCTTCTCAGTTGAGCTTCCAGTCGATTGCGAGAGCTTTCCTTTTCGCGAAAGAATCCCGCAATACCCTTTATGAGACCCAAATACCTGGGGACGCTACCTTGCGGTACGTCCACCATCTCGGAGGCATGCTTTGAGGAAACGGTAAGCGCGTACCCCTTGTCCTCATCCATAAGCTGCAAAATCGCTTGCATGCGTTGAAGTCGCGCCTTTGTCCGATTTCCGCCAGCGTTCATTTTTCTGTAGCTTTCCGACAGCGCTAAAAAGTTCCTAGCCATAGTTCTTCCTCCCTTTTCTGTGAAAGTTGTAAAAGAAATTCACCCGCCGACCGGGCATTTAATGAAAGCACAAAACACATAAAAAGTCAAATTTTCCGTAATAGCCCAATAGCTTGGAAACGTTTTCCGGTGTAGAATAACCGGTTAAAACTAACGTTTCCAAATATGTATACAACCAACCCTCAAATGCCAAGACTGCGAGCCAAAG
>JAUPKF010000009.1 GCA_030837625.1 Patescibacteria group bacterium | reverse complement strand
ACAAAAATATTTAGATAGCGACAAGTCCGGTTCGGGCTTGTCTTCTTTTGACTGCGCGGAAGAAAAAAATGCCGTCCAAAAAATCAGGGATGTCTTTGGAACAGCTAATCTGTTTTCTTCCAAAAGATTGCTTATCATAAGAAACTTGATTTCGGACGGATCCGAGGAAGAACAAAAGAATGTTTTGGAATTTCTAAAAAAAGACATAAAAAAGTTTGAAGACGACAAAGATGCGGTGGCGGTTTTTTGGGAAAAAGAAACGCCTAAAAAAAATAACGCGCTGTATAAACTCCTGGAAAAGACCGGTAAAAAACAAAATTTTGAAAAGTTATCCGGCGCGCGCCTCAACGCCTGGATTTTAAAAAGAATAAAAGAACTTGATGAAAAAGCCAGTATTTCCAAAAACGCCCTGGACAAGCTGGTTGCTTTCGTCGGGAGCGATACGCAAGTTCTGGACGCGGAGATTCAAAAACTGGCGAATTATGCCGAAAAAGATATGATTTCTGAAAAAGACGTGGAAATTTTGGTTCGAGCTAGCGTTGACGCCAACATCTTCGCGACAGTGGACGCGTTGGGAGCGAACAACAAAAAAGAAGCCTTGAAACTTCTTCACAATCATCTGGAAAAAGGCGACGATCCGTTCTATATTTTTTCGATGTTTATCTATCAATTCAGAAACCTTTTGAAAGTTGCCGATTTCAAAGATCGGGGAATGTCCAGTGAATATGAAATTTCCCGCGTTTCCAAGATTCACCCGTTCGTGGTCAAAAAAAGCCTGGCGCAATTGCGCAATTTCAGCTTCGAAGAACTAAAGAAAGTATATGATACGCTCTTGGAAATCGATGTCAAGGTGAAGACGGGAAAACTGGATATGAAGTTGGCGCTGGATAAATTTGTGGCAGAGTTGTGAAAATTCACCTAATTGTCTAATTACCTAATTCACCTAATAAAAATTAAAATAACCAAAGGTCAAATAAAATTTCTAACGCCAAATTCCAAAATTATTATTTAGCATTTGACATTTCATTTTGCTATTTGAAATTGTTGAATTTTATTAGGTGAATTAGAAATTAGGTGAATTAGAAATTTTAAAAGCGCTCTCTTTAACAGGAGCGCTTTATATTTACAGAAAATCTATTTCTTGGCTATCGCTTTCACCAGCTTATTCAGTCTCGATTTTTTCCTCGCGACGGTGTTTTTGTGGAGGACTTTTTTCTGAGCCGCCTTGTCCAGCGCGATTTGCGCTTTTTTCAACGATTCTTTGGCTTTTTCGATGTCATTTTTAGCGACTGCTTCAGTGGTGGCTTTTATGGCAGATCGAAATTGACCCTTAATTTTGCGGTTCTTTTCGGTTTTGTGTTCGGTGACCCGCATGTACTTCTTGGCGGATTTCTTGATAGGCATTTTTTCGTGGAACGTGGAACGTGGAACGTGGAACGCTAAATGCGCTTTACGTTACGCGTTACGCGATTTACGTTAGGCGTTACTTAAGTATTTTTAGCATACGATTCAGTTTTTGGCAAGTTTCCAAAGCGTTTCGAACCAAAATTTATTCAGCTCGTAGATATTTTTGTCTTCAATGAGGATGGCGATGATTTTGCCTTTTTCCATGATTAAAAACGATATTTTACCATCGTAAATATGGATATTGGTTTTGAAGGGAAAGGAGGTATTTTCCAAGTACTTTATTTCCGTAACAGCATCATATTTAGCGTCGGCAGTTCCAAAAGTCAGTTCGGGCTTTTTGCCGATGCGTATGATTTTCTTTTTGATGCCTGAGCGGATCCGCCGCCTTTTGTATTCGTCATTGATTTCTTCGAAAGCCGGCTCCTGGCTCATCGCTTCGCGGTTAAACATCAGATAGACTTCGGTTTTGGAATTCAGCGTATCATACAAAACTTTTTCCAATCCCTCCTCTCCTTCATAAAATTTCACGCCGGGTTTGTTGAGCGTCAGATTATAGCTCGAAGCCAGTTGCGGCAAAAGGTCATCAAAAATCTTTTTATTCTTTGATAGTTCTCTTTCTTTGGCTTCCAAAACTTTCTCCAAATTTCTTGGATGAACAGCGCGAAAACGGGCGATCTGCTTGGCTTTTTCCTGCTTTTCCACCAACTCGAGTGCGATAAGCTCATCTATAGCTTTATACACCACTCCGCGCGGATGTTTTACATCTTTCGCAATATCGCACGCTTTGGATTCGCCATGCTCAAAAAGATGATCCAGCACGGCGGATTGGGTTTTAGTGAGACCGAGGTTTTGGAGTTCTTTGGAGAACATAGTTTTTGATGTCATTCCCGCGGAAGCGGGAATCTAGTCCTTTAATTAAATTTAATTCACCGGATTTCCGTCTGTGCGGGAATGACAAATATTACCTGAATCCAATTTTATCTTTTGGCACAGCATCTTCCTTTATAAGCCGGGCAATGGCCTGAAAAACGACTTTGAAGTTTGCGTCATATTTCTTTTCTAATTTTTCAATTTTTTCCTGCAGATTTTTATGTGTCAAGAGCATCTCGCGGATTTTTGTGAAAGTCCGCATTATTTGGATATTGACGGCGATGGCGCGCTTGCTTTTGAGGACAGACGAGAGCATTGCAACGCCTTGTTCGGTGAAAACCGAAAATGGCTTTCTTAGGCCTTTTATATCTCTTTTGGAAATCACAATTTGTGATTTCCAAATTTCCATCTCTTCTTTTGAAAGTTTGAACATAAAATCTTCAGGGAAGCGTTCCGCATTTCTTTTTACTGCTTGGTTTAGCGTTCTTGACTCAACGCCGTAAAGTTCTGCCAAATCACGGTCAAACATGACTTTCTTCCCGCGGATCATGTAAATTTGGTTGATTATTCTTTCGTCCGGAAGAACGGACAAACTTTTGTTTTTAGACATAGCGTTGTCAATTTATGGGCGTGTTATGACCTAATTCTAGCATCTTGTTAGGCATTTGTCAATATTTAAAATGACACTATGTTGATGATAGCAAGCCAAAATTGTGGTTTATGTTATGGATTTTAGTGACAAAAGGCGAAAAATGGTATAGAAACTATAGACAGTTTGGAGCGTATGTGCTACAATGCACCGTTACGATGGAATAGTAAAAAGTCGTAGCAAGTTCTTTGAATATTTTGAGTCGGATTTTCTGCGAAGTTTTATCCGGCTTATCAATAAACACTCTCTAATATTTAGGAGTTCTCTATGCAGACTTATGAATATCTTATTGTTGAGGGTCCGGATCCTATTGAACTGAACGAATCTCTTTTCAAGGGTAAGGAAATTTCCATATCCGTCCAAAAGTGTTTTGGGGATACCTCCTATGAACACTGGTCGGTGCTTATCGACTCGGTCAAAGTCAGAGATGACGATGATCGGTTCGAAGAAGTTTTCTTTATCGCTGGCCGAGTGTTGGCATCTGGATTGGAACCGGGTTTTCTCAATCGTAACATTTCCTGTTGTACATTCGCTGGATTTTGGAACAAGAAAGAGCGAATGAGTCACATTGAAGTTGCGGTTGTCTAATCTCAGAAATAAAATCAGCTATGGCCCGGGTCGCCTCTTTGGCGATTGGTTGGGAGCTACACTGGCTGGTTAAGATATCTATGCTTCCGAAAAAGGAGGTGCCATATGGGAATCTGGCTGCAAAAAACTCCAGAAGAACTCGCGCAAGAACAGTATGAGCGTGAGTTCAAAAAAATGGTAGAAAAGCTCTATGGAGCCGATCTGCCACGGGAGGATTATTATGAGTCTCCCGAATTCGAGGAAGACTGGCAAGAAGACTAGATCTTTCTTAGGGAGAGTGCGCATGCAATTAGTTCTTTGCATAGGGTTTTCTAAAACTTCGCGCTCTCTAAAAGATTAAAATTTTATTTTAATTTTTTAGAGGGTGTAGTTCTTTTTATCAACAATCAATACAAAGGGGAATGCCACGACCACCAACTCCAAACAACAACGTCGGCAGAAGCTGGCTGAGCAGATCGCCATGATCAACGCTCGCCTTCCGGAAATGATTCAACAAATCGAAAAAGATCCCGAGGCAGTTTATCGGCCGGAGCTGGGCAGGACGTACCAAATCCTGTTGGCGCCGCTTGAAAAAATTGTCGAAATGGATGAACTGGATGCTGAAGATCACTCGCCGGAGGTCGTGGTGATCGAGGCTCAGGAAAACGGGTTATGGTTGTGTGCCAAGCTCAGTGCGCGGGCTGACAGCTGCTATTGCGGACCGTTTGACTTGTATTTGAAGGATGTCGACGGTTATCCGCATACGCTACTGGAAGCGTGGAATACCGTTTTTATTCATGAATCGGATTTTGCAGAATTGGGTCGGGCAGTCGAGATTATACCCAATTGGCAGATTTCCGATGAGTGGGTGGAGCGGGCGCGAGAGCTCTTTCATATTTACCAAAGTAGCGGCTGTGGCGAAGAACCTCCTGATCATCTTGCTCCATATGTCGGTAAAACGTTGGAATGCGAGGACGTGGATCGGGAAGACTGGCGCATGCGCGAAATGGGAATTATGGAAACCGTGCGGCGCAAGATTCACGAAGGTGCCTAGGTTGTGAAACTTTTCGATTGAAAGGGGGTGATAGGGTTTATATGAGTGCACAACGTTGCACTCTTTTTTAATTGTTAAAATAAATTTAATTTTGATATAATCAAATTAAGATAATAATTGCTTCAAAAATTTATGCCAGAAGGAAACAGTTACAATTTACCAGTGGCCGATAAAAATGAGAGTGAGCGATCAAA
This sequence comes from Patescibacteria group bacterium, assembly GCA_030837625.1. Classification (GTDB taxonomy): domain Bacteria; phylum Patescibacteriota; class Minisyncoccia; order Moranbacterales; family UBA2206; genus XYA2-FULL-43-15. The sequence continues at coordinate 35,165 of JAUPKF010000009.1, read as the reverse complement.
AAAAAGAAAATTAGCCGATAGGATATTAGGCAGAAAAGGAGAAAATTTGAACTCTGATTATGATAATTTTGATAATGAATCTTTAGATAATTTAGAAAGAAGAGTTAAAGATGAAAATTACTCAGCGGAGCTGTTAAATGAAATTTTAAATTATCATCCTGAACCGAAGAATAAGCGTACCGGAAAGGAATATGAAAAGCGCTCGCTTATGCTTATGGAGTTGGAATGGAAATATCCCAAAGTGATTTTTGATCGTCAGACAATGGCTAATAAAAATCTAAGTTTACTCCTGGGTCCCAAATTGCTAGAAAAATATAATTTGGAAGTAGGTACATCTAAGGAGCCATATAAAACCGAACCAATTTCTCTTGAATCAGCGGTAGAAACGCTGGATGTTATTTCTAGAAATGGTGAACATTTCGAAAATTATAGGTTTGGTTCATTGAATACTTTTATTAGTCGCTCCCTTCATGTTTTGGGGCGGGAACTTGATGAGAGGAGTGCTATTGATATTATCATCTCCTTCATTTCCAATATCAAAGGGTATTTGTTTAGAGATGTCTATCATAGCTTAGTAGATGTTTTAAACAGAGATGCGGCCTATGCCTCCTCAAAGCTGCTGCCTCTTTTGAAAGATGAAAACCCAAACCTGGAAACACTAGCAGGGGAGTTGCTTTATCGTCTTGAATTTGGGAATGTGGGCATTTCTGAAAATGGTATTAGATACTTGAATAAAATGTACGATTTAGGAAAATTGAATAATCTTGATTATTTTGCGCAAAGACTCACGGCAAAAGGAGATATTGGCATTTTTGACAATCATAGAATTCTTACGAAATATTTTAATTTAGGAAATTTGTCCGGCGAAGATCAGCTGGTGAAGCCGGAAGTTATGGATTTTACTTATGCAACACTGTTTTTCCCAAAAGAAAATGAAACAGAAGAAGAAAAAGTACAACGCGAAAAATATTTAGAAGAATTTAAAACCAACTATTTCGGATTTTATAATGATGATTTTTTCAAAAAAACTAAAGTTAGGTTCAACAATCTGAATTTTCGGGAACAAGGGTGGTTCTTAATGTATTATAAACATGCTGATCCGGAGAACAGGCAAAATTTGCTTGACTTTGCTAAAAAATATAGAGAAGATGGTCTAAAATCGTTTTTATCCTTGGAATTTGGAGAAGATGTTGGAGAAAAAATAATGAGTTTAGGTCAAAAATTGGAAACTTGGCAAGCGCAATTGGTTTTTGGAAAAGTCGCGGAGCTCGCTGATCTGGCTAATGAAGAAGAACGGGGGTTTCAAAAACTTTTAACTGGAGACAAGGGTATAGATCTATCTGGAATTCAATTGAAACTTCTAGAAAAAGCTCATAAAACTATTCTTAAATTTTCCGAGTCGGATAATAAAAACATAGAGAAATTATTGGAAGATCTCGAAAATAGCAAAATCCAGATTGAAATCCTTTCCGCGCTTCTGAAAACCGCCAAAGAGAATAGTATAAAGCTTACTCCGGAAAATATCCGTGATATGAAAATGGAAATGTTGGAAGTTGGGGAACTTTCTGGCGAGGAGAAAGCGAAGTTTCGGGAGAAATACGAAAAGCCAGTGATGGAGATGATGCGTAAAAGCTATGCGAAGATATTTGCCGAAAATCCGGACGCGCGAGCGAAAGTGGAGAATAATTTCAGGGAAAGATTTGAGAATTTGGAAAAATATCGAGTGTATGTTTTGATGTTTCAGGGCGAAGTGGTGGCGTTTTCGGTGATCGATCCAAATGGAAAAGGACTGGAAGAAGGCGAGGTAATGTCGGAATCAACAATTGTCCATCCGGATACGCAACAAGGCGCGATGGGGATCGAGTTTTTGAAGATGATATTTGAGCGTGAGTTTAATGAGTACAAAATTAAGGGCATTCGCGGGAAAGTGCGGGCGGGGCATCCGGCCGGGGAAAGTTATGATAGAATAGGATTGGTCGTCGACAAAAGCCATCCGACTTGGGTGGAAAGCGGCGTGGAATATGAGTCGCGAGTAGCGCGAAAAGAACCAACAGGTCTGGAGACACTGAATCGACAATGATTTGGATGCCACAGGATTGAAACTGGGAATAATAATAAATTTCAAACTAAACAGACTGCAGATAAAGCGGGTAGTTAATCCAAGAGTAAAATAGCCTTTTGCTCTTATTCGCTGGAATTTGCTCTGCTTTCGTGAGTAATTTATGATCGCCAAACTCAAAGGGAAAATAGAATATTTGAAAGACAACTACGCCGTGGTGACGGTGCGGGATATTGGATATAAGGTATATCTTAGCGTCTATACTTTCGGAAAAGTGGCGGGGATGGCGGAAGTGAATTTGTTCATTCATACTTATGTTCGCGAAGACACCCTGGCGCTCTATGGGTTTTTGACGCTGGACGAGCTGGAGATGTTTGAGCAACTGATCTCCATTTCCGGCATTGGTCCGAAGGCGGCGATGGGGATTCTTTCTATTGCCACTCCCAAAACCATCAAGACTGCCATACTGAACGAAGACCCGTCTATTCTCACGAAAGTTTCGGGTATTGGCAAGAAAACCGCCGATCGGGTTATTTTGGAGCTCAAAAACAAAGTGGCGGATATTTCGACTGGTGATAAGGAAGAAGCCACGCTGGATGTGGACGCTATTGAAGCTTTGATGACGATGGGCTACACTAATTCCGAAGCTCGGGACGCGCTGAAATCGGTTCCGGCGGACGTGAAAGACGTGGGGGCGAGGGTGAAGATGGCGCTGAGGAATTTAGGGAAAAAATAAGTGGCGTGCCTGCGACATTTTCTATAGTCTAGCAGGCGTGCCCGTGGCATTTCCTAATGATATATAAAGTTAGTACTCTCCGATTATGGATTATCTACCGATAGAGTATTATGGATTTAATATCAAAAGGAAATGCGGCGGGCGGGTATGGTTCAGTGGCAGAACGCGACCTTCCCAAGGTTGAGACACGAGTTCGATTCTCGTTACCCGCTCATAGTTTCAAAAACGGCCTTAGAATGGGCTGTTTTTGTTTCAGATAAAGCAAAATCTGTTAGTTCTAACCTAGGGGTTTTAACACTTATTGATTCTAGTGCATTTTCTATCAGTTGATATTGTTTTCTCAAGGTAATATCGACCTTTCCGTCCTTTAGCACAAAGTTCGAACCTAACGCTCGGAGTATGCTGGTTTTAGTTTCGTAGTCTCCTTCATTGAAATTATGCTTGGCGTAGATGGCGAATTTGAAAGTTTTTTCAGTTAGTTCTAACCATTCGTCAGCTCGTTGACTCAAATTGTCCAATTGTTGCTCGATTTCAGCCTTTTCTTTTAAGAGGTATGATTTTTGAGTCTTAAGTTCATCATCATTCAAAAGCTCTTTGTTGGTATTGCCTCGTGATATATAGAGGGCGTAAAGATTATCCAATCTCTTTTGACAGTCGTTAAAAGCTCTTTGTTGACTTTTGATTAAGGTATTCCTATCGTTGATTTCAAGTTCGTTGTCTCGCTTCAATATTTTTAGGGCGAAGTCCAAAAAGTTCGCTGGTAAAGTAATCTTGTCCAGTTTTTCCATAACTTGTCTGTTTATTTCTTCAAAGGTTATGGATTTTTGTTGGCAATCGATGTCGATTTTCTTATTGGTGCAGTGGTGGTAGAGGTATGTCTTAATTGTATTATCAGATTTTATTCTTTTAATTTTTTGTTCCGTCGTAATATGACAGCCACACTCACCGCAACGGATAGTCCCTCGGTAGGGAAGGTCTTTGTGTCTAGTTTGAGGTTTGCTTTTAATTCCTAAAAGCTTCTGGACATAATCGAACTCGGCTGGAGTTATCATTGGTGTATGATGTCCTTGGTAGGTCTTACCAACCCAATCATATTTCCCATAATAGAAAGGGTTGTTAAAAATTTTATAACCGTGACTTTCGTGCAATTTTGTGTCTCCTTTTGCAGAGGATTTTCTCAAACCCCATTCATTGTTTGCAATATCGATTATTTTTGGAACTGAATATTCGCCAGTTAGCATTAAATCCCACATTTTTCGGACTATTGGAAACTTTTCTTCATCGACATGAATTATTTTACTTCCTTGTTTACCGCCTCTATCATTTTTATAACCGATTGGTGCTAATCCAGGTCTCCAACCTTTCTCAGCCTTAGATAACATCCCTCGCTTAACATCTCTCCTCAAATCTTGTATGTATTGATTTGCCATTCCCGTCTCGACACTCATAATCAGAACATTGTCATCGGTCTTGTATTCCCTCCCAGCGGTTTGTATAGATTGGATTATTCCGTCTTGAAGCAGTTGTTGGAGTGTACCGCTATCGGTAGGATTTCTCGTTAGACGGTTAATCTTCCAACATAGGATTCCGTTCGCTCTCCCTCTTTTTATATCAGCTATCATCTTGTTAAACTCGGGGCGTCCCGGTTTTTTTGCTGAATGACTTTCTTGATAAGTTCCTTTTATTTCAAGTTTAAATTGACTGGCAATTTTTTGCAGTTCTTTTTTCTGATCTTCAATTGATTGTATTTGCCTATCTTCTGAATCTGTTGATTTTCGGAGATATATCAAATACTTCGTCTTAACTTCCATTGCTTCAAATTTTTAAATATGAAATATGTTTTTATTTTATATCGCTCGCCCCTCTTGTACACTGGTCAGAATCCTTGCGTTTTATCGGTTTGAAAATAAATCGAACCATCTCGACAGTGCTTTCCGCAATTTCAAAAGCTTCCTCGAGCGAAATTTTCTCGCCCGTTTCTTTTTCATAAAGTATTTGAAATGTTCTAGCGTCTGATTCGGTTATCATTTAGGTTAATTATTTTTTTGGTTAACTTGTTAACATTGTTAACTTTAATTTATATAAGTATCATTTACTCGTGTATTATGGGTATATTTTCATATCCTTCGCCTAGTAAGTTAACATTGTTAACATTGTTCACATCCTCACTGTCTTTCTGGATATTGTATCTTTTTCGTAGGATTTCAATTTTTTTCTCATTGTCTTGAGAAATAACATAGCCCTCTCGTGTTCGCTCCGTTTTTATGTCCAACGTTTTTCTAATCAGATAACCCATTTTCTTCGGGGTTGTTTGTTCTGAAAGACTTAAATCTTTGTTAAATCTTGCCGCAACTTGTTGAACAGTAGGCTTGATAAATCCCTCGTCTAGAAGTGAACAGATAGCATCCAAAATCTGATAACTATATCCGAGTGTTCTGTCAGTTTTGATTTTTTCGTTGTATTCTTTAATTTGGTTTTGAATTTCTGAGATTAATTCGGGGTCATCAATGATACTCATTAAAGGAATTGCGATTTGATTGAGTCTCGGCTCGATTTCACGATTTTCTAATTCTGGCCTAAGTTTGCTTTTGCCCTTGTTTTTGAAGCGAAACATTAGCAGCTTGTTTCTGATATCCAATGCTTCATCCCAAAAAATGTCGGGGATGTTGTAGGGAACATCTTCTCTTGGAAAGTTTAAATTCATATCTTCGGTTATCATCCGACTTTCTAGGGCAGTATCCTTGTAAAGCTGTCTTGTAGCTATAATCTTGGGACCAAAAACGCTGTATGCTTTCACATCAAAACTTTTTTTATTGTTGCTTTCGCTTCTCAAAACAGGCATTCCTTTCATGAATCCGCTGTTGAGGATTTTTACTATTTCTGCGGTAGTATCGGAAAATATAAAATCCGCTTCATCCATGATGAGCGTACCTTTGAAGTCGTTGAGCAAACGGAAGATAGGGGAAACAGTAGTTGCTCCACTAGCAAAGATAGGCTTATAGCAAACCGAGCCAACTACTTGTAGTAGTCTTGATTTACCCGTTCCGTAATCTCCAAGTCCTCGCAGATAGGGGAGTTCATTGAAATCATCGTGAATCCAAGTAAAAAGAGCGTAGTAGCTGGCTATCTTTTCAAAAAAGGGTGATACGGCAAGATATTTATGAATAAATTTCTGTATATCAGCAACTAATTCCTTTTGAGATTCATATTCCCTTGGCTCTGACGGAAAGGATATCACTCTGGCTTTGATTAAATCCTTGTTGGGTGAATGTGGCTTTAGGCATATGCCCTCTGATATAAGTTTCTTTTTGATTTCAATCTCACCGTTTTTATAGACGGCAAGGCTGGTGGTGTTGGTTTGTTTGTTATAAAGCATTTCAATCAGTGTTCCATCTCCCAAGATTGCAGATGAAATTTCTTTGGAGGTATCTTTTTTAGATTCTTCTTCGTTGTCCTTGTTCATTTTTTTGAATGCTTAGCCAGCAAACCAAAGTAGTACTAATTTTTGAATTGCTGACTAAGCGTTAGTTAGTTATTTAAGAAAGTAAGTCTATGATAAAGGAATTAGGAAATACTTTTAGATAACTTTTGAAATACTTAGACAACAAAAAAACAGCCTATCAAAGCTGTTTACGGAAAGTTTATTAACATGACCCAAAGGTAATCTAAAGGTTGTCCGTAAATGTTATATCGAATTTTTGGCGATTAAGCTCATAACCGCCAGTCTTAACGTGTACTATGAGATTGTCTTTAATATAAATTTTTTTGAATAATTTTTTGAATAATTCATTGATGGCTGAAATTTCTTTTATTATTAAACTTAGCGGTCGCCCTTGCATCTTTGCTAAAAATTCACCTGGTTTTTTTCCGTCTTTCAGAAATTCAATAATTTTAAATCGGTTGCCCTTTATCGGATAAAAATATTCAACGCCTTCTTTTGTAATTTTTATACCATGAGACGCGTTGATTGATAGGTTTATTTTGGCAGTGTCAGCTCCAAAAGGAAGCGTGTGCAAAGAAATATTTAGTGAATTTAAAAAGGATATCTTCTCTTTAATTTTTTCCAGATTTTTTAATACTATTTCATATTCGAAAATACTATCCTCGTCCAGTTTGTCATATGAAAAAAATCGGTTTCGTTCTATTTCTTCAGACCCAAAAACAAGCGGGTCTTTGATTGCTTCGTTTATTGCAATTGGTAAGTAGTTTCCTTTTTTTATCAATCCTTCTAAGTCAAAATCTGATAAAAGTTTCTTAAAAAGGCTATGCTCTATCTTATAAGTAGTTCCATTAATTGTGATAAATTCGCTTAAATGAGAGTACATTTTCTTTGTATTTTTTTCGTAGTGGACAGTTTTATCAGGAAATTCAAAAATAGACCTGATTTTTTCAAGTAAAATGATAGTTGCCCACCTTTCCTCATCAATTCTTGGATATTTCATAAGTCTAAACCTAATAATTCTTAGCTTAGGTCAAAAAGCCTTATAAATCAAGAACAGTTTACTTTTTCTCTAAATTGTATTACTTTATAAATGGTACAATACTCATACAGATACTGAGATGATCTCGGTTATTTGTCCTATCACGCCCTTTAGCGGGCGGCTCGATGAACATGATAGGACATTTCGGTGTCTTTTGAGTGTTGTACCCGTCGGGTCGTCCACTCAAGTGAACATGTTAACATTGAGAACTTCTCGACGACTTAATAATTAAGTCGTTTTTGTTTTGGAATATGATTTATAAAATATTAAATTACTTTCTTGATAAAAGGATTGATGAGTTGAGACCTATCGTGAAAAATCTTTTAAATCAAGATTTAAAAGAGCAAGGAGAAACTTGCAAAAAAATAATAAGCAAAGATATGATTTCCACGCTCGTTCATTCAGAGGGAACAAAAAGGACAGAGGAATACATGGAAGTTATTTCAAGGAGACTGGAAATGGAGCGAAAATATATACTTTTAATCGACCAATTCAAAAATGATTACAAAAGACAGTTTATGATAAGAAAAAACTTTTATGCATATTTAAAAGCAATCAAATTTCTTTATAGCATGAACGGAACTTCAACAGCACCTTCAAGCATTTATCATATAATAAGCGAAGCAGAGAGTTGCTTTAATCAATTGAATTATTTTCAACCAAAAAAATGAATGAGGTTAAGCCTAAAATTTTAATAGTAGAGGATGATAAATTTTTGACTGATATTTATAAAAATAAGTTTTCGTCTCAAGGATTCGAAGTGAAAATTATCAACACACCCGATAGTAAGTTCATTGACGATGTGGTTAATTTTCAGCCAAGTATTATTGTGGTAGGTATTATTTTACCAAATGTTGATGGCTATCAGATGACAGAGATGTTAAAAAAAGACGAAAGAACAAAAGAAATTAAAGTTGTTGGATTTGATAATCTTTCTGATGAGGAAAGCAAGAGAAAAGCAATTAGCGCAGGTATGGAAGATTACTTTCAACATTCAGATATTAGCCCAGAAAATTTTGTTAATAAAATAAAATCATTACTATGAAAAAATATTCACTTTTTATAACTTTAATCCTCTTAGTCTTTTCGGTATTGTTTGGCTTCCTATACTGGAGGGGAAATGCAGAGAATGAAAATAGCGGTGCTTCTCAAGGCAAGGAAAATAAGAAAATAATGGATATTGAGAAAACTATTGTTGAGTGTAAAAACAAAGAGCAATATCTAGGAAAAGATTTGATAGGTAGGGGTTTAAATTTTCAGCTAATTGAAAGTAAGCTTTTTTATAAAGGGGAAGAACTTGAAAGACTTTGCAATCCAAGTCTTGGAGAATATAAATATGAAGCCGAGCCCAGTTTTAGGATAATTCCAGCGTATATTGAGTGAAATTAGTTTTTATCTTGATAAACTTGAAAAACAATCAAGTTGGGATAAGTTTAGCAGATTCCATAAGAGTCTGTTTTCTTTTATACCCTGGGACACCCAGGATGACCCTTGAGGCTTAGAAAAGGCAAGGTTATATGTCTTTATATCCTAGAATTGAAAAATTCCTAGAATTGACCTTGAGAACAACTTTGGCTTCCTCGGTTTTTAGTTAATCTTTGATATCTTTGATTAATAATCAACTTTGGGAGTACAAAAGTATATATCACAAAACACTTTTAATGCTTTGTACAATTGATAAAAATTGATTAATCTGATTAATAATCAACCTTGGAAGTTTAAAAAAATAACCAAAAACCACCTTTTTGGGTGGCTTGGCGGATTGATTGGCTATCTCCTTTTATTATCGAGGTCTTTGCATTCCTTGCAAAGAGGTTTTCCACCCGTGCCTTGGCGCAGGTTTTCCCTTTCGATGTTGTTGCCAGTGTTGCATTCCGTATTGTCGTGGTGTACGGGTTGTTTCACTGAGTGCCATGGTGATCGTTTCATAGTTGTAATTTCAGAGTGCTTATTAAATTAATATCAAAAAAGGGAATTTCGACCATAATTTCCTTTTAGGAACATTGCTAATGTTTCTTGTCTCTTGGCGGAAACGGATCATTCCCAAAACTGTCCTTGTCTTGGATTCTGCCGTCCCGACCATGAATTACTAATTCGGTATGTGTCAGCTCGGCCTTGGCTCTGGCATAATGATCAGCGAGTGATTTAGTTCGATGTGTTGAGATAGGATGACTTATGCCCTCCTTTTTTACGGCCCATCGGTTGCCACTTGGTACAATATGGATGTTTTTCCCCATACTTTTGTGTAATGTCCCGCAGTTTCATTGTTAGGAATGAAACTATATGGTACAATTTAGTTAGTTAAAGATGCTATCATATAGAAGATTAGCAGATAATTACTTCGGAGTCAATAGACTATAGTTCGGTATTGATTGACTAAAGTTCTCAATCTGTGGACAACATGTGTATTAAATGCTAGGATATTATGATAAAATACTAGTATCAATATTTATGAAAAAATCTCAGACCCAATTCTATGAATTAATTGGGGAAAAAATTAGGCATTTAAGGAAAAATTCCAATCTCAAGCTAGAGGACTTAACGAAAAAGTCTGGTTTAAAATTATCCAAAGCTTCACTTTCGGCTATTGAGAATGGAAAACAACAGATATCAGCGTATCAACTCTACTGTCTGGGAAAAGGTTTTAATGTTCCTGTGGACAGTTTTTTTGAAAAAATAAAACTAAAAGAAGAAGAAAAAGATTTTGAAAAAATAAAGAATATTTAAAAAAATATATGAATAAAGCAGGACCTATAGCTAGAAGAATGTTATCGGAATTAAAAGAAATTACATTACCTATCCCCATAGAGGATATTGCTCAAAAAAATGGTATCCAAATTAAATACGAAGAATTTGAGAGCGAGGACATATCCGGAGCTTTAAAGGGAAAAAGTAAAGAAGGTAATCCTGTGATTATTGTTAACAAAAAACATTCGTCAGAGAGACAAAGATTTACGATTGCTCATGAATTGGGACATTATATTCTTCATTCAAAGAATGCATTGTTTATCGACAGAGGGGCGTTTATATTTCATAGGGATGATAGTTCATCCCAAGGAGTTAACAAGCAAGAGATAGAAGCAAATCAATTTGCAGCAGAAATACTAATGCCAGTCAATTCTCTCAAGAAAGATTATTTTGAAAATTCAAAACTAATAAATGGCGATGACCCCAGCAGACTGATTGAAAAATTAGCAGAGAAATATCAAGTAAGTCAGCAGTCAATGGCGATAAGAATATCTAAATTTATCTATTAGAATCTTAAGGTGGATATTAAAAAATACATGGAAAAGAAATCTTCAAATAAAAACTTGCGTAAAGCAGGCGCAGCAAAGAATGATGAGTTTTACACACAATTACCTGACATTGAAAAAGAATTAGGGAATTATAAAAATCACCTGAAAGATAAAGTGGTGTTTTGTAATTGCGATGACCCAGAAGAAAGCAATTTTTGGAACTATTTTGCATTGAATTTTGAATTTCTTGAATTAAGGAAATTGGTTGCTACTCATTTTGAGAAAGAAAAACCTTCATACAAATTGGAAATTGTAAAAGATATAAATAAAGACGGGAAAATAAACAAATTAGATACGATTAAAACACCCCTAAAGCAAAATGGTGATTTTAGAAGTCCTGAATGCATTGAAATTTTAAAAGAAGCGGATGTTGTTGTGACTAACCCACCCTTTTCCTTGTTTAGACAATATGTGACTCAGTTGATTGAGTATAATAAAAAATTCATCATAATTGGAAATCAGAATGCAATTACCTACAAAGAAATTTTCAAACTAATTACAGAAAATAAAATATGGCTCGGAAAAAGCATACATAGTGGCGATAGAGAGTTTAGGGTTCCGGCACATTATGATGTACATTCTGCCAGTCATAGAATAGATGATGATGGTAATCAATATGTAAGAGTTAATGGTGTTCGCTGGTTTACTAATTTGGATTATAAAGAACGCCATGAAGACTTAATTCTTTATAGAACCTATTCTGGACATGAAAATGAATATCCTAAATATGACCATTATGATGCTATTAATGTTGACAAGACAAAAGACATTCCTATAGATTATAAGGGTGCTATAGGTGTTCCGATAACTTTTTTAGATAAATATAGTCCTGACCAATTTGATATCTTGGACGGGCTCAATCGATATAGCATTTTATCTGGACCAACTGAAGAAACTAGAGGTAAATTTTTAGCACAAGTTAAGGGCAAGCCATGCTATGTTAGAGTTGTTATCAAAAATAAGAAAATTTAACATTAATAATAAATACTAACTTATGAAAATTGAACTGAAAGAAATCTCAATTAGAGAAGTTTCAAATGGATATATAAATGACAATGAAGAGGGCGTTGTCGGATATGGCGGAAAATTGAACATTCGCCCGAAATACCAACGCGAATTTGTTTATAAAGATAAGCAAAGAGATGCCGTAATTGAAACTGTAAGAAAGAATTTCCCCCTAAATGTATTATATTGGGTCAAAAATGCAGATGATACTTATGAAGTAATGGACGGACAACAAAGAACTATAAGCGTCTGCGAATATGTTTCGGGTAAATTTTCTTTAAATTTTCAGTATTTTCATAATCTTGAGAATATCGAGAAAGAGCAGATTCTTGATTATAAAATGATGGTTTATTTCTGTGAGGGAAACGACAAAGAAAAATTAGACTGGTTTAAAACTATAAATATCGCTGGAGAAAAACTATACGACCAAGAATTGAAAAATGCTATTTACACTGGCACTTGGCTGACTGATGCAAAAAAGCATTTCAGTAAAACAAATTGTCCAGCTTACAATATAGCAAGTGATTATCTAAATGGTTCACCGATTCGCCAAGATTATTTAGAAACTGCAATTAATTGGATTAGTGATGAAAAAATTGAACAATACATGGCAGATCATCAGCACAAACCTAATGCAAATGAATTGTGGCTATATTTCCAAAATGTTATAAGTTGGATAAAAGTGGTTTTTCCTAATTATCGTAAAGAAATGAAAGGTGTATCTTTCGGAACTTTATACAATAAATTAAAAAACAAAGAATTTGATTCCAAAAAATTAGAAAAAGAGATAACAAAATTGATGCAAGATGAAGATGTGACTAAAAAATCTGGTATTTACGAGTATGTTTTAACTAGGAATGAAAAAGCATTAAACATTCGTGCTTTTACAGATAAACAAAAAAGAGAAGCGTACGAAAGACAAAAAGGTATTTGTATGGCGAAAAATGCAGTCTGTGGCAATGCACATTTTGAAATAGAAGAGATGGAAGCAGACCATATAACACCTTGGCATGAAGGAGGAAAAACGATAGCTACAAACTGCAAAATGTTGTGCAAGCAAGATAATCGCACTAAATCTGGAAAATAAAAACGACATATCTGGTTAAGGGAAATAAAAATCACTTAAACAAAGCTTTTATTCATAAATCCAGTTCTAACCGTATTAACTAGCCAGCTCCATGGAAAATAATCTTGTAAATTTTATTCAATCTAATTCGCCGGATGGCGGTTTTTTGCAATCGGAGGAGTGGCGGAAGTTTCAGGAAAGTACGGGGAGAAAGACGTACAGCATTGTCGAGGAAAATTTTAACGCATCCATTATAGAACATGAATTACCGCTAGTTGGGAAATATTTTTACGTACCGCGGGGACCGGTCATATCACGTAGCACGGAACACGTAACATGTAACATCGGGGAGCTAGTTAATCTGGCGAAAGAAAATAATGTCGGGTGGATTAGGATTGAGCCGAATGGTGAAGACATATTAAGTTTCGTAAAAGATAATACAAAACACAAAATAACCAAGGCGCCGCATGATGTTCAGCCAAGGGAATTATTTATAATTGATATAACCAAGCCGGAAGAGCAATTGTTGGCGGAGATGAAAGCGAAGACGAGGTATAATATTAGGTTAGCGGGAAAAAAAGGCGTTGTTTTACGAACTACGAAATTAACGAAATACGAAAATACGAACAGTAGGGAAGTTGAAGAATTCCTGCGCTTAATAAAGGTTACGGCGAAGAGGGATGGGATTACCTCTCATCCGGAGGATTATTATAGAAAGATGATTGAAACGATTCCGGAGAATATTTTGAAATTGTATGTGGCGGAGTATGAAAACAAAATTATCGCGGCTAATTTGGCAGTTTTTTACGGCAGTACTTGTACGTATTTGCATGGCGCGTCCGATGATGAGCATAGAAATGTGATGGCGCCGTATTTGCTTCAGTGGCAACAGGCAAAAGACGCTAAAGCGGCTGGTTGCGCGAGGTATGACTTTGGCGGGATAAATACAAAGACAGGAGCGGGCATTACTAAATTTAAACTGGGCTTTTCGCCGGAAACCCGGCCAGTCACGTTTCCGGGAAGTTATGATATAATAATAAACCAAAGGAAGTACTGGGCGTATAGAGTGATTCAAGGAATAAGAGAAATAGAGGTGAAGTCCAGGCGGTATCTTAATGCAAGATGCAAAAATCAAAAATCAAAATGACAAATTAAAATTGAAAATGTTATATTTTTGCATTTTGCATTGTCATTTTGATTTTTGAGATTTAATTTTTGATTTATGAAAAAATTCATTCCCCAAAACATCAAAAACTATTACCATTTTTTTCAGGCAGTCCTGGCTAATTTTATTTATGGTTTTCCGTCCAAAAAAATAAAAGTCATCGGCATTACTGGCACTAACGGCAAGACGACGACGACGCAGATGATTGCGAAAATTTTGGAAGAATCCGGAGCGCGCGTAGCCATGGCATCGACTATCAATTTTAAAATTGCCGAGAAAGAATGGGTGAACAAAACTAAGTTTACCACGCTCTCAGCCTTTTCCGTGCAAAATTTCATAAAGAAAGCCGTAGATGCCGGATGCGATTATCTGGTTTTGGAAACATCTTCCCATTCGTTGGACCAGCATCGCGTTTGGGGAATCCGATACGCCGTGGCGGTGATAACCAATGTGACGCGCGAGCATTTGGATTATCACAAAAATATGGACGAATACCGGATTGCCAAACTGCGGCTGTTTCGGGGCGTTCCGACGATTGTGGTGAATTTGGATATGGAAAAACCGCGGGACTATTTTCTTTGGGAGGCGAAGAATAAATACGGCTTTAGTAAAAGAGAAGTCGATTGCCAAAAGCTTGATTGCGGGAAAATAAACTTGGTGCGGGCGGAGAATATCAAATTGGAAATCGATCACTCGGGCTATACTGTAAACGGTGAGGAATATGAATTGAAGCTCCCCGGAGAATTCAACGTAGAGAACGCTCTGGGGGCGACCGCAGTGGCGTTTTCGCAGGGTATTAGTCCGGAAGTTGTAAAAAAAGCTTTGGCTAAAATCGATTATATTCCGGGGAGAATGTACTTTGTGAAAAACGACAAAGGCTTCAATGTTATTATCGATTACGCTTTGACGCCGGATTCTTTGGAAAAACTTTATTTTCTTATCGACCAAATAAAAAACAAGCGCCAAGGCGCCAAAGTTATCGCGGTGTTCGGTTCTTGCGGGGAACGCGACCGCGGCAAGCGGCCGATGATGGGAAAGATTGTTTCCGAGCACGCGGACTATGTTGTCGTAACGAATGAAGATCCTTACGGAGAAGACCCGGAGCAAATTATAAACGAAGTTTTTAGCGGGGTAGTCGGCAAAATTGAAGGGGAAAATTGTTGGAGGATTTTGGACAGGAGAGAGGCGATAAAAAAGGCTTTGCAATTAGCAAGGCCGGGAGATATTGTTGTCGTGACTGGAAAAGGGGCGGAAGAAATTATGGCTGTTGGCGAAAAGAGGATTCCTTGGAACGATGAGAAAGTTATTTTGGAAGAGTTGGGAAATATTTGAAAGCTTTAATTACATTCGGCGCTTACTCCGGTTATGGTCATAGCCTTGTTATCACTGTTATAATGTTTGGTTAACTCATAATTTTCGATGTCAGTTGAGAGAGAGCTTACCCATCCGTCGGGTCCGGCGGTGAAGACTTTATCCAGACGACAAGGGTTGGTACTGAACTCGCCTTCGTTCTCGTCTAACATGTAGGGCGATCCCCAGGGATCTCTTTTTAAATCAGATAAATCCGTGCCGGCAGCAACTCCGAGCTTGGTTATTGCACTCACCCAACTTGTGTAGCATGGGTCTGTATCGGGAATATCCTTCAAATATTTCCCAGAAGATGCAAAGCACGGTCCGGCGCTGTGGTTGCTTCCGGTAATTTCTCGAAGAGGTTTTCTCGTCATAATCTGGGCCATCTCCATAGCTTTGGCGAACTGAGCCATTTCTTGCTCGGCTTTGGCGTATTTGGACTTGTCGCGGCTACTATTCAAACTCACTAACACTACGGCGGCCAGAATGCCGATTATAGCGATGACGATGAGTATCTCGATCAGAGTAAAAGCTTTTTGTTTTTGCATTTTTTTCTTGTTAAAGTTTATCCAAGAATTTTCGCCAGAAGTATGGTTAGTAAAAATCCCATAATTCCTCCAATGATAACTTCACTGACCCGGTGTCCCATTCTTTCTTTGAGTCGAGGAAATTGTTCTTCGTTTATGTTTAGCTGGCGGATGAGCATATTCAAGTATCTGCCTTGGTCGCCCATATAAACCCGCAGACGCGCCGCGTCGTCGATGACGATGATAGCCAGGGCGACCGCCACGGTGAACGCGCCGGAAGTTATTCCGTCATAGTAGCCGACGGAGGTGACCAAGGAAACGATAAAGCCGGTGTGAGCCGAGGGCATATGTCCGTGGGTCATGGCATAACGGATATCCCAGCCGTTTTTCAAACAGAAAACAACAAACTTGGTGAATTGAACAATAAAGCCAACGGATACCGGAATGAGGAAAATATAATATCTTGATATATCAAACATAGCTTTTTGTATTATTCGTTAGGAGCTTGGCTGAATTATAACATATTATTCTCATTTTACATACTGCCGAAAAGTTGCTAAGATTAAGCTGTAATCATTAAAAGCAAAAATATGGGAATCGGACTGATTCTTGTGATTATCTTGGTGGTCGTAGTTATCGGGATAATCGCGATGTACAATGGTTTAATCCGCCTTAAAAACCGGGTGGATGAAGCCTGGAGCGATATTGACGTGCAATTGAAACGCCGGTATGACCTTATTCCTAATCTGGTGAACACAGTGAAGGGTTACGCGGCGCATGAGAAGGAATTGTTTGAAAAAGTGACTGAAGCGCGCTCAAGAGCGATGGGAGCCGGAACGACAGCTGACAAAGCCGAGGCGGAAAATATGCTGTCCAATACGCTGAAAAGCCTTTTTGCGGTGGCGGAAGCTTATCCCGATCTCAAAGCCAATCAAAACTTTTTGGAACTTCAACGGGAGTTGACCGACACGGAAGACAAAATTATGGCCTCCCGCCGATTCTACAATGGCAATGTTCGCGACTTCAACACTAAACTGGAAGTGTTTCCGACCAATATGATGGCCGGAATGCTTGGGTTTGCGAAGAGGGAATTTTTTGAAGCGGGAGAATCGGAAAAAGAAAACGTAAAGGTTGAGTTCTGAACCACAGATTATCACGTGATTGTTCTGATTTCACTGAAGTCTTAAAATCAAAGTTGTCTTTATGGAAACATTAAAAAAAGTCGTAGGGATTTTTTTGTGTGCTGCTCTAGGCTTTCTTATGGGTACGCCATTTGTTACTTCTTTTTTGTTAAATTTATTTAGAGTCAATTCAAGATCTGATGTATTTGGAATGGCGTATTATTACGGGTTCCCCTTATTAGGATTAGCTGGGGGTTTGGCAATTGGAGCATATAGAGCTAGAAAATAAAAGTATGCCCACCTTATATACTCAGTCTGACAAAAACGTAAGATTGACCTGGATCTATATCACCGGTTTTCTGGTCTTTGTTATCGGCGTCGGTTATGTTTTTGCGGGAGCGATGGGGAATAGCGCCATTCTATACGGCGCGGTGATTTTTTCCGTCGCGATGAGTTTTGCGTCCTATTGGTGGAGCGACAAAATTGTTCTCGCTATGAGCGGAGCGAAACTTATTGACCATGATTCCAATCGCGAGATATATCACATTGTGGAGAATCTTTGTATTACCGCCGGACTGCCGGTTCCTAAAATATATATCATCCAAGACTCCGCGCCCAACGCTTTTGCGACCGGCCGCGACCCGGCGCACGGCGTGATTTGCCTCACGACTGGAATTATCGACAAACTGGAAAAAACGGAACTGGAAGGCGTGATTGCTCACGAGCTTTCGCATATCGGCAACCGGGACATTTTGCTTTCCACTGTGGTGGTAGTTTTGGTGGGATTCGTGACGCTTTTGGCAGACTGGTTTCGCCACTGGGCGTGGTTTGGCGGACGTTCCCGCGACAACGAAGGCGGAGGACAGTTGCGATTGATTCTTATGATAGCGGCCATTATTCTTTCCATTCTTGCTCCGATCGCGGCAGTTCTTATGCAACTGGCTATCTCCCGGAAGCGCGAATTTCTGGCGGATGCCGATGGCGCTTTGCTTACTCGATATCCCGAAGGACTAGCTTCGGCTCTTGAAAAAATTTCCCGCGATACCGAACCGCTCGAAGCTGCCAATCGCGCCACGGCGCATCTCTACATCGCCAATCCCTTCTCCACCAAAGGCGGATCCGCCTCGGGCGGAAAAGGAAAAAAGATGATGAAACTTTTTATGACCCATCCGCCAATAGAGGAGAGAGTGAAATTGCTAAGAGGAATGGAAGTGTAAAAATTACCCCGCTAAAGCGGGGTTTTTGAAATGGCTATGCAAAACAATCTCCCCAAGAACACTTCCGAATATTTTTGGACGCGGCATGCGTCCTTTAAGATGCGGCAATATGGTCTTTCCGAGCAGAGAGTGAAGAATGTTATAAAAAAACCGAAACGCAAAGAAGAGGGAGTGGCGAAAAACACGGCTGCGGTGATGCAGCCGGTTTCGGCGAAAATGATAAACGGCGAAGAAGTTTGGAAGCAGGAGGTGTGGGTGATGTACCAAAAGCGTGGAACGCGTAACGCGCAACGTGAAGCGAAAGGAAGACTTTATGCTAAGTACAAGATTATCAGCGCGTGGAGGTATCCGGGGGTGAGCCCGAAGAAAAATCCAATCCCGGAAGAGATTCTTGAGGAATTGGGTAATATTGAATAGTGGTGGCGCAGTTGGCATATTTTACGAGTGTGCTATTATAAAGTAAAGAAATTAAAAGTCTTAAAAATAGAAAGGCGGGTGTAATATGGAAGAACAAATGAATCAAAATCAAAATATGGACAACAATCAGAACGCGGCTCCGCAGCAGCCGGTCGGGCAAAACGAGAATGCTGGAGACAAAGACGCGCAGGAGAACAAGTTGTGGGCGCTTCTGGGATACTTGGGAATTTTGTGCCTCATTCCTCTTTTGGCCAAAAAAGACTCCAAGTTTGCGCAATTTCACGCTAAGCAAGGTCTGGTTATGCTGATCGGCTGGTTTTTCTCTTGGGTGCCGATTTTTGGTTGGCTTTTGGCTGTCGCGCTTTTCATTTTCTGGATTATGGGCGTAATCAGCGTTTTTCAGGGTAAGATGCAAAAGTTGCCTATAATTGGGGACCTGGCCGAGAAAATAAATATATAGTTTACGAATGAAGAAAAACAGGCGGCTTTCGGGTTGCCTGTTTTGATTTTTTTACGAATTACGAATATAATGATGAATATGGATAAAAGAACTAAAATTGTGGCCACAATCGGACCGGCGTCGGAATCGAGAGAAACGTTGAAAAAAATGATGGAAGCGGGGATGAATGTGGCGCGGATCAATTTTTCTCACGGGACGCATAAGTCCAATGGGAAAGTTATCGATACTCTCAAAGAATTGAGAGTGGAGTTGGATATGTCGTTGGGTATTATGGCGGATTTGCAAGGGCCGCGTATAAGGACGATGGTTGAGAGCGATATTGAAATTGGAAAAGGGGAAATAATTAAGATTGTTGATTCTGCGTTAGCGCTTAAATCCAAATTTCAAAATCCCAAATCCCAAATAAATCCTCCGCCAAAGGCGGATCAGCCTATGGCTGAAAAAACTCAAAATCCAAAATTCAAAACGGGGAGTAAGATTGTGGGTCTGGATGTCGCCGGTATTATTGAAGATATTGAAATCGGCAATGATATTTTGATTCAGGACGGTCTGATGAAAGTTAAGGTCGTGGAAAAGTATGAAGAATATCTTTTAGCGGAGGTTATCGAAGGCGGGGTGATAAAAAACCATAAAGGCGTGAACATTCCGGATGCCAAGCTGAAAATCCCGGCGGTGACGGAGAAGGATATGGATGATCTGAAATTCGCGCTGGAAAAGGACGTTGATTTTGTGGCGCTGTCTTTTGTGAGTACGGCTGAAGAAATCAAGGAAACCCGGGAAAAGATAAAAAAAATGCTGGGGCGCGAGGATGATTTGCCGGGGATTGTGGCGAAGATAGAAAGAAAAGAAGCTATTAAAAACATCGACGAGATAATCGCGGAAACGGACGTGATCATGGTAGCCAGAGGAGATCTGGGCATTGAAATGGATGAAAGTAAGGTGGTGATTTATCAAAAAGAAATAATCGGAAAGTGCCTGCGCGCGGCTCGGCCGGTGATTGTGGCGACGCAAATGCTCGAGTCAATGATTGAAAACCCTCTCCCGACCAGGGCGGAAGTGTCGGACGTGTCTAATGCCGTGATTGATCATACCGACGCGGTCATGCTTTCGGGCGAATCAGCCAATGGAAAGTTTCCTTTGAAAGCCGTGGAAACAATGGCAAAAATTATTAGTGACGTGGAAGAATCGCGCTTTGATGACTGCGTTCCCGCTCACATCGAAATAGAAGACCATCTTTCTTCGGATTACGCTTCAATTATCACTAGTGGCATAAAACTGGCCAAAACTTCCGAAGCCCGGGCGGTTTTGGCGATAACCCAATTCGGCTTTACCGCCCGAGCGCTTTCCAATTTCCGGCCGTCTTTCCAAATAATCGTGGCGGCTTGCGGCCAAAAAATTTACCATCAACTTTCTATGGTCTGGGGCGTGGAGGCTTATTCGTTTGACAAAGTTGATGATTTGGATAGATACTTAGATTTGCTGATAGAACGAGCCAAGGAAAACGGAAAACTTCAATTAGGGGATAAGGTTGTGGAAGTCTTGGGCAGAATGCCCGGCGGAGAAAAAATGAGATTGGTGGGGATAAAAGAAATCACGTGATTTGGAGGCGTCTCATAGCGGTCTAGTGAGCTTGCTTGGAAAGCAAGTGTGTCTTAACCGGCACCGAGAGTTCGAATCTCTCCGCCTCCGCCAAGCGATAAATTATTTTTTTGAGAAGATTTATATAAGACAAGGCGGCCCAGGAGGGCTGCTTTTTTGTTGCAATTTTTCGGGCTGGTGGACAGTACTGGAATCAATAGTATAATATAAAACCCATAAGGCATAAATTATCAAAACGATTGAATCTATATCAAAGGCCGGAAAATTTTTTAGTAAAGTTTGCGAGGAAAATTATTTTTTTCTTCAGACGTTTTTTTATTTGGTCAAAAGATATTCATATTGATATTAAAAGAGGGTTGGCGTTTCTGATTGTTGCAAGTGTTTTTTTGCTTTTTCTGATTTGGAAAAATTATCCTGATGACGATATCGCTCCCGTTAGTCTCAATATTCCCTCAGGGGAACATAACGAAAGCGTCGCGGAATGGGTTTTTGTTCCCGGTCCGCTTTCGGTGGAAAAAATGAAAACCAAGGGGTGCGTGGCGGATGGGATTCTTTCTGAGTACGGGGAAGACACGGAAAACGCGGTAGCGATGGTCAACCGTTCCAGCTGCGTTTATTTGCATCGGGCGCTGGAAACATGGAAAAGCCCGCCGGATTTTGGAAAAGCCCGGGAGATTATGCGAAAAATCGAAAAGCCGGAAATTATGTACGGAATGTTCATCGCCGAAGCCATCGACAAAAAGGCCGAATTCAGATATGAAGAGGGCGAGCGGGATTTTGAATTTGCCAGGATGTGCCGTTCCGGTTCGGACAACGTTTGGGGAGAGCATACTTGCAAGCCCACTTTTGCTAAAAAGGAATACCGCCGATATTTGAAGCAAATTACCCGGCAAGCGATGGACTTGGGAATACAGAGCTTTCTTTTCGGCCAAATCTATTATCAAGATGAATCCCGAAAAGACAATGAGGATTTGGCGGAGATTCTTGACGATATGCGCGGTTATGCCCGGGAGAAAAATATGCAAATTGCCATCGGAGCGCAGACGGGCGACATAATCGATGAAAAATATTTGCGTCAATTTGACTATATCGAAGGCGGAGTGGGGATTGGGGACGATGGGAAGATCGAAGACGGGCCGTGCTGGAGTCATCTGGAAAGTTGTTGGGCGTTGCTTTGGCATGAAAAATACA
Source organism: Patescibacteria group bacterium (assembly GCA_030837625.1). GTDB lineage: Bacteria > Patescibacteriota > Minisyncoccia > Moranbacterales > UBA2206 > XYA2-FULL-43-15. Next base: position 13,475 of record JAUPKF010000009.1, on the reverse strand, counting down.
GCCAAAAGGCCAACGATGTTTTTTTGCATCTGGACTGGAGCGGGCTTAAATTTGACGATATGAGCGTGTTCGCGCGGATGGAAAAGAAAAAAAGAGTGGAAACGATAAAGAATCTCTATGGTTATTTCACTTCCCGCGATATGGGATTTCTGATGCCTCTGATGGCGACGATAAACAAAGAAAACGGGGGATGTTATGGTCCGAAAAAGCGTTTTTACAGCGCCAGCGAGGAATACCGATGCCAGGACGAGCACGAGATAAACGCTATTTTGGAAACCGCCGGGAAATAAAAGCAGGGTGTATCGAGCCTTATTTCAAGCAAAAAACTGAGTGAAAGTTTTTTGCTTTTTTGTGTCTTATTTGAGCCGAAAGCGGACATTCTCCAAAATTGAAATGGCTTTTATGAGCCAAAAAACGACAGGATGGTTTGACTTTTTGGCCATTTTTTGCTACAATGGCAGGTTGTTAGAATAGTTTCTAACAGCAGATCCACCGGGATTTTTAACAATTAAGGCAATGTAATATAACAACCTCAAGAGGCAATTTGCCTTTTTGTTGCAACTGAATATTTATGCGGTAATTGCCGGCTAAATTGTTTATTACACCGCCTAAAATTTATTTAATGCGTATCATTAGAATCGCCGTGGCGCTGATTATCCTTTTCGCGATAATCGCTCCGCAACTGGCTTTCGCTCAGGAAGCCGCGCAGTCTAATGAAACAAAAATAAATTTCAAAATAGACAGCAATTTGATAATTGAAAACGGAGTTATCAAAGAAAAGAGATTGGCCTTGGCGCAGTACGGCTCGGAAGGATTCGTGCCGGAGAAAACCAAGCGTGAGCTGGAAGTAGAAAAAGCTTTGGCGCGTTTTTCCGAAAAACGCAAAAATGCCAGCTATCCTAAGGGTAAATTCTCCATCAACGCTTCCGCGTATACCGCGGCGGCGGACGAATGTGGAAAGTCCGATGGGATTACCGCTTCCGGTCTTATGGTTATGGAAAAAGAAACGATTGCCTGTCCTCCCCAGTTTCCTTTCGGAACCAAGCTGAATATAGAGGGAATGGGAACTTACATTTGTCAGGACCGCGGAGGCGCGATCAAAGGCAATCATATAGACATCTATATGGAAACCAAAAAAGAAGCTTTCGCTTTCGGGAGGAAAAATCTTTTAGCGGAAGTGGTTATGTAGGTCACATAACACGTAACACATAACACGCAACATAAAACAAAAGCAAGAAACCTCCGTTTTGTCGGAGGTTTTTTGTTTGACCAGTTGAGATAGATTTGATAAGGTTTATTATATGGTCGTGTGGCCGAGCGGTTAGGCGAGGGTCTGCAAAACCCTTTACCCCGGTTCAAGTCCGGGCGCGACCTCAAATATCTGTATTTTCGTCGGTTTTTATGGTATACTAGCAATGTGACAAATGACGTACTGGTATACCATTATGAAAAAGAAGAGCTGGACAAAAAGTGAACTAAGGCGGGCGGTTAAACTGTCTACAAGTGTCAGGCAGGTTTTAGCGAGGCTAAATTTGAGGGAAGCAGGAGGAAACTATTCTCAAATAAAAAAATTTTTAAAAATATATCAAGTTGACACCAAACATTTTACTGGAAGAGGTTGGAATAAAGGAATGAGGGGGATCGGTAAGCCCCGATTACAGCTTGACGAAATATTAGTAAAAAGTAGTTATTATCAGAGTTTTAAATTGAAGAAAAGATTATTCGTGGCCAATTTAAAATTCAAACATTGTGAACTTTGCGGATGGTGTAAAAAATCGAAAGACGGAAGGTTGCCACTGGAGTTAGATCATATAAATGGAGATAGTAAGGACAACCGTTTGGTTAATTTAAGAATACTTTGCCCAAATTGCCACAGCTTACAGCCGACACATAGAGGTAGAAATATAAAAAAGAAATAACTATTGGTCCGATGGCGGAATTGGTATACGCACGACACTTAAAATGTCGCGTCCGTAAGGGCATGTGGGTTCGACTCCCACTCGGACCACAGGCGGGCATAAAGCAAAATCGCCTTGCGGCGATTTTAGTTTTCTTCGGATTTTATTTTTTCAATTATCTTCGGAATTCTTTTGAAGTCTTTGATAAGCGTTTCGCGCATGGAGCCATTGTAGAGGGCGGCGGCGGGGTGGTATAAAGTATAGAAAACTTGCTTCCCGATGCCGTCGATTTCGCGCCGCATCGCTTTGCCGTGGACGGTGGAAATTTTTTGATTCGGCAGAAATCTTTCCATAGAATGCCGTCCCAATGTGACGATCAGTTTCGGTTGGATGATTCTTATTTGTTCCAAAAGCCACGGCCAGCAAGCGGCGGCTTCTTCGGGGCTGGGGTCGCGGTTTTGCGGCGGGCGGCATTTGACGACGTTGGCAATGTACACGTTTTCCCGTTTAAGACTGATTATTGAGAGCATTTCGTCCAGAAACTTTCCCGCCGCGCCGACAAAAGGGCGGCCGAGTTCGTCTTCTTTGGCTCCCGGACCTTCGCCGATAAACATAATCTCGGCCTCGGCCGAGCCCTCGCCGGGAACGACGTTTTTGCAGCCGGAGCGAAGAGCGCATTGGGAACAAGCGGACATTTGAGTATTGAGTTTGTTTAGTTGTTCTGCTTTGGATGGCATCTCGTTAAATTTCTAATTCACCTAATTTCTAATTCACCTAATAAAATTCAACAATTTCAAATAGCGGAATAAAAGGTCAAATGCTAAATGATAATTTTGGAATTTGGCATTAGAAATTTTATTTGACCTTTGATTATTTTAATTTTTATTAGGTGAATTAGGTAATTAGACAATTAGGTGAATTCTTACAAGGTGAATTAGGAATTCTTTAAGCTGTGTATTCTCAATAACTCAAACTTAGCAGTTTCTGTTTCCCACACCGCGAATGTCGGCAGGTAAATTTCTCCGGCGACGGTGCCGGGATTGAGCAGTTTGCATTTGCCTGACATCGCTTCCCAGGGTTTGTGGGTGTGGCCATAGAAAACGAAATCATATTTTCCCGTTCTTGCCAGGCTTTTGGCAATGTCGGGAAAATGCGTGAAGGCGACATTTTTCTTTTCAATAACGGCTTCGCCAAAATCCTTGAACAGGTAGGTATTTTTATATTTTTTTTGTTCTTCCAAGTCTCGCAGGTCGTCATAATCGGCATTGCCGAAAGTGTAAAGGATGTTGCCGGAAAAGTTGTCGTTCAAAAAATCCAGCGTTTCAAGCGACGCCAAATCGCCGCAGCAGATTATTGTTTTGACCTCATTGTCTTTGCAATAGTTCAAAACTTTTTGCAAGTTGACTTCGTTGTTGTGAATGTCGGAGATGATGGCTACTGGCATAAATTTTTAATTTGAAATTTTTAATTTTTATTGAATTTGAAATTTAGAAATTTTTAAATTAAAAATTCATTAAAAATTTCAAATTAAAAATTAAAAATTGAATTCACTCTAATGTTTTTGAGTATCTCAATATCTTCTTTAACTTTGTCATGCTCTGTTTCCAAAATCATATCAATAGCATTCTTCTCGGCAAAGGCGACGATCTGAGTGAAAGCTTCGAGACCGATTTTTCCCTCACCGATGTGTTCATGCCGATCGCGATTGGAGGCGAAATCAGCCTGGCTGTCGTTGGCGTGGATTAATTTTATTTTATTCAGTCCCAGTTCTTTGTCGATTCTGGCAAGAGTTTTTCCAAAATCACGCCAGTCATAACCGGAAGCGAAGGAATGTTGGGTGTCGAGGCATATTCCGGCGATGGCGGGCCCGCCTCGCATCGACGTAGCGTCTCCGCGAGTCGAGGCGGGAGAATTCACGCCTTTTATTATTTCCGCTAGCTCGGATAAGTCGTCGCCAATAATGGCTCCCGCGCCGGCGCTATTCTCCAATAATAGTTTTGTCGCGCCAACATATCCTTCCAAACATTTTTTGAGCATCTCAATCGTTTTCGCCGTGGCCTCCTTTTCGCCCAAGTCTTTGGCTGTTCCAAGATGCGTCATAACGTATTTCGCGCCGATAAGTGATCCGCGTTCCAGTTCGTCGCGCACAACGCTGACTGATCCGTAGCGTATCCTGTTATTGCTTGAAGCGAAATTAATGTAATAGGGCGTGTGAATGTAGGTGTCGCGTATCGCGTAACGTGAAACGCGTAACGCAAATTCTTTTATGATCTCCGGCGTGAGTTCTGGGGCTTTGCCTCCTTGAGGAGAGCGGGTGAAAATTTGCATCACTTCCGCGCCTAAATCCGCCGCTCGTTCGGGAGCATTGAAAATTCCTCCGGCAATGGAAACATGAGCGCCTATGTTCATTGTTAAATGGTTAAATTGCTTAATGGCTATAACAATTTAACAATATAACAATTTAGCAATTTAAACAATTCTCCATCCTTCTTCCGTTTCGACTATTTTTCCTTTCATTTCAAAGCCGCTGGCGAGGCGGTGTCCGCCGCCGCCGAAAGACGCGGCAACTTTTGATACATCCACGCCCTTGTATTCTTCGCTGCGAAGAGAGCCTTTCACGATTCCGCCTTCGCGTTCGGATAAGATCAAGGAAAATTTTGTGCCAGGTACGGTGTTAAGAATGCCGGCCACTTGGGCGATGTCTTCCGTGCTGGCATCGCATTCTTCTAATTCTTCCTTGGTTAAGACTGAAGCAATCATTCCGTTAGCAGAGTTTATTTTGGCTTTCTCAAAAGCTTTCCCCCACAATTTCAGAGTGGAAATTTTTTTGTTGGCAAAGGTGGTGTCGACAATTTTGGACATTGGCGCTCCTTTTTTCATCAACTGTGAAGCGATTTCCATTACGCGCGGGGTGGTGTTGGAGTGCTGGAAAGTTCCGGTGTCAGAAAGGATTCCCAAGAGCAGATAAGTGGCCGTTTCGCGGTTAATCTCGATTTCGTTTTTGGTAAAAAAGTTGTAGATGATTTCGCAAACTGAGGAATAATTCGGATCAATGATATTGATGTCTCCTTGAATAGTGATATCGGGATGATGGTCGATAAGCGCCGTGACTTGGGAACTGTCAAGAAGAGGCAATATTTTTTGAAACCCCCGTTCCACGCTGTCAGCGGCAATTATTAATTTATAATCAAAAATGTTTAGGTGCTCGGGAAACTCAAAACTTTCTTTAATAAGAGGAAGCAAATAGGAAGGGAAGGGGTCGAAGCAAGCGATGTCGACTTTTTTCCCAAGGGATCGGATATAATTTTTCAGAGCCAGAACTGACCCGACAGTGTCGCCGTCCGGACGCGAATGTGCGAATAGCAATATACTATCAGTTTCTTTGATGACATAATTAAGAGTATGAAATTCTTGGGCGAAATTTTGCATAAAATAAAACCGATTCGAATCTACAAATGCGCGCGAATCTGCGAATCTACGAATAAATTCGTGAATTCGGATTCATTCGTAGATTCGAATCGGCCTATAGTTCTTTTAAAAGCTTCTCAATTTCATCCGCCCTTGACTCGGTCATATCAACTCTGAACTCGATTCTGGGCAGGGGCTTCATATGCAGTTTTTGGTTCAGCGCTCCTTGTATCTTGTACAATTCCCGTTTCAGTGTTTTTACGGCGTATCCAATCTCGCGTTCCGGAAAAATGCTTACGAACACTCGAGTATAGCGAAGATCAGGCGTAGTGTCAACTTTGGAAATCGTAACAAAAACACCCTCTTTGAGAGAGAGGTCTTTGAGGATGATATCGTTAATGTGGACTTTGATCAGCTCGTTTATCCTTTGTACTCTTCCTGCCATTAAATCCAAAATCCAAAATCCCAATTTCCAAATAAATCCAAAATCACAATATCCAAAATTCAAGAGCAGTTTTGATATTTAGATTTTGATATTGTAATTTATTTGTGATTTGTGATTTTGAATTTGTAATTTCTATAAGGTCTTCTTTTTGACTTCCTCTTTGTAATTAACAATCACATCACCTTCTTTTATCTTAGTTTCTCCAAGAAAAGTGATGCCGCATTCTTTGCCGGACACGCATTCATCCACGTTGATTTTATTTTCTTGGAGATTGTCCAAGGCTCCTTTACCAACAACATTTTCTTCCCGCAGAACCTCCGCGAGAGAGCCCCGGACTATCTTCCCGGAGATTATTCGTCCCCCAACAATCATATCTTTCTTGCCTGTTTTGAAAACCGCCAGCACTTTCATTTTTCCGAAGTCTGTCCGTTCTATCTCCGGCGGAAGCATTTCAATCAGGCGGTTTTTAATATCTTCCACCAGCTCGTAAATTATTTTGTAGCTCTTAATTTCTACTTTGGTGTTTTGAGCCATTCTTTTGGCAACCGGCGTGGCGTCCACGTTGAAGCCGAATATGGCCGCGTTCGAACTTTCCGCCAGGCGGATGTCGGTTTCAGTGATGTTTCCGACACCGGTGCTGACATAGTCAATGGCGACTTCTTCCGACTTAATCTCGCCCAGAATTTGTTCAATGGCTTCCAGTGAGCCCTGAACGTCCGATTTTAGGATTATATTAAGCCGCTTGATTTTTTCGTCAGCGATGGTTTTCATTATCTTTTGCGCGCTCAGGTTTTCCGACACCTCCCCGTAGCGTCCTCTTCTGGCTTCATGCGACATGGCCTTGGCGGTGGATTTGGTGACAACTTGGATAACTTCGTTGGAAGCCGGAGCTTCGTTCAGGCCGATGACGCTTATCGGAGTTCCCGGTCCAGCCTCCAGAATTCTTTTTCCTAAGAAGTTTTCAATGCGGCGCACCCGCCCGAAGGTTTTTCCGGCGATGATGTCCTGGCCTTCCTTGAGTGTGCCGGTTTTTATGAGTGCCGTGGCTACTGGCCCCTTTTGCGGATCCAGATGGGATTCCAAAACGATTCCCAGCGCGTCACGCTTCCAATCGGACTTGAAATTATCGACTTCATCAAGGAGTAATATATTATCCAAAAGATCATCAATGCCAATATTTTGTTTGGCGCTTATCTTGGCGCTCAAAACCTCTCCGCCCCATTCTTCCAGAAGAATTCCGTTATCGGCCAGCTCTTGTTTGACTCTTTGTGGGTTGGCTTCCGGTTTGTCGATTTTGTTTATCGCTACAACAGTGGGAATTTTTTTGGACAAGAGATATTCAATAACCTCTCTGGTTTGCGGACGGACTCCGTCATCAGCCGCCACTACCAAGACTGCGATATCAGCCAAACTGACTCCGCGTTCACGCATGGCGCTGAAAGCTTCGTGTCCCGGCGTGTCCACAAAAGTAATCAATCGTCCTTTTTTCTTGACCTGGTAGGCATTGATATGTTGGGTGATTCCTCCCGATTCTTTTTCCACCACGCTGGTTTTCCGGATGGTATCCAAAAGAGTGGTCTTTCCGTGGTCGACGTGCCCCAAAATGGTTACGATTGGCGGGCGTTTTCGAAGGTTTTCGCCAGATTCCTTTTCCTGTTTCAAGATATCCAGAAGTTTTTCCAATGTCATCCCGTCTTTTGTCTCGGTCGCCTCTTCTCCGACTTCGTATCCAAGGTCTTGGGCGATAATGGAGGCTGTTTCAAAGTCTATCTTTTCGTTGATAGTCGCCAAAATTCCGTTTTTCATCAGCTCCGTTATCACTGTGCCTACCGGCAAATTCAAAACCTCACTGAACTTCTTGACAGTGATAAGCGGTGGCAAGTTGATCCTTTTGGAATTTTCTTCCGGCATATTGATAAATTATTTTTTAGATTCTGGCTTCATAGCTGTTCTAATCGCCTCCTCTTCTTCCTTGGTGAGGGGGTATTTTTCAGCTTTTCCCGCAGTTATTGATTTGGCGTATATCCTGGCGCCTTCTCGGGTAAAGAGAGAGCTGATGGTTAGGCCGTTATTCTTTCCATTGAGAAGAGCCAGAGAAAAGCTTTGATCGCCCCCGACTTCTTTGAACGGATTGAAGCGTATTAAGCCTATCTTATGGAATCCTCTAAAAGACAAAGTGTTTATTTGATTAGAAATATTATACAGCTCTTGGATGTCTTTATCTAACGATTTGATGTTTTCCGCTTGTTTAACCAGCACATCTTCCAAATTTTCAGTTTTCTCGCCGGAAAAAAGTCGGATGTTTCTTTTTTGGATTGTTTTTAGTCGAAAATGCAAAAATATTATCCAAAAAAGAAGCAGGCCGATCAGTCCGGACAGTACCAGCATAATAAATGTCAAGTTATTTCGCGCTAAATTTTCGAGGACGTTCATAAATAAGGGAAATAAACGCTGTTCATTTGTTTAAGGCTAGCATCTAAATCGCATTATGTAAAGAAAATACGAAAAAAACGGAAAAATTGCGCTTTGAAAAAATATATGTTAAGCTGTATTTTCGATAAGCTTAAAGGTTATAATAGAATGAAAATTTCCAGAAAAAAAATTGACCAGTGGGCGATTGAAGCCGTACAAATGGCGCCTAAAAGGCTGTTAAAAAGGATGCATAATCTGGTTTTTGTAATTGATGACCGGCCGACTCGCTCGCAAGTCAAGGAATGCCGGCTTACGCGAGGGTACGCGCTTTTGGGGCTATATCAGGGCTTTGAACAGACCAATCGGCTTCATGCCGCGGTGCCGGACAAAGTTTCTCTTTTTCGGAATGCTATAATGGAAGGGGCGAAAACTGTCGAAACAATCCGTCGGCGGGTATATAAAACTATTTGGCATGAAATTTCCCATCACTTCGGTTCGGACGAGGCCGGGGCGCTGAAAGCGGAAAAAAGAATGTTTGAGAAATACGCCCGAGTCGACCATCGGACGCGTGTTCAGAAAAAAGAGGTGCGCCGGTCGCCTCAAGTGGAAAAAAGGCGCCGGGGATACAAAAGAAAAACCAGAGTGACTTACGTGGTGAGGATGAAGTAGATTTTTAGAGAATATACTTTAGCCATAAACGTATTATAAATGTAATAAGGAAAACTAATAGCAGAGTACTCGAAAGGGGAAGTCTTTCGGCGTGGTAAATGATTTTATGGATAAGATTATTATAAAGGGTGCACGCGAGCATAATCTAAAGAATATTGATTTAGAATTGCCTCGCGACAAGGTTATAGTTTTTACGGGGATTTCCGGTTCGGGGAAGTCCACGCTGGCTTTTGATACCATTTTCGCCGAGGGGCAGCGCCGTTATTTGGAAAGTTTGTCTTCTTACGCCAGGCAGTTTTTGGGGCAGATGGATAAACCGGATGTAGACTATATCGAAGGGTTGTCGCCGGCTATTTCTATCGACCAAAAAGCCGCTTCGCATAATCCTCGTTCAACGGTTGGAACTGTAACGGAGATCCATGATTATTTAAGATTATTGTACGCTAAAATCGGCCGGCCGCATTGCTCGGAGTGCGGGCGAGAGATTGCCAAGTTGTCAACGGATGAAATTGTAGATCGAATAATTGATTCGTGCGGACCGCTTGGACATTTGATGTCCAAGAATGCAAAGGACATCAAATGTCCAAGTGTTGAGATTTTGTCTCCGGTGGTACGAGATCGGAAAGGGGAATATTCAACAATGCTCTCGGAAATGTTTCGGCGCGGTTTTTCGGCGGCGTATATCAATGGAAAAAAATATGAACTCGATTCCAAAATCGGTGAGCGGGTGAAATTGGAACGCTACAAAAAACACACGATTGACATTTTAGTCGATGCGGTAGAGATTTCAAGCGATAATATTTCGCGGATATTCGAGAGTGTCGAAAAATCTTTAAAACTGTCGGAAGGACTTGTCAAGATAAAATCACAAATCACAAATCACAAATTCCAAATAAATGCAAAATCTCAAAATACAAAATCCAAAACCGCCTTTAAGGAACTAATCTTTAATCAAAAACTTTCTTGTCCGATTCATGATATTTCCTTTCCTGATCTTGAGCCGCGGTTATTTTCGTTTAATAGTCCGTTTGGCGCATGTCCGGCTTGCGAAGGGCTGGGCGTGAAAAAGGAAATTGATCCGGAGTTGGTGGCGCCGGATAAAAACAAAACTATCGCCGAAGGGGCGATTATGCCCTGGAGTTACAAGAAAAATAATTGGCAGGGAACGATTCTTAGGGCGGTGACCAATCATTTTCATATTAAAGATAACGTACGCCTGCGGGACTTGCCGGAAGATGATCTCAATATCTTGATGTTTGGCGCGCCAAACGTTAATGATATGGTGAGTGAAGAAGATGCCGAAGAAATACCCGTTACTTTGCGCTCGAAAACCGGTTCTAGCTGGAAATATAATATGAGTTGGCGCGGAGCGGTTGGTTATCTTCAGGATCGGTATTATAAGACCGATTCGGACGCGGTACGCTCTGATATTGAAAAATATATGTCCCAAAATCCCTGTTCGGTTTGCCGCGGGACGCGCTATAAAAAAGAAGTTTTGCTGGTTACGGTAGGCAGTAGGAATATCAGCGAGATTTCTGGTATTTTCGTGAATGAGTCGCTGGATTTTTTCAAGAAACTGGAGTTGAATAAAAATGAAAAAATTATTGCCGGACGAATTTTGAAAGAAATAATCAGCCGTTTGGGTTTTTTGGAAAACGTGGGACTCGGGTATCTCTCTTTGGGTCGGGCCGCCAATACCCTGGCCGGCGGAGAATCACAACGGATCCGCCTGGCGTCCCAGATCGGCTCGCAACTAGTCGGCGTACTCTACATAATGGACGAGCCCTCTATCGGTCTGCATGCCCGAGACAACGCCAAGCTCCTGGAAACACTTTTGGAACTCCGAGACATCGGCAACACCTTGATCGTAGTGGAGCATGACGAAGAAACGATGCGCGCGGCGGACTATTTGGTGGACATCGGTCCGGGAGCGGGAAAGCTGGGCGGAGAGATTGTGGCCCAAGGAGCGCCGGAAGAGGTGATTAAAAATAAAAAGTCATTGACAGCAAGTTATCTTAGAGGCGACTTGGAAATAGAAATTCCAAAATTTCGCCGACCCATGAAAAATAAAAAAAGTATCGTTGTTCGTGGCGCGCGGGAGCATAATTTGAAAAATGTTACTGTCGAGTTTCCACTCAAAGTGCTTACTTGCGTGACGGGAGTTTCCGGTTCGGGAAAATCCACTTTGGTAGAAGAAATATTATACAAATCCCTGGCATCAAAAATCATGCGCTCACTTGACCGTCCAGGAAAACACTCGGAAATTGTCGGCGCGCACCATATCAACAAGGTTATAATGATCGACCAGTCACCCATTGGCCGCACTCCGCGCTCCAACCCCGCCACTTATACCGGTCTGTTTACGTCGATTCGGGATCTTTTTGCCCAAACTCGTGACGCCAAGACACGGGGATACGGCCCAGGAAGATTTTCTTTCAATGTTAAAGGCGGGAGATGCGACAATTGCCAGGGCGACGGCCAGCTCAAGATCGAGATGCAATTTATGCCGGATGTCTATTTGCCCTGCGACGTGTGCAGCGGGAAGCGCTATAATAGTGAAACGCTAAAAGTGAAATACAAAAACAAAAATATTTCCGAAGTGCTGGAGATGACCGTCAGTGAGGGACGGGAATTCTTTAAAAATTTTCCGCAAATCCATGACAAATTGGCGGTTTTGGAAGATGTGGGCTTGGGCTATATCCAGCTCGGCCAAGCCGCCACCACTCTTTCCGGCGGGGAAGCTCAGAGAATAAAACTAGCCACAGAACTTTCTCGCCGCGCCACGGGCGACACTTTGTATATTCTTGACGAACCGACCACCGGTTTGCATTTCGATGACATTAAAAAACTTTTGGGAGTATTGAACCGGCTGGTTGATGCGGGCAACACCGTAGTTGTTATCGAACATAATATGGATGTCATCAAAACCGCCGACTGGATAATTGACCTTGGTCCCGAGGGCGGGGCGGGCGGCGGAAAGCTGATTGTCAGCGGCACGCCGGAAGAAGTCAGCAAATATTATAAGGAGAGTTGGACGGGACGGTATCTTCGGGAAGCATTAAATAGAAAGTAGAAAGTATTAAGTAGAAAGTATAAAGTATAAAGCGAGAAAAAATCAAAATGCAAATCTCAAAAATCAAAATGACAATTCAAAATGCAAAATAATAAGGGATATAAAAAATAATTCGTATATTTGTACAGATTTGCCTGCCTGCCGGTAGGCAGGTAATTCGTAGGGAGAAACAAAAAACCGAGCTCGTCGTGGACGAACTCGGTAGGGGGCGGGGTGAGGACTGGGCGTCTCAATGCTGTAACCAAAGAGGGATTTGTCATTTGACGATATGCTTGGTCATGACGGGGCCGGATTTCAGCACATCGATAAGATGGCGGAAAAAAAATTCCCATTCGCGATAGAGCTTTTCGAAGGGTAATTCCTTGGGAAAGCTTTCCAAGTTTGACTGACGCACTAGTACCAACTTTGTTTGTACATGAAGAACTTTAGAATAATAACGGATGTCGCTGGTTCTGGGCTCATAGGCAAGGACGAGAGGGGATTTTCTTTGATGATGAATCATTAAGTTAAGAAATTCATGAGGTTCAATAGAACCTTCGCCCGTGTAGACATAATACTTTGGATAGCCCAGAAATAGGTCAAGTATTTTTCCGGGAATCTGGATGCGGGAAATTGAGTGGAAGTGAAAATGCGGAGGCCTTCCGGGATCTTGAGTAAAAACGAAACCGCGTCCCCAAGCACTCCCGAAATCGATTTTGAATTTGATACCCTCTATCTCGCCACCAATTCCGTGCATTCGGTACATATCGCACGAGAAAAACTCCTGTCCATTGTAAAAATAGGGCGAGACGTTGGCAATTTTTGGCATGTAGCTCATTTTTGGCGATAAGCCAGCCCGTTCCTCAAATATTCTGATTATTTCTTCTTTGAGGTTGTCAAATGGTCCTGTGTAGCCTTGCCACTTTTCCATGATGTTCTCCTTATAAAACAGTTCAGTTTGAATATGGCTCTCATAAAATGTTGTCCTGATTACTATATATTTTGTCCATCTTTCTGACTGTTCGTCAAAAACAGGGGCATTGTTAGCAAGGATTCGTAAATTGTCAAAGAATTCTATGAAAATACTACATAATTCAAGAAAAGTCAATCAAAAACTCAAATCCCTCCCGTCTTCTCCCGGCGTGTATATTTTTAAGGATAAAAACGGCGGGATTATTTACGTTGGGAAGGCGGGGAGTTTGAAAGACAGGGTGAATTCGTATTTTGTAGGGGTTCAATTTATTGAACCCGGGAGTAAACAGGGTTTGATAAATCAAACCCCTACAAATCCTAAAATATATGGCAACCGGCCGATTGAGGTGATGATTGGCGAGGTGGCGGATATTGAAATAAGAAAAACGGATACGGTTTTGGAAGCGTATATTTTAGAGCAGTCTTTGATTAAAAAACTACAGCCGAAATATAATGTCGATGGGAAAGATGATAGGTCATTTTCGTACGTACTTCTTACTAAAGAGGATTTTCCGAGATGGGTGATTTTGCGGGGAACAGAGTTGAGTCAAATTTCTAATTCACCTAATTACCTAATTTCTAATAAAATTACAAATTCAAAATTACAAATTCCAAATAA
>JAUPKF010000002.1 GCA_030837625.1 Patescibacteria group bacterium | reverse complement strand
GGACTTGTCGCTATCTAAATATTTTTGTTTTATTTCGTTTAGCTTTTGACGTGACCGGAACTGGTCATCGCCGTAGAGAAAGATAACCATGAAGAATGAAGTAAGAAGAATGAAGTAAGCGCGAACTGAACTTTTTTCTTTCTTCTTTCTTCTTTATTCCTGCTTCTTAGCTGGCTGGTTCCCACTTGAGCGCTTGTCCTGGCTCCAAAATTTCCACCCAGATTTGCCCCGGAACAAATTTCACCTCCTGTCCGGATTCGTCGTAGAAAAACAGCTTGCTGTCCAGCTTCTTTCGGTCTTTTTTCCAGGTGCCCTTAATTTCTTTTCCGTTCATATAATAGAAAGCGTCGCCGGAATCGCTTGAGTCATACCAAGGATCGCCGATTTGCACGTTATTATACCGCCCGCTGATGGATTCCACACCAGTATTTTTGACTTCCTCAACATTTGCCCACGGATCGCTCAGCCCCAAAGCTTTGTAATCTTTCGTATTGACAATTTGTTCCGACTCAGCAAATATAACGGCGATATTTTTCGGAGCGATTCTTTCTCCGCCGTTCCTATCCGTGTCCTGGTCTTCTCCCCAAGTCCGCAAATAAGTATTGGTTTCCTTGTTATAGTCATATTCAGCGTCATAGGGCTTAGCGAAAGCCACGCGCAAATGTCCGCCGCTCGGCCGCTGATCCATCGGGGTTTCCGCTTGGTGGGCATAACCGGCAAAACTGCTTTCCATTTTCAAATTCAAGTTTTTCATCGCCGCCAAAACATTTTCTCCCGTGATATGTCCCGTGTCTTCCATCCGCATTTTTCCGCTCACCGGCCAGCGGGCGCAATAATTGGTATTCATGCAATCAATATGATCAATAACTTTTTCTTTGAGAAGATCCAGCGCGAAATGTGATCCGCCCCAGTGGATAAAAAACGCGTCCAAACCCTTGGCTAGGGCGACGTAGTCATGGCGGGAGCTTCTGATGGCGCCGATTTCTTTGGGAATATTGCACACATACACGCCCATCAGCCGCGTCACCGATGAAGTGTAGGCCGGCATTTCAATTACCATATCGGCTTCGGAAAATCCGGCCGCCGGACGCGCCTGAAGGTCGGACGGCTGCATCACCGCCACCGGGCGACGATTATAATTTTCACAAGACAATCCGGAAATCGGGCTGACTGGACCGTCGTTAAGCGGGCCGGTGTTCTCCGTAACCATCTTTTTTTCCAAATCTATTTTTTTCGTTTCCTTCGGAGAACGAAAGAAATAATATGCCCCTCCCGCCAAAGCGATTATAAAAACCGCCAGGATTATTTTTTTGTTTCGATTCATGCTTATATTCCTTACGAAATACGAATACTTACGAATGTACGAATTTTTATTCGTATTTTGTCACATTCGTATTAATTCGTAATTCGTAGGGTATTACTTATTTTTGGCACCCCAGACAAACGAATACGCTTCTTTGCCCCAAAGTCTTACGCGTAATTATTGTACCACACTTTTGGCACTTCCGCTTTTCTTGATTATACACTTTCATAATTTTCTGAAAACCGCCCGGCGCGCCGTCAGTGTCGCGATAGTCCGAATCAGAAGTTCCGCGGTATTTTATGGCTTTTTCCAAGACTTTTTTGATATTGACAAAAATATTTTTTATTTCTTTTGAACTCAATTCGCCAACTTTCCTTTCCGGCAAGATGCCCGATTCATACAAAATTTCACTGCGGTAAATATTGCCAATGCCGGAGATGATATTTTGATCCATAAGCAAAATTCCGATTTTCGCGTTTGGCTTTTTGAAAAGTATTTCTCGAAATTTTTTGAAATTAAACTCCTTGCTCATCGCGTCCACCCCTAGCGATTTTATTTCTTTCAAATTGCTTATTTTTTCCGTATCGTCCAGCACAATCTTCCCAAACTTCCGCAAATCCGAAAACTCCAGTGTCTTGTTAAATTTTTTATTCGTAGCATTCGTAGATTTGGATTTCATTCGCAGATTCGGATCGGTTAAGTACCAAATATGATGAATATATTGATTAACTCTCTCAGAGGAATAGTCCCTTTCCCCTGCTTTCTTCTTACTTCTTACTTCTTTCTTCTTTACCAGAAGGTGTCCTGTCATCTTCAAATGGATATACAAAGTCTTCCCGCCCGCATCGCTACGCGAAGCGTTGCGGGCGGGCCCGCCTGACAAATCAATAAAAATATTCTTCCCGATTCTCCGCGCTCCCAAAATTTTCCGTCCCGTTATTTCCTTAGTAAAAACACTAACCGATTTATTCTTAATCGCTTTCCCCCAATCACTCCAAAACCCGACGACCGTGTCGCCTTTTATTTTTTTATTTAGATCATTAATGATCGTTTGGACTTCAGGCAGTTCAGGCATAAGTTTATACCTCCCCCCAATTATCTCCTACTTTAACATCTACTACGAGAGGAACAGATAATTTATACACCGACTCCATAATCTCTTTCACTTTTCTCCCGACTTCCTCAGCAATTTCTTCCTTTACTTCAAGTATAATTTCATCGTGAACTTGGAGTATCATTCGTATATTCGTATTAGCTTCGTAATTAGTAAAAACTGCTACCATCGCCAGCTTCACGATATCCGCCGACATGCCTTGGATCGGCATATTGATGGCCATCCTTTCGGCAGCCGACTGCACCTGAAAATTGGGTGAATTTATCTCCGGAATATAGCGTCGTCGTCCCATCTCAGTCTCGACGTAGCCTAATTTTCGCGCCGACTCTTTAGTGCGTTTCATAAAATCCGCCACCCCCGGAAATTTTTTAAAATATTCGTCAATGAATTTCTTGGCTTGGTCGCGGTCGATTCCCGCTCCCTGGGAAAAGCCGAACACGCTCATACCGTAAATCACTCCGAAATTCAGAGCCTTGGCGCCGCGGCGCATTTTGTCCGTCACTTGGCTCATAGTAACATTATTGATAAGCGCGGCCGTCGCCCGATGAATGTCTTCGCCTTGATAGAAAAGCTCCTTGAGTTTTTTATCATTTGAGACATGCGCCATAACGCGAAGATCGATTTGCGAATAGTCCGCCGCGACCAGCCGCCAGCCTTTTTCGGCTTCGAAAGCTACGCGAAGGAGTTGCCCGAGATCAGTCCGGATGGGAATATTTTGTAAATTTGGATCGGACGACGAAAGCCGTCCGGTAGCCGTCACGGCCTGGTTAAAAGTGGTATGAATCCTAGAATTTTCATCCACTAAAGTTGGCAAGGTGTCCAAATAAGTAGTCTTGAGCTTGAAAATTTCCCGATACTCTTGAATTTTCTCGATAATTTTGTGTTCGCTTTTGATTTTTTCCAGTTCTGCTTCAGCGGTAGAATAACCGGTTTTGCCTTTTTTAATGTCAGCTGTCGGCAATTTCAACTTATTGAAAAGAATATCGGCCAGCTGTTTGGGAGAATTTATGTTGAACTCGCTTCCCGCCGCGTCATATATGCTTTTTTCCAAATTTTTTATCCGCGCCGTTATCTTTTCCGAAATGCCGGCAAAAATAACCTTGTTAAGCTTTACGCCGTACGTTTCCATTTCAGCCAAAATCGGAATGAGCGGCATTTCGAGTTCTTGAAATATTTTTTTCAGATTATTTTTTTCTTTTTGCTCGGCGCTTATCTTCTCGATTTTGGCCTGATGAGCGCTTTTGAGCTTCAAAATATAATCTGAGAGCGCACAATACTTTCGCGCTGTTTCTTCACCAGATTCAATGTTTAATCCCAGCTGTCCGGTCTTTTTTTCAGGGATGATTTCTTCTCCCAATTCTTCCAAAACCAAATTGGCAAATTCTATTTTTCCGCCCGGACTCAAAACGTAAGCCGAAAGCAAAACGTCAAAATCCAATCCTTGAAGTTCAATGCCGTATTTTCTTAACACTTCCCAGTCATATTTCAAATCATATCCTATCTTCTTAATATTTTTATCTTCTAGAACAACTTTTAATTTTGAACTTTGAACTTTTGACTCGCCAAGGGCGACGTAGCTGGCTCGTCCGGTTTTCCAGCTGATAGCGATGCCCTGAAGATTGCTGTTATAATATTTATCCCCCGTGGTTTTTAATTTGATCGCGATTTCTGTTTGCCCTCCAAGTAATTCAATAAACTCATCTAATTTATCCTGCGCAATGTATTCATACTTAAAATCCTTAACTCCCTCTGCTTTTTGTACTTTTGTATTTTTGTAATCATTTTGTAATTTTGTAGGGTCGCTACCTTCAATCACAGGCAAGCGCTTGATTAAAGAATAAAAGTTAAGCTCCTTAAAAAGTTCCACCAATTTCTCTCTGTCGAATTCCTGAGTCCGAGCTTTTTCAATATCGATTTCAACCGAAACATCGGTTTTTATCGTCGCCAGATGTTTGCTTTTTATCGCCATGGCCTTGTCCCGCTCCAATTTATCTTTCACAGCGCCCTTTATCTCGGCAATATTTTCATACACGCCTTCCAGAGTTTCGTATTTTTTCAAAAGTTCGGTAGCGGTCTTCTCGCCAATGCCTTTCACTCCCGGAATGTTGTCAGAAGCATCCCCGCGCAGGCCCTTGTAATCGATCATCTGCGACGGCGCCAATCCGTAGCGTTCTCCAACTGCCGCTTCGTCGTATAAGACCGAATCCGTAAGCCCGCGGCGCATTGTATAAACCTGAGTCTTTGAACTTACCAACTGCAAAGTATCCAAATCTCCGGTGACGATAATATTTTCCACGTCTAGCTTATTTTTTTCGATATTCTTAACAATAGTCCCAACCACGTCATCCGCTTCAAATCCGGCTTTCTCCAAAATCGGAATTCCCATCGCTTCGACTACTTCCTTCACGCGCGGAATTTGATCATAAAGCTCCTGATCAGCCTTCACTCGCGTCGCTTTATATTCTTTATATTCCTTATGGCGAAAAGTCGGCCCGGCCAGATCAAAAGTGGCGATGATGTAGTCGGGTTTAAATTTATCAATGACTGATAAAATAGTCGAGGAGAACCCGTACACCGCGTTTAAAAGCTCGCCTTTTTTATTGGTAAGCGGCGGCAGAGCATGATACGCCCGGTGGATAATGGCATTGCCGTCAATAAGGATGAGTTTTTCGATTGGCTTATTCATATCTAAAGTATATCGCAATAACAAAATATTACCAATTTTGAAAAATAAAAAACCACCCAGAATAATACCTGGGTGGAAAATACTTTGATGATTACCAGCGGCCATACTACTTCGCCACCGCTGTCAAGAGCGTTACCGGCTCCTCTTTTTGAAATGTTTCGTTTTTAATCCCCTCCCCATATTTTTCGATGAACTTAGTGTGTTCATCAAAAAGATCAGAGGAGCTCTTCACGGCCTCCATTAACCTAAGTGTAGAATAATTCCATCCCGACCTTTCGGCAATGAAGGCGAAAATATTTGGGAGTCCGGCTGCCTGCCGAATAGCATGATTGACGGCTAACATCTCTATGGAAATGTTGATCTCCTGTAGATCATTAATAATCCTATTCAAAAATATTTCCAGACGAAAATCAGAATTATCGACGCCATACCGATTCTCTTTGAAACCCTTGTGGAACTCGATAAGCATCCCCCAATCGACCTGACCCAGGTGATCCCTGGACACCCTGATACATATGCTGGCTACGGCGCCAGCAATTTTTTCGTACTGGCCCCAGAGACTGTCGATGTACTCCTTTTTAGCTGCTTTGCCATCAAGCAGTCTCCTCAACCAATCTATAAAGACAGCCAAAATCGCCAAACACCCTAAAACTCCCCCTGCCCAGATGTAATGCGTCCACTCTTCCATGTCTCCTCCTTAAGTCTGAAATTGATGACACGCCTCTTTTCCCGCGACATCTCTATATGAAGCTCGGCAAAACACCTCCTTTTGCCGGTTTGTGCCCTTGCTCTTGATTTTTCCTGATTGTTAAGGAAAATTTATAGTATAGCAATGTCAAAATTTCGTCAATACAGACTCCTAAAATAAAACAGAAAAGTCTGCTTCGTTAGCGTAATGTTTATTTCTCCAGCTCCTCTACGCTCTGAATTGTCACATCCTCCACCGGACGATCATTTACCTCGGTCTGGACATTTTCAATTTTGAGCGCGGCATCGAGTCCCGAAACTACGCTTCCAAAAACTGTGTAACTCGGCGGGAGCGGCGCTTGGGGGCTGGCAGTGACAATAAAAAATTGCGAGCCGTTGGTGTTGGGACCGGAGTTGGCCATCGCCAAAGTGCCTTGCGGATATTTTTCCGTGCCCTTGAGTTCGTCCGCGAATTTATATCCCGGTCCGCCGGTTCCCCAGCGATTTTTCATTGCCTCGTCTTTGGAAAGAGGATCGCCGCCCTGAATCATAAAGCCTTTTATCACCCGATGAAATTTCGTGCCGTTATAAAATCCGGATTGCGCCAATTTCAAAAAATTGTTGACTGTCATTGGAGCGTTCGCGGCGTCAAATTTAACTTTAATATCGCCCAAACTGGTTTCGATCATAGCCGCTTGGTATTTTTCAGCTAGATTCTCATCCGAGTCTCCCTTGACGCCTGAATCATCCAGGCCGGTATCCTTCAGCGCGTCATTGATTTTTTGCTCCTCCTTTTGAACTCCGCGATTAATGTCTCCTTCCATAGTGTTTTTCATTTTTACCATATCCGGCAGATACCCGCCCGGGTCTTCCACAGGATTTGGTATTTTATTAGGATCTTTAAGCGATTCGTCTTTGTTTCCGCAACCGGAAAGAACTAGAACTAAAACTGTTACCGCTGATAATATTAATATCTTTTTCATAAACTTTTTCTTCCTAAAACATTTTTTAAGTTTCTAATTCACCTAATTTCTAATTCACCTAATAAAATTCAACAATTTCAAATAGCAAAATATCAGCCCGAGGCTGACCCGCCTTTGGCGGGAAAGGTCGAATGCTAAATAATAATTTTTAAATTTGGCATTAGAGATTTTATTTGACCTTCGGTTATTTTAATTTTTATTAGGTGAATTAGGTGAATTAGAAATTAGGTGAATTTTTAAAAGTTATTTTCCTCTCCTTTTCTCCCACCCACTCAAACCTCACCCACAAACTACCCTCCGGTATCACACCGGAAATCCTCTCCGCCCACTCGACTATTATAACATTATTTTTATCCGCAACAATCTCCTCCCACCCCAAATTCAAAACATCCTCCGCTCCCACCCGATACGCATCAATATGGTATATATCATGAATTATGCAACATGAAGCACGCAACAATTTTTTATTTTCTGTTTCATGTTTCATGTTTCGTGTTGCATGATATTGTTTCATTATCACGAAAGTTGGACTAGTGTACGGCCCCTTAACTCCCAGCCCTTTTAAAAGTCCCTGCGTAAAAGTGGTTTTTCCCGCGCCCAAATCGCCAGCTAGACAAATCACTTCCCCACCCCGTAATTCTCCAGCAAGCAACTCCCCTAACTGTTGAGTTTGCTTTGAGCTATTTGTAATAAAATCTTTTTGCATAACTTAATATTAACGATAGTTTGACAATATGGCAATCTATCTGCTACTTTATACGACTAACTTAGACTCCCAAAAACTTTTACCTTTTTCCTCCAAAGGCGGATCCGCCTAGGGCGGAAACTTTAAACTAATCTATGTCTCTCGCTCCCAACGAACAATTCAAGAAGTTTCTGGAAGATTCAAAAAACGTCCTCTTGCTTCTAACTCAAAACCCGACCGCCGACGCGGTAGGATCCGCTTGGGCGCTGTATTTCTTTCTGGAAAAAAAGGGGATTGCTCCTTCCATTGCCTTTTCCAACCACTTATCTTCCAAATTCAACTTTCTCCCACGTCCCGAAAGAATCCTGGAAGAAGTTTCCGGCGCCAGGGACTTTGTTTTGTCATTTGACATCAGCCGCAACAAAATCATCCGAATCCGGCAAGAAGAAAAAGACGACAAATTTAACATTTATCTTACTCCAGAACACGGCTCCGTCGACCCGCGAGACTTTTCTTTCATTCCGGCCAAATTCAAATACGATCTCATCATCGTCATCGGCAGTTCCGATCTGGAAAAATTGGGAAGCATCTATTCGGAAAACACCGACCTCTTCTTTGAGGTTCCCATCGTTAACATCGATCACAAAAGCGACAACGACCGTTTCGGGCAAATTAATCTGGTTGACGTCACCGCTTCCTCTTGTTCGGAAATTCTCGCCGGATCTTTGAAAGACATTGATGCCGGCCTTATCAACGAAACTATCGCCACCGCCCTCTTGACAGGTATTATCGGCGCCACGGACAGTTTTCAAAAGAAAAATACCACCCCGAAATCCTTGGCTGTTTCGGCCGAACTGATGGAAAAAAGCGCCGATCAGCAAGAAATTATCCGCTGGCTCTATAAAACCCATCCACTCCACATTCTTAAGCTTTGGGGACGGACGATGGCCAAGTTGAAATCCGAAAACGATTCCCAAATTATCTGGTCCGAACTTACCGTCGAAGATTTTGTGCAAAGCCGGTCAAAAGCCGAGGACTTGCCTTTGATATTGGAAAAATTGCAGGAAAATTACAGTGACGGCCGCATATTCATAATTCTTCACAAAGACACTCCCAAAAACACCGTTGCCTTAATCCGGACAACGGAAACGGAAACAGCCAAAAAAATATATCTGTCCCTGGGCGGAGAAATGAAACGCGGATATTTAGAAGTCCAGATTGAAAACGAAGATATGGCCGCGGTAGGAAAGGCTATCGTGGAAAAAATCAGTAATTTACGAACTACGAAATAAGCGAACTACGAAAACTTTAAATCAATCCCCAAAAAAACGTTTATAAACAGATACTACTCTGTTTTTTTATTTCTCTTATTATGATAAAATAACAGTGAAGTCATTCGTACATTCGTAAAAAATTCGTAATTCGTAAGGATTTACTATGATTAAGATTCTCAAAAACAAAACCAACGCGCCGCTTGCGACTCAAAAAGAAGACAGCGACATCGCGGCGCAAAAAGTGCTTTCGCGCCTGCGCCACAAATCTGAAGAAGAACAAACCTCCGCTTTCGCCGCCGAAATAGGCTTTTCCTACATCGATACTAACTTGTTTCCAGTCAGCACCGAATCCATCCGCATCCTCACCGAAGAAGAGGCGCGAAAATTCAACGTGGCTGTTATTCAAAAAACGGGAAAAAACGTTACCGTGGTTTCAATCGATCCAGCTAATCCGGAAACTCAAACTTTCTTGGAAAACCTAAGAAAAGACAAGGGTTGGAATATAAAAGTTTTTGTCGTCTCCCGTTTCAATCTGGAAAAAATCTTTGAAAAATACAAGCAGATTATTTTCGTCGATATTTTGGACCAAATGAGTCTGCGCCTTTCCGGGGAAGAACTGAAAAAGTTCGAAGAGGAGATGAAAGACCTCATTACTCTCAAGCAAAGAATCAACGAACTTCCCACCACCCAGATTTTGGGCATTATGATGGCCGGCGCTTATAAGCTCGGAGCCTCCGACGTCCACATCGAGCCACAAGAAGACCGAATCCGCCTGCGCTACCGCATTGATGGCGTCCTGCAAGACGTGGCGTTTTTGCCGCTTAACGTTTTCAAAAGCATCCTGTCGCGCATCAAACTGATGAGCGGTATGAAAATAAACATTCGCGATATCGCCCAGGACGGAACCTTTGAAATTAAATTGCCGAGCGGCAAGGGAGAGAAAAAAGTGGAAACGCGTGTTTCCGTCATCCCGGGAAATTTTGGCGAATCCATCGTAATCCGCTTGCTTGACCCGGATTCCATCAAAGTCGATGTCGACAGCCTGGGACTTCGCGGACTGGCCTATGAAGAGTTGCAAAAACAAACGAGCGCGCCCAACGGAATGATCCTTACCACTGGACCGACCGGCAGCGGAAAAACCACCACCCTTTATTCCATCATCAACAAGCTCAACACGCCCGACAAAAAGATAATCACCATTGAGGATCCAATAGAATACGAACTCTCCGGCATTTCCCAAACCCAAGTAGAAAAAAAGCGCGGCTACACTTTCGCCGCCGGACTTCGCGCCATTGTCCGCCAAGATCCGGATATAATTTTGGTGGGAGAAATCCGGGATGACGAAACCGCCGATATCGCCGTCAATTCCGCCCTTACGGGACATCTGGTACTTTCCACTCTTCATACCAACAGCGCCGTCGGCTCCGTACCGCGATTGATTGAAATGGGCGTAAAACCTTCTCTCATATCCCCTTCCGTCAACGCTCTTATCGCTCAACGCCTGGTGCGAAAACTTTGCGATTGCAAAGAGGAATACGTTCCCGCCCAGGTTTCCATCGACTCTATTCAAAAAATACTTTCCATCATCTCCCCCCGCTCAAAAGTGGAAGTGCCGAAAAACATCACCAAACTTTACCGCCCCAAGGGTTGCCCAAAATGCAACGGACTGGGTTACAAAGGACGGATTGGAATTTTTGAAATTCTCACGATCAACGAAGAAATTGAAAAACTGGTTATGGAAATGGCCAGCGAAACGGAAATGACCATCGCCGCCTTAGAATCGGGAATGATCACTATGCTCCAAGACGGAATTCTAAAAGCCGTCAGCGGCGTCACTTCCATCGACGAAGTCAAAAGAGTAACCGGCGAGGGAGATTTTCTGGAAGAAATTTATGAAAAACTGATGGCCGCCACTCTCGGACGGTCCGTAATCGTTGCCAAAGACCATTACCTTGCCGCCCAAAGCCATATCAAAAATTTTAACGATTTCCAAAAGCTGATTTCTTCAGCCAAAACAACCGATATCGCCAAAATAGTTTTTGCCGCGGCTATCATTTTGGGCACTGGCGACATCCATGTTGAGCCGGGAGGAAAAGACATCCAAATCCGTTTTCGCATCGACGGCATTTTGCAAACCGCCGCCACTATCGCCAAAACAGAATATCCGGCTTTTCTAGGAGAGATAAAACTTCTTTCCGGCGTGAAAACGGAAGTGCGCCAGGGAGTTATTGACAGCCGGTTTAATATTAAGTTTGACGATGAAATAGAAAATGTTGCCGAGAAATCAATTGATGTTCGCGTGTCCATAATTTTGGGCGGCTACGGCGAAACCGTGGTTATGCGGCTTTTATCCAAAGCCAATCTTGAATACGATCTCAAAAAACTCGGCATCCGGCAAACCAACCTGGACAAAATTATGCGGCAAATTGGAAAACCCAACGGTGTCATTCTCAATACCGGCCCAACCGGCTCCGGGAAAACCACCACATTGTATTCCATTCTCCAACATCTCAACAAGCCGGAAGTGAAAATCATCACCGTGGAAGATCCGATCGAATACCAAATGGAAGGCATTCTGCAAACTCCGGTCAACGACGCGGACGGCTATACTTTCGCCAACGCTCTGCGCCAACTTCTCCGCCAAAATCCGGACATTATGATGATCGGAGAAATACGCGACAACGACACCGCCGTGGCTGCCGTTCAAGCCGCGCTCACCGGACATTTGGTGCTTTCCACCATTCATACCAATAACGCCGCGGGAGCGGTGGCGCGAATGGAAAATATGGGTGTCGCTCCCTCCGATATCGCTACGGCCGTAAACGCCTTCATCGCCCAACGCCTGGTGCGAAGACTTTGCGACTGCAAACAAAAATCCGCACCGAGCGCGGAAGAGAGAAATAAAATAGAAGAAGTATTAAAAACCATTTCGCCGAAGTCAGGAGTGGAAATTCCCGAAATCAGAGAGATTTATAAGCCCAAAGGTTGCGATAAATGCAATGGCCTCGGATATCGTGGGCGGATGACAGTCAGCGAAATTTTTGAAATTACCCGCGAAATGCAAGACCTCATCACCCGCGGCGCCATCACCGCGGAACTTCAAGATAAAGCCGTGAACTTAGGCATGCTCACCATGACCCAAGACGGGGTGCTTCGCGTCCTCGAAGGCGAAACGACGCTTGCGGAAGTGGAAAGAGTTACTGATCTCTGAACCACAGATTTTCACGTGATTATCCTGATTTCACTGAATTAAAATCACGTGTACTCATGTGATAATCAGTGAGAATCTGTGGTTCAGACAATTAAAAAAAGGCGCCCGAATCCTTCGATCTGCGACGCCCTTCCAGCAAGAGTCCTCCCCTCCCTCTTGCCTACGACTGTCCCCAATAAAACCCTGCAGCGGCAATTAATGCCAACCCCCAAAAATATTTCCTTGGGCAATAAGCGTCCCGCCAGCAAAGGAAATACAAATAACGAACCCCAATTTTTTGTCCATCACTATCTCCTTTTCAAAGAAAGTCTCCCCCAATCACGTGAGAATCTGTGGTTCTGACAATGTGCACTAATTTGCAGGCAAGAATTCCGAACTAGGAGCCCGGAAAAAGAAACAAAATCGAGGAATAGCGCAGGACGAACCCACCCTACCCATGTCTTGAAAGAAGTTTCCGTATTGATGGGAAAAGATAGGACCCACCAATTGCCTGCAATTTACTGCTAGCCACCAAAAACCGCTTGAATATGGATTTTTAGATGACTTTGGAGTGTAGCATAGTTTGTGAAAAATGTCAAATGGGAGTATACTGAACCCATGCGGTAATTTTTAATTTTTAATTTTTAATTTGAATTGAATTTAAAATTTTAGAATTTTGTCATTTAAAATTTATTAAAAATTTCAAATTAAAAATTTCAAATTTCCCTTGATCACCACTTCCCAAGAACAACCCGACGATATCCAATTTGACGTAACTCTCCGCCCTCAAAGTTTTTCCGAATACGTCGGGCAGGAGAAAGTCAAGAAAAACCTGGATATACTGATCCAGGCCGCCAAAAAGCGCGAAGAGGCTATTGAGCATGTCCTGCTTTACGGGCCGGCGGGACTGGGAAAAACGACTCTCGCCAACATTATCGCCAAAGAAATGGGCGTCAACATCAAGACCACTTCCGGTCCGGCCATTGAACGGGTGGGCGATTTTGGCTCGATTCTCACCAACCTTTCTGACGGCGATATCCTTTTCATCGACGAGATCCACCGCTTGAACAAATCCATCGAAGAAATTCTTTATCCGGCCATGGAAGATTACAAGTTAGACATTATTATCGGCAAAGGTCCCTCCGCCCGAACAATCCAACTCGATCTGCCGAAATTCACCCTTATCGGCGCGACCACCAAACTGGGATCGCTTTCCAATCCCCTGCGCAACCGCTTCGGCGCCATCCATCGCCTGGAGTTTTACGAAAACTCGGAAATAGAAAAAATAATCGAACGCTCGGCAAGAATTCTTGACATCGACATCCATCCGACCGGACGGGAAAAAATCGCCTCCTGCTCCCGTTGCACCCCGCGCGTCGCCAACCGGCTTTTGAAACGCGTTCGGGATTTCGCCCAAATCAAAGACCACAAAACCGTTGACAGCGCCGTCGCCACCGAAGCGTTGGAGATGATTGACGTTGATCCGATTGGCCTCGAACCGGCCGACAAGCAAATTCTCCGCACCATCATTGAAAAATTCGGCGGAGGGCCGGTGGGACTGGGCACCATTGCCGCCGCCACCTCCGAAGAAGTCAAAACCATCGAAGACGTCTATGAGCCATATCTTATTCAGATAGGATTTCTCGCCCGCACTCCCCGCGGCCGCGTCGCCACCGAATCCGCGTACGGGCACTTAGGGATGGTGTATGATAATAAAGAAAGTAGACTGTTTTAGATAGATGCGATAGCCGTCAAAGAAGAAGTGTCATCCCGAGCGAAGTCCGTACTCGGACGCAGTCGAGGGATCTAATGGCGATTATTGTTGGAATTTTCTATAAATCGTAAGTTTATCGATTACCAATGTCAGATCCCTCGACTTCGCTACGCTCCGCTCGGGATGACACCGTATTATTAGCTACTTAAATATAACTATCCTATGATCTACATAATCCTCTCCCTCTACGCCGTCATCCTTCTGGGTTTTGTCCTGACCTATTTTTTCGTCATTTACCACTTGATCAAATATTCCATCAATAAAAGCCTGAACGCCATAATGCTGGCGGTTTTCATTATCATTTCAACTCTACTGATTTTTTCCAACGTCCTTTTGTTCTTCTCGGTTGATTGGAAAGAACTTCTGGAAAACTCGCCGCTTTCGTTTTAAATTTATTCGCATATTCGCAAGTTCGTAGATTCGCATTAATTTCGTAGTTTCGCATCGGTCATATGAACAATTTCACCCGCTTTCATTTCGCCGGACAAAAAGACGGCGAAAAAATATTGCAAGTCATCCACCGGCATTGGTTTGACATTTTGATCCAGTTCGTTGTGGTCTTCGCTATGCTGGCCATTTTTTTCGTCAGCGCCGTTTATCTCCCGCTTCTCTTCCCCGCCCTTCGGGAATCTCTGGGGCAAATGCTTTTCATCTTCCTGGAAAACTTGTTTTTCATTCTCACCTGGTTCACTTTTTTTCTCATTTGGATCGATTACTATTTCGACGTTTGGATTGTTACCGACCAGCGCATCGTTAACATCGAGCAAAAAGGCCTTTTCTCGCGCGTCGTGTCGGAATTGGAACTGGAAAACATCCAAGACATCACCACCGACGTCAAAGGCGTCATTCCCACTTTTCTTAACTACGGCAATCTCTACGTCCAAACCGCCGCCGAAATGGAACGCTTTGTTTTCAGAAATATTCCCGATCCGTACTCAGTCAAGGATATGATTATGAACTTGCAAAAAAGCGCCGAGAACAAGGAAGAAAACGAATTCGGCGAAATGCTCAAAAAGAAAATCCATCACGAAGAAGTTTAGTTTTGAGGCGGACAGTCCGCCCGGGGGAATAAATTCGGGTGAGAATTAGAAACAAAAACAAAACTTGGTTTTTTGTTTTTAGGCTAATATTCACACTGCCAATTTTGACATTGGCGGTTTTTTGTTTTTGGAGAATATGTCTGGCGGAAGAACCTACTGTGATTATAAATGAAGTAATGGTTGAAAAAGAGGACGAATCAAGATATGAATTTATAGAACTATACAACCTGTCCAATTTAGATATTAGCCTCTCTGATTATAAGTTAACCAAAAAAGCTTCCACTGGAACAGAGAGTAGCCTAATTTCTTCTTCCAAATTTTCAGGCACCATCCGCGCTCATGATTATTTCTTGATTGCCCACCCTGATTACAAGACCGCCTTTTTTGCCGATTTAGCTTATTCCGGATCGTCATACTCAATTTCAACCAACAATACAGTTATTTTATACGACAATAATGAAAAAGTTATCGATAAAATTGGCTTCGGAATAGCTAAGGACTATGAAAATCTCCCTTATCCGAACCCGGGGGAAAATCAAAGCATTGAAAGAAAAAATTTCCAAGATACTGACAATAACTCAGAGGATTTCAATATTTTAGATGTTCCCACTCCCACTCACGGCCAACCGGAAGAAGAAAATGATGACGAAAATAATGATGATGAAAAACTCGATTACGCTGGAAAGATAACAATAAACGAACTGCTTCCTTCACCATCAAACGGAGAAAAAGAGTTTATTGAGCTCCTGAATCTAAGCGGTGAAAAGATCGACATATTCGGCTGGTACGTATTAGACGAAAAAAATAACAAGAAGGTTTTAGCCAAAGAAAAGACCGGGGTAACGAAATATTTTCACAAATATGACAGCTTCTCCTTAAATTCTACCGGCGATACGGTTTCCCTGTATGATGAAAATAACAAACTTGTCGACGAAATAAAATACGACAAAGCCAAATCTAAATACGCGTACGCTTTTGACGGTTCAAGCTGGCGGTGGACTTCGAAACTCACTCCGGGCGCGGAGAATGAATTTGATCCAACTCTTTCCGGGAGAGTCAAAAAAGACAAAAATATTTATGCCAACATTTACGCCAACTTTGAAGCCAGCGACGTCCACAAAAACGCCAAGAAATTCACCTGGGATTTTGGCGACGGGCATAAAAGTTATCTCAAAGTTACGCGCCATAAATACGAAAAAGCTGGAAAATATCAAGCCAGTTTGAAAATTACCGGCGACGGCGAAGATGCTTTGTATGATTTCGAAGTGAAAGTGGAAAAGTATCCCCAGCCGGATGTGAGGATCACAAAAATTTCTCCCAACCCAAAAGGCAAGGACACCGGCAATGAGTGGATTGAAATTGAAAACAAAACCAAAAAGAAAGTCAACCTCAAAAACTGGTCGATCGCTACCGGAACAAAAAACTTGGTAAACCACCCGATCAGGGAAGATTTTGAAATCAAAGCCGGAAAAACCAAAAAGCTCACCCGCGAAATTTGCGCTTTCACTCTCGCCAATGTCAAAACGAAAATCGAACTCCGCTCGCCCGACGGCAAAGTTGTCCAAAAATTGAACTATGACAAGAAAAAAGAAAAGATGGAAGAATACGAGATTTATGAAAAAGGAGAGGACGGATGGGAATGGGTAGCGCCGCCAGCAGAAACAGACCTCGGAGGTCTGCAGCCGCAGACCTCCGAGGTCGCCTCCTCCGAACAAGATAGCGCGGAGAATACGGGTTCTGAAAAAAATAATAACGCGAATATAAACCTAACCGAAGAAGAAATCACTGCCGCTCTTGGAAAATACACCCCCGCCGGCGATTGGGAAGAAAAAAAGCGCAACAGAAATAACCTGGTGAATTACGGCGTAACCATAAAACTTGCCGGCGCAGATTTTACCAACCAACCCCGCGTCCTGGGCGCGTCCGCCGTAAAACAATACGAAAATTTTTATACTTTCACCGCCCCCGCCATCCAAAAACACTGGGCAATCGCGCTGTTCAACGCTTTTTGGACAAAAATAAATTCCGGCTTGAATTGGGCTATCAATCGGATATAAAAATGAAAAACCGCAAATTAAACCGTCTCGCCAATTATGATTATTCCCAAAATGGAATGTATTTTGTGACGATCTGTGCGAAGAACCGAGAAGAATTATTAGGAAATATTATCGATGGAACAATGTTTTTGAATGACGCGGGTAAAATTGTGCTAAGGGAATTGAAAAATATTGAAAAATATTTCCCGAATACCCAATTGGATGAATTTATTGTCATGCAAAACCACGTTCATCTGATAATTGAAATTATACATTCCGTTTCCGTAGGGGCAATTCATGAATTGCCCCTACGGAAACATCGACGCAATATGCTGATACCAAAAATCGTTGGGAAATTTAAAATGTTATCTGCCAGAGAAATTAATATTTCTTTAAACAGATCTGGCAATCCCTTGTGGCAACGCAATTATTACGACCGCATCATCCGAAACGAATCAGAATTAAACCGCATACGAGAATATATTCAAAACAATCCCGCCGATTGGGAACGGGATCGGAATAATCCAGAAAATATTTTACTGTGACCATTGCTTCGTAGGGGCGGTTCATGAACCACCCCTACAAACGAAATTTTCCAAATAAAAAAGAGCCAAGCTGTTAAACTTGGCTCAAAACCGTTCACCTTTTGGAAGCACCCGCGCGAGAACGCTTCTCTGAATAGTTGGATTTGCTTCTTCTTATTCCGATTCGTCTCGTTCCGCTTGGATAAGCGCACATATCTGTTCCCATGCCTTGTTTACTGCCATAGTAGGAGAGATATCATAGACAGTTTCTATCTTTCCTGAAATTTCTATCTTTCCTGAAAAGCGATGATTGAATGGTCCGCCTGTTGGGCCGGCAAATACCACTGACAGATCAACAAGTCGAACTGAGATGTTCTCTCCTTTCCTTATTCTTTCAATGCAGTCCATAATATCCCTGAACACATCCCAGGTAATTCCAAAAAATTGAATATCTGTATTGATATTCATAAAATCTCCTTTCTTAACAGTAAGCGTGTTTTCAAAGATCCCTAAGTCCATCACTAATTTTTTGCCAATGCTCCTTTCATTCATTGACCAAAAATTATATCAAAAACAATAATAATGTCCTGAGTTAGGTTAAACTCATCTAATTATTGACAATTTTTGGCTTATATAATATCGTTACTATGACGACCTTTTTATCGACAAAATAAGAAATATGCAAGTTGAAGATCTGGAGTTTTTTGGTTTAGACAAAAAAGAGACTCAAACTTATTTGAGCCTGCTTGAACTTGGCGAGTCCAATATAGAGCGAATTTCCAATAAATCTGGCGTAAAACGAACTACACTATATGACGTTATCGCCTCTTTACGGAGAAAATCTCTTGTGGGAATTACCGTCAGAAAAAATAAAAAATACTACTATGCCGAAGACCCGCGCAAGCTAGAAGACCAACTCGAGGAAAGAAAGGCAAAACTTAATACTATTCTCCCGGAGCTTCTCTCCATCGCCAACTTCATCGACAAAAAGCCTAAGATTCGATATTTCGAAGGTATTGAGGGAATAAAAGAGGTTTATCGAGACACACTAAATTATCCAAAAACTGAAACACTGGCTTGGGTTTCAGTTGATGCCGTCAATCATTTCGACATCGACTGGCTTTGGAATTTCTATGTTTTAAAGCGTGCTGAAAACAAAATCTGGCAGAGGTCTATTGCGCCGGATGTTGATTATATGAAGAATGTAAAAACTCATGATCAAAAACATCTTCGCCAAACAAGACTAATCTCACCAGAAAAATTCCCTTTCGAAGTGGAAATCAACCTTTACGGCAACGGGAGTATCGGCATTATGTCATTCAAGGAACAAATCGGCATGATCATCGAAAGCAAAAAAATTTACAATACCTTAAAAAGTATTTTTGAGCTGAACTGGCAAAGCCTCGCGAAAACGACTGATGAGCCGCGAAAAACTTATCTCGCTTAAGTTGCAATTTTTCTTGAGTTTACCGACTCAAAGTGTTAAACTTGAAACAAAGAGAGTGCATCATACAGTTCTCAAAGCTAAGCTTTTTACAACCTTTATACTCACACCCAAGACTTAGCTTTTCCTCGCCCCCTCACTTTTAACTTTTCACTTTTAATTTTTAACTAATCTTTATGTCCGGACACTCCCATTGGGCGGGAATTAAACAGAGGAAAGGAGTTAATGACGCCAGGCGCGCCAAGGTTTTTACGCGTTTGGCGAAACCTATTACAATCGCCGCGCGGGAAGGCGGCGGCAATCCGGACACGAATTTCAAACTGCGGATGGCAATGGACAAGGCGCGGGAGTTTAATATGCCCAAGGACAACATCGACCGCGCGATAAAGCGCGGCACGGGCGAACTGAAAGGCGCGGAACTGGTGGAAATGGTTTATGAAGCCAGCGCGCCGGGAGGAATAATGCTGCTTGTCAAAGTCACTACCGACAACAAAAACCGCGCTGTCAGCGAGATCAAGACGGTTTTCAACAAACTGGGTGGAAAACTGGGCGAAGCCGGCAGCGCGATGTGGAATTTCGAACAAGTCGGCGGCATAATTGTCGAACTGAACGGGAAAAACACGGAAGAATTGGAAATGGCGGCGATTGAAGCCGGCGCTAAAGATATGCTAAGCGAAGAAGGGGCTTTTATTGTTTACACGGAAATCCAAGACCTGCAAAAAGTCCAGGAAAATTTGGAAAATTCCGGCTTGAAAGTCACAGAATCCGGCTTGATTTATATCCCCAAAAACACCGTCAAAATCGACGAAAGCACCCACCTCTCCTATGAAAAAATCCTGGAAGCGCTGGACGAGTTGGATGACGTAGAGGAAATTTATGATAATCTATGAAAATTCACCTGATTGTCTAATTACCTAATTCACCTAATAAAATTCAGTAATTTCTAATAGCAAAATAAAATGTCAAATATTAGACACCTTTAGAATTTGGCATTGGGAATGTTGTTTGACCTTTGACTATTTGGAATTTTATTAGGTGAATTAGAAATTAGGTGAATTAGAAATTTACAAAACTTCTTGAAAACCACTTAGTGCATATTTTGCCTTATGACTGAACAAAATACTCAAAGCCTTCGCATATTAGGCGTTGATCCCGGCACTGCCACCACAGGTTGGGCGGTAATCGAGGAAGATAACAAGGGGGAAATGAAAACTATCGCCTACGGACACATCAGTACCAGCAAAAACAACTCCGACGAAGACCGGCTTTTGGAGATATCCTCGGATCTTAATAGAATCATCGGAAAGCACCGTCCCGAAGAAGCCGCCATCGAGCAGATTTTCTTTTTCAAAAACCAAAAAACCGTCATCCAGGTAGCTCAAAGCCGCGGCGCGATCATCTTGACTTTAAAGCAAAATGGTGTTAGAATCGCAAGCTACACGCCCCTCCAGATAAAACAAG
This sequence comes from Patescibacteria group bacterium, assembly GCA_030837625.1. Classification (GTDB taxonomy): domain Bacteria; phylum Patescibacteriota; class Minisyncoccia; order Moranbacterales; family UBA2206; genus XYA2-FULL-43-15. The sequence continues at coordinate 90,183 of JAUPKF010000002.1, read as the reverse complement.
CTCTTACCGGATACGGGCGGGCGGACAAAAAACAAATTCAAGAGATGACCAAAAGCATCCTAAAACTAAACGCTCTCCCTAAACCGGACGACACCGCCGACGCCATCGCCATCGCGATATGCCATATCAACAGCCGGAAGATGGCGAGTATGAAGTAACTGTTTGCGCAAATTCCAACTAAAAAAATAATTCTAAGTGTAAGTCGTCGCAAAAAATTACAAATTACAAATTACAAATAAATTCAAAATACAAAATCTCAAATTCAAAACATTTTTGATTTTGGAAATTGGGATTTATTTGGAATTTGGTGCTTGTAATTTGGAATTTACAATCCTATGAATGTCAGTCCTATCATCAACTTTTTTCTCCGAGAAGGCGTTCCTTTGGAAACAGTCATCTTGATTTTAATGCTGCCTATTATCGCCACTTTCATTGCCTTTCTCCGCCAGGTGGTCGGCATCAAGGCTTTTGGAATCTATACGCCGCTCATCGTCACTTTCGCCTTCCTCGCCACCAACGGAATCAAATACGGCATCGCTATTTTCGCGGCCGTGATTTTGGCCGGGATGGTAATGCGCTTCGTCCTCCGGCCGTTTCGTCTGCTCTACCTTCCCCGTGTCGCCATTATGCTCACCGCCGTGGCGATTTTGATTTTGGGAGTTCTGGTTTTGGGCGGCGGAATGAGAAGGACAGGACTAGCTTCCGTTTCCATTTTCCCCATCCTCATTATGATCACAATCGTGGAAAAATTCATCACAGTTCAGATAGAAAAGGGCAACAAAATGGCGATAATTCTGGCATTGGAAACCCTTGGGATTTCTATTGTCGGCTACTTTATCGCCAGCTCCGAGTTTCTTATCCGGTTTCTCGCCAGTTACCCCTGGGCGATTCTCGCCACTATCCCGATAAACATTATTTTGGGAAAGTGGACCGGATTGCGCTTGACCGAATACTGGAGATTTAAGGAAGTTATAAAAAACATGTGACGCGATACGAATCTACGAATACATTCGAATTCACGAATAAAAGAGCATGGGTAGTACCCCATAAACACGCTCCTTTGAATCATTCGTAGATTTGGATACATTCGTAGATTCGAATCGGATTATGCTTAATTTTATAAAAAAATCCAGAAGAATATTGGGGATGAACTCGAGAAATCTCGAGTATATTCGGCCGCTCAATCTGAAATCCGCCAAAAGAATCGCCGATGACAAGCTTCTCAGCAAAAGGATTCTCAAAAAAGCCGAGCTTCCTATCCCCACACTTATCGCCAAAATAAGGACTCAGGAAGAATTGGAAAGTTTTGATTGGAGCAAACTGCCGGACAGTTTCGCCTTGAAACCCAACCGCGGATTCGGCGGAGAAGGAATTATTGTAGTTTACGGCAAGAAAAAAAATGCGGAAAATGTTTGGATAAAAGCCGACCGATCCTCGGTCAGCGTAGAAGATTTGAAAAACCATATTCGAAATATTCTTTTCGGCTCGTTCTCCCTTTCCAGCACGCCCGATATCGCTTTTTTTGAAGAGAGAATAAAACTTTCCAAAATTTTCAAGCCCTATTCCTACAGAGGCATGCCGGACGTGCGAGTTATTGTTTATAACGGCGTTCCCGTAATGGCTATGCTCCGCCTCGCCACTCAGGCTTCCGGCGGGAAAGCCAACTTGCATTTGGGCGGCATCGGCTGCGGCATCGATATGGCCACCGGTACCACCACCACCGCGATTATGGGCCACCAGAAACCAAAAATAATCGAATATCTGCCAGAAACAAGACTGATTCTGTCCGGCATAAGAATTCCTTATTGGAAACAAATTCTCGAAATGGCGGTAAAAGCCCAGAAAGCTTCAGGTCTCGGGTTTCTCGGCGCCGACATCGCCTTGGATCGAGACCGCGGACCGGTTTTTCTAGAACTCAACGCCCGCCCGGGTTTGGCCATCCAAGTCGCCAACCTCTCCGGTCTCAAGAGAAGACTGGAGCGCGTTTCGGAACTCAAAATCAAAACCGTGGAAAAGGGAGTGCGAGTCGGGATGGACCTCTTTGGCGGCGAAATCGAAGAGGAGTTGGAAGACATCTCCGGCAAAAAAGTCATCGGCACAGTGGAAAAAGTAAAGCTCATCGGAAAAGACGGGAAGGAAATCGAAGTGGAAGCCAAGATCGACACAGGAGCGTATTCCAGTTCAATTGATACTGATCTGGCAAAACAGCTAGGATTTGAAAGTGTCATAGACTTCTTCTCATCTTTGGATTTACCAGCAAATTTTTCCCGTGAAGAATCCAGGGGAGTAGAAGAAGCTCTGAAAAAGAGCTACTTAGGCAAGCATCCTGATCTTGCCGATATTGTTGTTGTTTATTCCTCTCACGGATCATCTATCCGACCTAAAGTAAACATAACATTTATTCTGGATAAAATAGAGACATCCACGCAGATGAACATTGCCGAGAGAAAAGAACTGGAAAAGAATATTATTATAGGCCGAAAGAATTTATCTAAATTCTTAATTGATGTGAATAAATGATAAAAAACCAAAGAATTATCAAAAGAGTCGTTCAGGAGATGGGCGGAACGATTGAAAAAATTATTCCCGAGAGAAGCTACTATTACATCAAGTTAAGAGGAGAAAAAATATTCATCAACAAAAAATTTGTGATAGACAGTGATTTATTTTCCAGAAAACAGCCGACGAATTTCAAGGATCTGACTTACATATTTTTAAAAGAAAATAATATTCCGACGCCCAACACGGTCTGTTTTTACAGAAAAACCATCACTGAAGAAAAGCTAAACGAGGAGCTTGGAAAACTTTCCTACCCCATAGTCGTAAAGGATGCCAGCGGTTCATACAGCTTGGGTGTTTTTACGGATATAAAAAACTCGCGAGACGCCAAGCAACTTATTTTGCGAGAGATAGAGAAATTCCCTTGTCTCGTAACTCAAGAAATGATTTTTGGAAAAGAATACAGAATATTGGTGTTAGAAGATAAAATCATTGGAGCTCTGGAAATGATTCCTCCGAGAATTTTCGGAAATGGAGAAAGCACCACCAAAGAACTTATTGAAAAAAAGCAAGAGAATACAGAGAAAAGAACTCCTCTCGATGCAGTTCTCACGGAGTTATTGCAAAAACAGGGAGAGACGCTGGCCAGTACGCCAAAAGAAGGCAAAGAAATATTTTTAAGAACAAGCTCTTGCCTCGCCGAAGGAGGAGAGACTGCAGATTCAACCGATATCGTCAACGAGGAAATAAAATTGCTATGCGTAAAAGCGGCTAAGGCTGTTGATAAAAAATTAACAGGACTGGATATTATATGCGACGACATAACAAAAAGCCCGTCAAAACAGAGAATCAATATCCTAGAAGCTAACCGCAGACCCGATTTATACATTCACTACAACCCCACCCATGGAAAAACTAGGGATGTAGTCCGGTATATTATTGAGTTTATATTAGAACTGAAAAAGAACTCCGACTTAAAGTAATTTTTATAATTTCAAAAACATGAAAAAAGTAATGATTCTTTTTGGCAAGAGCGATTGGAGAAAAGCCAAGCCATTCTCCAATAAGGATTATATGTATTCATACGAATACTTTTATGATATCTGCAAGAAAGGAGGCATCCAGATGTATCGCGCTTCTTACGAATGGTATGATTATAAAAATCATATTTTTAAACATGCCTGGGTCTTCGAAGGCAAGGGCGGAAATTGGAAAAAAGTCGACAATATCAAGCCCGATTTAATCTACGACAAAACCAAAGCTAGGATGGAAACATACTATAAAAAAGAATTGATAGGGGAACACTACCCTTTCATAAACGATCTCTGTTTTACCCGTCTCATTGATGATAAATTTATTACTAGCCTGCTGTTTTCCAAATGGAGCAAAAGAAGTTGGGTCATAAAAAATAACACTGACTTGAAAATGACTCTAAAAAACATAAGCTCCTCCAAATTAGTCGCCAAGCCTTTGAGTGAAAGCGGGGGCAACGGAATCTTTATTATTGAGAAAAAAAAATATGGCGAACTTCCTAAAATAAACAGCCCCTATATAGTGCAAGACTTTATCGATTCATCAAGAGGCGTTCCCGGGGTAAGCCAAAAGATGCATGATCTGAGGTTGGTTTTCATCAATAACAAACTAATGTATTCATATATTAGAGAACCTCAAGAAGGCAGCTTTCTAGCCAATTTAGCTCAAGGCGGAAGCCTGAAGATCGTACCTGAGAATAAACTGCCCCGGACTATCTTCCCCGTAATAAAACATGCAAATAAAATTTTTGCCGCCTTCGAACCAAGAATATACTCCATAGACTTTATGTTTGATGAAAAAAAACAACCTTGGGTGGTCGAGTTAAATTCTATGCCAGGACTTTTTTTCACTCCGGAAGAAAAACCATGTATGATTGAAATGTACCGCGAGCTTCTAAAAGTTTTCAAAAAGAAACTCCAGCTATTGGATCAATCTTATGCAAATTAAATTTCTTATTGTAACTTCGAATAGGGGTATGTTGTCGCAGGATTTGCAAGCAGAAATAGAATCCGGGGGCCATATTTGCGTTTTTTCAAAAACTCGTGATTTTATTTTTAAGATAAGCGATGGAGAATTAAGCGTAAGTACGCCAGATATTAAGAATCTTCTTGGTTTTGACATTTATATTTTCAGATACTTCTCGGAAAACATGGCTAATTCCAGAATTTTCATTGAAGAGCTGAGATCGCGCAAAAAAATTGTTATTGAAAGTTGCATTTCAGACAAATACATAAACAGCAAGCTCGCCGAAGGAGTTAGAATTATAAAAAAAGACCTCCACTATCCGAAGACCTACCAAATAAATAATATAGACAACCTTAGCTCTTTGCCAGACAATATTTTTCCGGTCATTGCCAAGCCCGCTAATGGAGCAAGAGGCAGGGATATTAATTTAATAAAGAACAGGAAGAAATTGGCTGAATTTCTTTCGAAAACCGATGAGGATTTTTTGATCCAGGAATATTTAAGAATAGCTTGGGACGTCAGAATCTTTGTAGTTGGAAATAAGGTTTTAGGGGGAATGAAAAGGTATGTCCAGAAAGGAGATTGCCGTTCCAACGCTTCGCTTGGATCAGAAGTAGAGAACTTCGAATTAACCTCTGAAACAAAAAAAGTTGCCCTGTCTGCAGCTAAGACACTGCATTATGATGTGGCCGGAGTTGATCTGGCTTGGGATGAGAGCAAAAAGCGCTGGTATGTAATTGAAGTAAATATTTCCCCTCAATGGCATGCCTTCAAGCGCGTAACTGGAATAAACCCAGCCAAAGAAATCATCGCTTACGCGCTAAAAAAATACCACAAAAATAGAAGCTGATCCTTTTTGAAAAAAGCTTGACTTCGCATTGAAAATTCCCTCTTTCTATACTACAATACAAGGCACTTTGAAATAAGTTAAAAATATTATGCAAAAAATATTCAACCCTCAAAATCGGGATTCTTCTTCCAGAAAATTCAAACTTAATTTCAACTGGAAGCTCACCAAAAAAATAGCGCTTTTCGGCTCTGTGGCCGGATTTTTGGCCGTGGCGGGAGTTTTTGCCTGGTTTGCCAAAGATTTGCCCAGCCCCAAAAGCCTCAATAACCGGTTTGTGGTGGAATCGACCAAGATTTACGACCGTTCCGGAGAGCACCTGCTTTATGAAATCCACGGCGAAGAAAAAAGGACGCAAGTCCCCTATTCGGAAATGCCCGAGGCCATCCGTTACGCCACCATCGCCCTGGAAGACAACGAGTTTTATTCCCACCAGGGAATAAAACTAAGCTCCATTGTCCGGGCGGTCTTCAAAGATGTGGCGCTGGGCGGCAAAGCCCAGGGCGGTTCGACCATCACCCAGCAACTTATCAAGCATTCCATGCTCACTTCGGAAAAAACTTTCACCCGAAAAATCAAAGAAGTGATTTTGGCTGTTGAGCTGGAACAAAAATTCGAGAAAGACGAAATTTTGGAAATGTACCTCAATGCTATTCCCTACGGTTCCAACGCTTACGGCATCGAAGCTGCCGCCCAAACTTTTTTCGGCAAACATTCCAAAGAACTTGATCTGGCGGAGTCGGCTATGCTGGCCTCGCTTCCCCAGGCACCCTCGCGCTACTCACCCTACGGCTCGTATCCGGAACTCTTGAAAGCCCGCCAGGAATACGCTCTTGACCGCATGGCGGAACTAGGTTATGTCACCAAGGAGCAATCCGAAGAAGCTAAACTGGAAGACATTTTCTCGCGCCTCTCTCCGCACCGGGAGAATATCAGCGCTCCGCATTTTGTGATGTATGTCAAGGAATATCTGGAGAAAAAATACGGCGAAGATGAAGTGGAGCAGGGCGGCCTCAAAGTTTATACCACATTGGATTGGGACAAACAACAACTGGCCGAGCGGGCGGTTCGAGAAGGAGCGGAAAAAAACCTGACCAAATACAAAGCCGAGAATGCGGCGCTGGTCGCTATGGATCCAAAAACCGGACAAATTCTGGCGATGGTCGGATCCAAAGACTATTTTGACACCAAGATTGACGGCCAGGTAAACGTGGCTATTCGCGACCGCCAACCGGGATCTTCTTTTAAGCCCTATGTTTATCTTACCGCCTTCACCAAGGGATACACGCCGGAAACTTTGATTTGGGATGTGGACACAAATTTCTCCACTGAAGACGGCAAAGAATACAACCCTAAAAACTACGATGGGAAAAATAGCGGTCCGCTTAGAATGAAAGACGCCTTGGCGCGTTCGCTCAATGTTCCGGCCGTGAAAACACTATATCTGGCCGGCGTTCAGGAGTCCATAAAAACCGCCAAAAAAATGGGCATTGAAACGCTTAACGAACCTGATCGTTACGGATTATCCTTGGTTTTGGGCGGAGGAGAAGTGAAATTGCTTGACCATGTCAACGCTTTTTCCACCCTGGCCACCGGCGGAATCCGGCGCGAAAAAACCGCCATCCTTCGAGTGGAAAACGGCCGAGGAGAAACCTTGGAAAAATACGAAAACAAGGAAGGCGACCGGGTAATTGAGGAAAAATACGTGGCGATGGTTGACTATGTCCTTTCCACTAACGCGCTTCGCGCGCCGGTATTCGGAGAAAACAATCCCTTGCGTTTTGACAACCGTCCGGTAGCCGCTAAAACCGGCACCACCAATGAATGGCGGGATGGTTGGACAATGGGCTACACGCCATCTCTGGCTGTGGGCGTATGGGCGGGAAACAACGACAACTCCATTATGGCCGAAGGCGCTGACGGTTCCTATGTTGCCGCTCCTATTTGGAGAAGTTTTATGGAAACCGCGATTAAAAATTACGCTATTGAAAATTTTCCAGAGTACAAGGAAGACAAAGATATTGAGAAGAATATTTTAAAGGGAGATTTTGAAGTGAAAGAAGAAATAAAGGTCTGTGAAATTCCCGGGAAAAAAGACAAGTATTGCCTGGCGACGGACGCTTGCCCTGACAGCAAGGTGGAAAAGAAAAAGTTCACCAGCGCCCACACTATTCTTTACTACGTCAACAAAGATGACCCGCGCGGAGAGATTCCCAAAGATCCAGGGAAAGACCCTCAATTCAAAAATTGGGAAAAAGCCGTGGAAAAATGGGTGGAAGACAACAAGGATTACAAGGGCAATGACGCGCCAACCAAAAAGTGCCAGTCCGATGATTTCGGCGATTCCGATGTTTCTATCAGCATCAAAAGTCCCTCCGACGGAGAAGAAATAACCTCCTCCTCTTTCACGATCAGCGCCAAGGCTTCTTCCGACTATGACATTGAGAAGATTAAAATAAAAATAGATGGGGAAACAGTGGAAGAGTCTTCCGACTCGGAAATCAGCTATTCCTATTCTGTTCCGGATTCAAAAAAATCTTCAACAATCGAAATAGAAGTCAGCGCCGAAAATGAAACCGGAGACGGCGCCTCTAAATCCATCGACATTCACACCAACATTCCATAGGACAGCCCCCTCGTTCCACGTTCCACGTTATGCGTTACGCGCTTCATGATTCTATGACTTTTTTCCAAGCTATAATCTTCGGTCTTGTTCAGGGCTTGGGCGAATTCTTGCCCATATCTTCTTCGGGACACCTGGTTCTCGCTCCCTGGCTTTTCGGTTTTCCCGACCCGGGACTTCCATTTGACGTGGCGCTGCATTTGGGAACACTTTTCGCCGTCGTTTTGTATTTTGCCAAGGATTTTATGAAAATTGTAAAATCCATCTTGCCAAGCAGAGATAGTATCTCCGGTACCGGAGATACTATCTCAACGTCGCCATTCTACAACAGAAATCTTCTTTGGCTTCTCGTTATCGCCACTGTTCCCGGCGCGATTGCCGGATATTTTTTGGAAAATTACGCCGAAACAGTTTTCCGCAATCCTCTGCTCATTGCCGGAACGTTGAGCCTGGTTGGATTGATTCTATATTTAGCCGACCGCTACGCGAAACACCGGCGAGGAATAGTCGATATGAATTTTAAAGACGCCGTTGTTATCGGCGTTTCACAAGCCTTGGCGATTGTTCCGGGAGTGTCGCGCGCCGGCTCGACAATTACCGCCGGACTATTCTTAGGTCTTAACCGCGTCAGCGCCGCCCGTTTTTCTTTTCTTATGAGCGCGCCCATCATCTTCGGCGCCACCGTTCTCAAACTGCCGGAATTCATCTCGCACGGAATAGATTTTTACGAGATCGTCGCCATCGCGACCGCCGCCCTCTCCGGCTACTTCGCCATCGCGTTTATGATCAGCTTCATTGAAAAAGTAAGCTACAAAATTTTCTTTTGGTACAGGCTAGCATTGGCAATATTAATTCTTACGGTTTGGTTGATAAAATAAGCACCAAATCCAAAATTACAAATCACAAATAAATTCAAAATTCTAATTTCCAAAATTCAAAATGTTTTGGATTTTGAATTTTGGTTATTGTAATTTATTTGGAATTTGAGATTTGGAATTTGGAATTTTTACGCCTACTTCGTTTTTATATTCTTCACCGCGTCTTCTCCCAACTCTTTATTCATCTTCCGCATAACCTTTTCCCTGTTCATCCAAAGCTCGCTCAGCCAAACACTGCTCTCGCTCTTTATGAAGAGCGTTTTATTTTTGAAAAAATCAGCCTTCAAGTTTCCCGCGCCGACATTGCCGAATTCCTCCTTGATGATTTTTCGAAAAACATAAAAAACCGTCTGATCATCCAAATTCAACGGCCCCGAAGCCTTTTTCTTGTTTAGAAGATCTTTAAGAGATTTCATGATTAGAGGGGAGATTAAGCTTATTTCAAACAGTGCCGCCGCCTATTTCAATATATTATTAACTAGTTGCTTAACACTTTTCTCCCCTCAATTCTACGCCAAAACCGGCTATTTAGCAAAAAACGCCCTCCGGAGAGCGTTTTTTCCCAGTAATTTTCACTGAAGCGTCAAATTATTTAGATTGCTTTTTTAACCAGTTAAAAATACTCCGCGCCGTGATGGCGCCTTCGGCGGCGGCAGTGAGGACTTGGCGGAACTTGTCGGAGCCGTCGGTGATGTCGCCGGCCGCCCAAACGCCGGGCATCGACGTAGCGCCATCTTTGGCGATTTTTACGTAGCCGCCTTCATCCAGCTTGATTTCCAGATCCTTAGCGTAAGAAATATCCGGGTCAGACCCTGCTTCAATAAACAAACCGTCTATTTTCAGCTCTTTTCCGCCATTATAATCTTTATCCAGTTCGATTTTCTCCAATTTATCGCCGCCAGATATCTTAGCAACATTAGTTTCATAAATAAGCTCTATTTTTTCGTTGTTTTCAATAAGTTTCAACCAAAAAGGCTCCGCTCTGAGCTCGTTCTTCCGGTAAATTATATATACTTTTTGGCAGATATTGGCCAAATAGAGGGCCGCTCCGACCGCGCTGTCGCCTCCGCCGATTATACCGACAGTTTTATTTTTATAGAAAAAACCGTCACAAGTGGCGCAATATGACACGCCTTTACCCCTGAATTCGGCTTCCCCGGGAATGTTTAATTGCCTTCTTTTGGTGCCAGTCGCCAGCAAAACTACCTTGGCATTATACACAGCGTTATTCTCCAGTTCTATCTCAAAAGTTTGGCTTTCTTTGGCCTCTTTTATACTTCTGACCCTTTGCGGAATTATGTTTATCCCATACTTTTCCACATGATGCCCCCATTTTTGGGAAAAATCAAAGCCGCTCATATTCTCCATTCCAGGATAATTGTCAATCTCGTGCGTTTCACTGATTTGTCCGCCCAAAATTAACCCAATTACGCTATGCTCCACCCCGTAACGGGAAGCGTAAATCGAAGCCGCCAAGCCGGCGGGACCAGCACCAATAATAATTAAATCGACAGTGTTGCTCATAGTAATTAAAAAAATCCCAAATCCCCGCCCGCTTTGACTTCGCCGTTTAAAAGGCAAAAGACTCTCGTTATCGTAAAATTTTTAATAAATTTACAAAAATAACCAAGGGTCAAAGCGAAGTCGGGCGCGGCAAAATTACAAATTCCAAATAAATTCAAAATACAAAATCTCGATTTCAAAACGTTTTGGGTTTTGGAAATTGTAATTTATTTGGAATTTGGTGCTTGTAATTTGGAATTTCCTATTTTTAATTCTTTATCGGCATCACAATATACGTATAATCTTCCAGCACCTCTCCTGTTTGCTCATTTATCTCCCGAAGAGCCAGCGGCGTGGATTCACTGTTTATGAGCAACGCCAACTTTGAAGTGGAAACAGTGTTAATTCCTTCTAAAAGATATTTTGAACTGAGCACCACCTCCTGAGATGGCCCTGTTATGTCAAAATTAAGTTCTGTTGAGTTTTCTCCCGTATCCTGGCTCATTGAGCTGACTAAAACTTTCTTCGCTTCTGCGTCAATTTTGATGGTTATTTCTCCGGTTTTTCCGGAAGCAAAAATGCTGGCCATTTTTACCGCGCTCTGAAAAACGCCTTTTTCACCCACGATCCGAGTTTTATATTCCTTGGGCATTATATGTCGATACTCGGGATATTTGCCATTAATCAACCTAGAGACTATGATAATATTCTCCAACTCAAAAAATATTTGTCCTTCTTCTATAGTAATTTTTACTGGGGTGTCGGTATCGCCGGAGATTATTCTGGATATTTCCGCTAAAGTAGCAGAAGGAATAATCAAACTGCCGTTTTTAGTTGAGAATATTTCATAATTTTCCTTATTTACACTTAATTTATCCAGGACCAACCGCTCTTCAGCCAAGCGAAAACTATCCGTAGAAGCAAAAAATAATTCCTTTTGGCCCAAAATCAGATTAATTCCTGTTAATTCCTGCCGAGCCTCATTGCGCGCCACTGAGGTTAAAACCCGAGAAAGAACGGTTTTTAATTTTACCCCGCTTATTTCAAGCAAAGAATCCGCTTTTTTCTTGGGGATAAGAGGAAAATCGTCCGCTAAAAGACCTTTTATCACAACCTTCATTGCCCCACTTTTAATTTTTAGACTTTGCCCAGATAGTTCCAGCGAAATATTTTCCCCGGCGGGAAGATTATTGGAAAAATTACTTATAATCCGGGCTGGGATAGTTATTTTACCCTCTTTTTCCACCTTAGCCCCTATTTTAGCTTGAACGCCAATCTCCAAATTAGTTGCTGATAAACTTAACTTGTTTTTTTGAGCTTCAAAAAGAATATTATTAAGAATAGGTAGGGTGTTTTGTTTAGACACCATCCTCTCACAACTATAAATAGCTTTTTTAAAATTCTCTTGGGTACAAATAAGTTTCATAATTTTAACTGGTTGTATATTCTTCTTTTTATTTAAGTATAAAAGTAAGTTAGTTATTATTAATGAATTAAATTATTGGGGATAAGTAGAGATAGAGGCTTAAGCAAGGTAAATTAGCTGTTGATAACTGTATGATAACTATAATAGATGGGATTGCATGATAAGTTAATAGCGAATGGGAAATATATATATTGGAAATAGCTCCCATGTTTATAGCTGACTAATTTAAGGTTTATAAACAGGGTTATTAGATGGGATTATAACAACTTATACCCAGGTTTTAAACAATACTGTATAGTTGATCTTTAATGGATGTGAGTTCTTCAAAGAGTTTGTCGTCTACTTTTAGCGCTTTGGATATTTTGTCAAAAGCGTGAATGGCGGTGGTGTGATCCCTGCCTCCTAATTTACTGCCTATGCCTGGGTAGGAATACTGAAGCTCGCTACGCATAAGATACATGGCTACTTGTCTGGGTCGGACTACTTCTTGTTTTCGGTTTTTGGCGATTAATTCATCTGGACTTATATCATAAAAACCGGAAACAGTTTTAAGAATGTGCTTATAAGTAATGCCCTTTTTCTTTCCACTGGAGATAATTTCGCCTAAAATAGACGCGATATAGGTGGGGGTAAGATCCTTTTTGCTAAGTTGGGCGGAAACAGCCACCCTGTTTAAGGCGCCTTCCAGTTCTCGAATATTATTTTTAATGTTGCCAGCAATAAAACCCAAGGACTCATCATCAATAGAAAGCCCCTCTCGCATGGCCTTTTTCTTTAGTATAGCCACTCTGGTTTCAAAATCAGGCTTGGAAACATCGGCGATCATACCGCCTTCAAAGCGGGATCGCAACCTTTCTTCAAGAATTTGGATGGCTTTGGGTGGTTTGTCGCTGGAAAGGACAATTTGTTTATTGGATTGGGAAAGGTGGTTGAATATGTGAAAAAAATTCTCCTGAGTTCTTTCTTTTCCTGAGATAAATTGAATATCATCAATGATTAGCAAGTCTATTTGTTTGTAGCACTGGGAAAACTCGTTTATTTTTCCTGTTTTAGCCGCTTCAATGAATTCAGCTACGAACTTTTCCGAAGGGATGTATTTGACTTTTGAGGAAGGATCTCTCTGCAGTATTTCATTGCCGATTGATTGAATAAGGTGGGTTTTTCCCAGACCTACTCCGCCGTAAATAAACAAGGGATTATAAATTTGTCCCAAATTCTGGGAAACAGCAAAACAAGCGGCTCGAGCTAGCTCGTTGTTGCCGCCGACCACAAAATTCTCAAAAGTATATTTGGGGTTTAAGTTGTTTTCCTGGCCTGGGAAAAACTTAGCGCTTTCTTTGACGAAAACCTTTTTTGGAGCGGAAATGGCATCAACCAGGGGTTCCTTTTGAGTGGAATCTTCAGTATTAGCAGTTGATATTGTGCAAGAAACGCTTTTAACCTCCTCCTGTATATTTCGAATAGCCCTTAAAATATACAAGTTGTACTTGTTTTCCAGCCATTCCTTAGCAAAGCCATTGGGGACACCAACAACAATGTGGCCATCCTTGTTGGACAGTATGGAAGTGCCCTTAAACCAGGTTATAAAGTTGGCTTTGGAAATAGAGAGTTCTATTTCCGAAAGAGCGGTTTGCCAAAGTTCTTCATTTGTCATGGCTTTTTGGTTAGTTTGGAATAAAAAGGTGGAGCGTTTAGGGAAAGTATAGCACAAGAGAAAAAAAGCGTCGAAGAATTTTGTGGATAAGGGTGTGGGTAAGGTGTGGGTTTCTTTTTATATATAATACAAAAACAAATTAAGCGCAAATTTGCCGTCAAGAATTGACTTTTTGTTTGGCAACTGATAAACTTCAAAGTGACTATTAAGCAATTAACAGATAAAAAAACGATGAGTATCACATACAAGCCCAAAAGCAAAAAAAGAAAAAGGCGGCACGGTTTTCTCAAAAAGAACAGCACTAAATCAGGGCAGGACGTGCTTAAGAGAAGAAGGCAAAAGGGCAGGAAAAAACTAACCACGGTATAATCTACAGTACAAAATGCTTTCGCGCAAAAACAGGCTTATAAAAAAGGAGGATTTTTCCAGTATTTATCGTGGCGGAAAATTCTTTGCTCATAGCAACATCTCCGCGAAAATTAAGAAAAACGGCCTGGATCAGACGAGACTAGGCATATCTATCGGACTGAAGTTTTCCAAAAAAGCTGTGGAAAGAAACCGAATTAAGCGGCAAATCAGAGAGGCCTTTCAGAAGAGAATAGGAGTTATTGAGAAGGGTTGGGATGTGGTTTTTATGGCAAAAAAGGCGGAGAAGAACGATTTGAAGAATAAAAGCGAAAGCGTAGAAAAATCGTTGGAAATTCTTCTGCTAAAAGCGGGGCTTCTTAAGAAATAAGTTAATATTAAAATAAATGCTTTTTTTATTCAACGAACTGGTTTATCGGCCTATTTACAATCTTTTGATCTTTACCTATAACATCTTTCCCGTAGCCGATTTCGGCATTGCTATTGTTTTGGTAACCATTTTCATCAAGCTTCTCTTGATTCCGCTGTCCAAAAAACAGATAGAATCACAAAAGAAAATGCAGGCGCTTCAGCCGAAAATCAAGGAAATCCAAGCGAAATACAAAGGAGATAAGGAAAAGCAAAGCCGGGCGTTGATGGAATTTTACAAAGAGAATAAGACTAATCCCTTTTCCGGATGTTTGCCGACAATTTTCCAGTTGATTTTTCTAATAGCCATTTATCGCGTTTTGTTCAATATATCCGGAAGCGGCAACGGGTTGGTGGTGGATGGATCGGGACTTTATTCTTTCGTGTCTAATCCGGGACAGATAAACCAGTTTTTCTTAGGCATAGTTGATTTGGGCAAATCAATCGATTTCAAAAATATCACCCTGGCCAGCTTGCCGCACATTGTCTTGGTGGTTCTGGCGGCGGCTTCCCAGTATTTTCAGACCAAGATGCTAATGGCTAAACAAGCCAAGAAGGGCGTAAAGATGGACAGTTCCGATTTTTCTGCCGTTATGTCCCAGCAAATGCTTTATCTCGGGCCGCTTCTGACTTTGTTTATCGGTATAAAGTTTTCGGCCGGGCTGGCGCTTTATTGGCTTATTTCAACTGTTTTCATGGTGGCTCAACAATACTATTTAGAGAATCAAGAAAAGGTGGCAGTCAAATAGCAATTGGCGATTGGTGATTTGAGCCTAAGAGTTTTTTTCAAGTTGCCAGCCGCTAATTACTAATTGCTAAAAACATGAAAGAGGGAAATTTGGAAGAAATAGTGAAAGAAACAGTGATTGAGCTTGTTTCCAAGATGGGATTTGAGGTGGAAGTGGAAATTGAAAAGGGAGACGGCGAAACGTTGGTTTGCAACATTAGAACCGAGGAATCCAGCTTTTTAATCGGACAATATGGCATTAATCTTCAATCTCTTCAGCATATTGCCAGACTGTTAGTTCGGCAAAAATTTCAGGACAGGGCTGATTTCGTTTTGGATGTAAATTCTTATCGCCGGGAAAAAAACAGCTCTATCATAAAAATGGCCCAGGAAGTCGCCCGGCAGTGCTTGCTGGAAAAGAGGGCTGTAGTTCTTCGCCCGATGTCTCCGTATGAGAGAAGAATTGTTCACCTCGAGCTGTCCAAGATGGAAGAAATCAAAACAGAAAGCATTGGGGAAGGAGAGGATCGGAGAGTGGTAATAAAACCCGCTGATCTTGTTTAGAAGAATATTTTTTGAGATTGTTCCTAATTAAGAGATTTAAAATTCACCTAATTCACCTAATTTCTAATTCACCCCGTTAAATAGTTCTAATAAAATAAATTGAACAATCTGACAATCGTTTGACGAGTTTAGAGTTATTTAACGGGGTGAACCTAATAAAATTCCAAAGTCAAAATAGTAAAATGATAAAGATTGAAGCTTGTTGCTAGGAATTTTATTGGACATTTGGTTATTGGGACTTTTATTAGAAATTAGGTGAATTAGGTAATTAGGTGAATTTATGAAGGTTGCTCGTAAAATCGCTTATAATGTTCTTGCCAGCAGCGCCTCGAAGATAGCTTCCACTGTTTTGGCGCTGGTTTCGATAGGTTTCATAACTCGCTACCTGGGAAAAGACGGGTTTGGAGATTACGCCACGGTATTGGCGTTTTTTGCTTTTTTTTCGGCTATATCTGACTTGGGGCTGTACCAAATCTCAACCCGGGAAATTTCCAGGGAAGGCGCGGACGCGGAAAAAATAATGGGGAACGTTTTCACGTTGAGGATTGTTTCTGCGGCGGCCGTGGTTTTTGTTTCTCCGCTGGTTGTCTGGTTCCTGCCGTATTCCAGTGAAGTTAAGATGGGTATAATTGTAGCCGGAGCAGCCTATCTTTTTTCGTCCGCTTACCAGATCTTAAATGGTATTTTCCAGAAGAACTTATCGATGGACAAAGTTTCTTTCTCCGAGCTGGGCGGAAAGATTCTCCAGGTCCTTTTCATAATCGCGGCCGTAAAGTTTAATTTGGGGTTCGCTTGGATCATATTTTCGCTGCTTGTTTATATGACGTTTGTGTTCTTCGCCGTTTTCTTCTTTTCCCGGCGGTATGTCCGTGTTAAGTTGCGGTTTGATTGGGACTATTGGAAGACGTTTTTGAAACAGTCCTTGCCGATGGGCGGAGCGGCGGTCATAACTTTTCTATATTTCAAGATGGACACCCTCTTGCTTTCCGTTATGAAGGGCAGCGCCGATGTCGGGGTGTATAACGCCGCTTACAAGGTTTTGGAAAACATCACTTTTTTTCCGGCGATGATCGTGGGGCTGGTGCTGCCGATAATGTCGCTCAATGTTTTTTCCAACAGGGTGGAATTCGAAAGTGTTGCCAACAAGACTTTCAAGTTTTTCGCGATTATGACGATACCGCTTGTTGTCGGGACGCTTTTTTTGGCGGATGGTATAATTGATTTGATCGGCGGGGCGGGATTTTCCGAGTCGGCTTATGTCCTTCGGATTTTGGTTTTTCCGCTGGCGCTTATCTTTTTTGGACATTTGTTCAACGCCGTTCTGATTGTCTCCAATTTGCAAAAAAAATTGATGGCGGTTTTGGGAGTCGCGGCTTTTTTGAATATCGGTCTCAATTTGATTTTCATCCCCAAATATTCTTATGTCTCCGCCGCCTATGTTTCCTTGGCAACAGAGTTGGCTGTTGTCGCTTTGGCTGCCGGGTTGGTCGTGAAGAAGGTTAAATATATTCCCAGGCTGGAGAAAAAGGGCGCTGTAGTCTTTTCGGGGCTTTTGATGGCAGCTTATTTATTCGCCTTTAGAAATTTGAATTTCTTCTTTTTGGCTTTGTCCAGCGCGGGGGTTTATTTTTTTCTTCTTTGGGCGACAAGGGCCGTGAAAACGTCTGAAATTGCGGGATTGGTAAAGAAATCCCAGTGAGAGAGCTTACGCGCTTGCCTCGTCCCGTTTCATGATTCCGGCCGAAAGGTTATTCTTTACTGTTGCATGCTCCAATATTGTGTAGCCCCAGAAAGTCATGTTTTATTCGCGAGCCTTCATGGACTCAACGCTCCGAGTCAAACGCGTAAGCTCCTAGTGAATAAAAAATGAAAAGTTTTCCCAAGGTTTTCATCGTTATCTTGAATTACAACGGCCGGGATGTTATTAGAAAGTGCCTGGCGAGCGTTTTTAAGATTGATTACCCTTCATTAGAGGTTGTTATGGTGGACAATAATTCCAATGACGGTTCTTTTGAGTTGGCGAGAAGCTGTTTCTCCAAGATGACTTTTATAAAAAATGAAGAAAACCTAGGCTTCTCGGCCGGAAACAACGTCGGCATAAGATACGCCCTTGATCGGGCGGCAGACTGGGTGCTTCTTTTGAATAATGACACCGAAGTCGACAAAGATTTTTTAGACAAATTGCTTGGCGCAGCCGAAAAAGATGAAGCCGTTGGGATGCTCAGCCCGGTTATCTTCGAAAAGGAAAATGGAAAGATCTGGTTTTCAGGAGGAAAAATAAAATGGCTTTCTATGAAGGCTGAGCATATGCGCCAGGCAAAAACGGAGGATTTTTTTGAGACCGATTTCGTTTCCGGTTGTGCGATGCTGGTCAAACGGGAAATTTTTCAGAGGGTCGGCCTTTTGGACGAAGACTTTTTTCTTTATTGGGAGGATGCGGACTTCAGCGTGCGGGTGAAGAAAGCGGGTTTCAAGTTGGCGGTGGTTTCGGGCGCCTGGATTTATCACTGGGAAAAAAGTGAAAAGCTCAAAAAGAACAAAGTGTATTGGCTGGTGATTTCCGGATTGATTTTTTTCAAAAAAAACGCGCCGCGGCACTTGAAAGGCTGGCTTTGTTTCTATGTGAAACTGAGGAAGATGAAAAACTGGATTGATTTGGCGCGTGGCAGAAATGAATTAGCCGAGACTGTAAGCAAAGCGTACCGGGACTTTGAAAAATACATCAGATGAGTATGCTGTTCAATTTTCTTTTATTTATATCTCTTTATCTCCCCTTCCAAATCGCCCTTAATCCGGCGGAAGGCGTTGATTTGGCTTCGATTCGGGTGTTGATTATTTTGTTTTTTTTAGTTTGGCTGGCGAGCGGGCTAAAGAACAAAAAAATAGTTATTGGAAAAAACTTGCAGACGTTGCTGATAATTTCTTTTTTGTTTTTAAATCTTTTTTCCATGTTCTTTGCCAGAAATCCGGAATGGTCGGCGCGCAAGCTTTTGTTTCTGCTTTCCGTTTTCCCTTTGTATTTTGTCGCTTCGGCTGAAATAAGAAACATTTGGAAACTGGAAAAAGTTGTTCGATATTTGATCTTTTCCGGAACCGCGGCGGCAATGATTGGCATCGGGCAGTTTTTGGCGCAATTTATTTTCGGCTTGGAAGCGGTGTGTGGTTTTTGGGCGAATTACGCGGTGCCGCCTTTTTTGGGACGGAGTCTTACGGAAGCGGTGTTGAAAAATCCCAGCTGGCTGGTGAATATTTCCGGCGCGACTTATTTGAGAGCCACTTCATTTTTTCCCGATCCGCATATGCTTTCCTACTATTTGGGGATTTTGATTCCGTTGGCGTTGGCCTTGTTTTTGAAAAACAAAAACAAATTTTATTTAGCCGCTTTTTTTATTTTAACAACGGCTGACGCGCTGACATTTTCCCGCGGCGGCTATTTGGGACTTTTTTCTGGCGCATTATTTTTAACTTGGTTTTTTTGGAATAGAATCGGAAGAAAACATAAACTATACGGAGCCCTAATTCTTGGCTTGCTTGGAGTTTCTTTGTCCATTCCTTCACCCATATCCTCAAGGTTTTTTTCCAGCTTTGATTTGAGAGAAGGTTCCAATGTAGGCAGAATCGAAACCTGGGGACAGGCGGCGGAGGTCGCGCGGAGTTATCCTTTTTTTGGAACAGGCATTGGAAACTATCCACTGGAAATCAAGCCGACGGCTGATTATCGCGAACCGATTTACGCTCACAACACCTATTTGGATATCGCGGCGGAAACGGGAGCCGCCAATGCTCTCGTTTGGATTGTTTTGATGTTTTCCTCAGTTCTTGTATTTATAAAAAAATCAAAAAAGCACGTTGTGTTTCTGGGATGCGCCGCGAGTATGATAATATTTTCAGTCCATTCGTTTTTTGAAACGGCCATCTATTCTCCCGTGGTCTTGACGCTTTTGCTTTTGGTGCTAAGTTTTGCAAATGTCGATGTTGATGAAAAAAATAGTTAATTTCGAAAACCTAATATGCCTGGCCTTTTTTTGTCTGCCGCTTTATCTGGTCAGGTTTGAGATTTATGGTATTCCGACGAATGTTTGGGAAATATTGGTGGGGATTGTTTTAATCTTGTGGGCATTATCGTGTTGCGGTCGTAGAGACGCATTGCAATGCGTCTCTACGGATGTGGTTTACAAAAAATATTTTTATCCCGTCGCTCTGATGTCTGTGGGTTTGACTGTTTCAACTTACGTAAACATGTACGTAATCGATTACGTACACAGCCTGGGCATCATAAAAAGCTGGTTTGTTTTGCCTGCTTTATTCTTTGTTTCCGCCCGTTCGATTGTCCCGCGGGAAAAGATAGACAATGTTTTTACAGCGTATTATTTTTCGGCTTTAGCGGTGGCGATAATTTCTTTGGGATATTATCTTGCGGGAGCGGTCACTTTTGACGGCCGGCTACAGGGAATATTTAATTCGCCGAATTATCTGGCGATGTATCTGTCTCCAGGAATAATAGGAGGTTTATTCTTGTTGCTTTCTGCCGTTGAAAGAGTTAATTCTTATGGACAGAAAATTCAAAATGAAAATCTAAAAAATAAAAATGACAATGCAAAATTAAAAATTATTTTTTATATAATCTATTTGCTAATAATATTTTTTGTTGTATATAAAACGTATTCATATTCTGCTTGGATAGCTGTTTTCATTTCGCTGTTAATCACTCAAGCGATAAAAACAATGTGTCATCCCGAGCGAAGCGCCCGCCTGCCGGCGAGGCAGGGAGCGGAGTCGAGGGATCTGGCGGCAAATAGCGGGAAAGATGTTTTGTGGCAGTTGCTAAAGAATAAGATAAATAAGAAACACATAGTGACTATTGCTATTCTAGTCGTATTATTTTTTTCTCAGGTCAACAATAAAAAATTTACTGATTTCATAAATTTCGATGAGCGCTCTTCTCTATCTTCTCGCGTTATGATTTGGAAGTCGGCTGGAAAAATTTTGGAAGACAATTGGATACTGGGAATCGGGCCGGGAAACTTTCAAGACAAATACTTAGAATATCAAAAGCATTTTCCGCCATATTTGGAGTGGGCGGTTCCGCATCCACATAATTTGTTTCTGGCGTTTTGGCTGGCGGGGGGGATTTTGGGGTTGGTTGGATTTTTGTGGCTGGTGGGATTATTTTTTAAGGACGTTTTTGCGATGATAAACGTAGAGACGCCCCGTCGGGGCGTCTCTATGGATGCGTTGTATATTTCTTTAGCAATAATGCTGTATATCCTCCTTCACGGCTTGGTCGATACGACCTATTTCAAAAACGACCTGGCGGTCGTCTTTTGGATGTGTTTTCTGGCGTTGTAGGCAAAAGAGGCGGTTATTTTTTCGAATGGTCAACTCGAACGCGGATTTTTTAGCTAAAATTTTCCCTCAATCAACGGCTGCCAAAGGAAAATTTTAGAAAAAATCCTCGTTCTCAAACAGCAACCATTCAAAAAAAATAACCACCTCTTTTGCTATCATTTGAGTACGTTATAAATCAATTCGGTAAAGTTCCCCGTCGATTTTGTTGGTAAAGAAAAGGATGCTTTCATCGGAGTTGAGAAACATTTTCGCCACGTCGAATTTTCCGGGGATATTCTCCGTTTCTACTAATCTGGTTTTTTCTCCGTTTTCCAGATTGACTTTCCAAAAAGTGTCCGTGGTGGTGAATTTTCCTTCATCGTAATCATTGGGGAGAATGGAGTTTTCGGGAATGTTTCCGGGAAGGGCGTAGTAGATTGTTTTTTGGTCTTTCGACCAAAGGCATTTGGAAACAAAAGTGGGAATGTTCAAATTCTTGTATTCCCCGCCGTTGTAGTTGATTGTCGCGAGCTGCATCCTGTTTCCCATGCGGATGTCGGAGTGACTTACGAGTGTGTGGGTGCCGGAATTGTTCCAAAGATAATCCGCGCCAAACTTTCCGGTGAAAACGGTTTTTTCTTCGCCGCCGATGGCGGGGACGGTCTGAAGGAGCGTTTCTGTGTAAGCATCAGGACGGTTCCAAAATGAGATGAGTCCGGACATGGGAATTTGGGCGATATTGACGTAGCGGTATTTCAAATCAGCTAGTTTTTGCCAGCTGGTTCCGTCCGGATCGGCGATATTTAAGGTTCTTTCCTGGCTGGCAGGACTGTAATATTTGTATAAAATCTTGTTTCCGTTGGTATTCCAAGCAACCTCGTCTAAATTATCCTTTAATTTTACGCCCTTGTTTTCGGCGTAGTTGTAATAGAAGAAGGCCACTTTTTCGCCGATTTTATTAAATCTGGTAATGACCTTGTTTTTATCGGCCGACCAATAAACGTCAGCCAACCCCGCCAGTTCTGTGTCACCGATAATTTTTTTGTTGGTTCCGTCAAGACTTATCTCCCAGGCTTGGCCGTTGGTTTTGGAATAATAGCGGATGGCGTTTCCGTCGGCGGAAAGAACCGGAGAAATGGCCGGTTCGTCGAAAACGGCAATGATGGCGGGAGTTTCCTTGGGAGGGACAACATTTTTTATCTCGTCTGGCGCTTCGGTTTCCTTCGGCGTTTCATCTACGAAAGTTTTTTTGAAGGACAAATTATACACGCCCCAAAAAAGCAATGACAGGACAAAGATGAAGATTGAGAGGAAAAATATTTTTTTGAGAGTGGACATAGAAAAATCAAAAATTAAAAATCAAAATGAAAAATGACAAATTAAAATTCAAAAGCTATAGAGTACAGCAGTTTGTTTGTACGCTAACGTGGATGTGGTTTCCTTCGGGATTTACTCTCCCATTGCATTGTCCCGCGGCGGCAGATATTTGGCTTGAATATTGTTCATTTGCGAAATCAACCGCGTACGATTTTCCCGCGCAGGTTGTGCCTCCATAGTGGCAAGAAGTTTTGGCATGAGCACAAGGAGGCCTTTGCCAGTTGGTGGTGCATCTTGCCATTCCTGCTGAGTCCGATATGGAGCTTATTCTTTTCGCTTCAGTGGGTAGTTTGTCCTGCATACAGCTTAACATTTGATTGAGTTCATTCGAGGCATCACTCTTTTGTTGTTCTATGCCTGGGTCGTATGTATAACCGTCAGGCGTACCCGTTGCGGTTGTGCAGGCGGGGTTAGCTGCGCAGTTCTCGGTTGGGGTGCCTTGTTCGCAGGCTTTATCTTGATCATCACAGGCTTTTTCGCAATTGGATATGCAGGTCGGATAATCAGGGTTGCCTTGGCAAGACGCCGGGCAATCTTTCTTGCATTCCGCCGGATCGGTTACTGACTTTTGCGCTGGGCAGTTTTCTGCTTTGCCGTAGCGCGGATCGCTTTTGTCGGTAGCCAGTATGCAGCATTTTTGGGCGGCGGGTGTTGGTCCGGGTGTTCCGCCTCCGTCGGTCAGCGCGCTGGATGTGGTGTCGCAAGTAAAAGTGCTCCAACTAGTTTTCCCGATGCCGAGATCCGGTTTGGCGGAAGCGACCCAGGTAATGGCGACGTTGACAATCAGCCAAGCGGCCAGGGTGACGGTGAAGCCGATGAGGCTGGCGCTCAAAAACTTTTTAGCTTGGGTTACCATAGCTTCTTCTCCGGAAGAAATGATATACATCACGCCGGAAATGAAAATCCCGACGAAAGTAATGGTGACCAAAAGATTTTTCCCCCAGTCAATCAAGTTTTTGATCCCAATAATCAAGTGGCACAGCGTGCAGGGGCTTTGGCTGGAGTTGCCACAAGGAACGATGCCATCGGCAAAAGCGAGAAAGGGAAGATGCAGCAAAACAAGAGCCGCGAGGAATAAAAATATTTTTGGAAATTTTGTTTTGTTTTTCATTGATAAATGTAAAAACTAGAAACTGCTGGACGTGGCGCGGAGCGCCAGGTCGATGGCTTGGATGATGATGAAGCCGGAAAGAGCGACAACGACGCCGATGATGGAATATGTCATATTCGTTTTGGCGGTTTCGATTTGTTTTTCGTCGCCGCGGGAAGTGAGATATTGGAGGCCGGAAATGACAAAAGCGATGATGGCGATCATTCCGATAATGCCCAGCATCCAAGATAATACATTTTTGATAACAGCGGCGATTCCGCCGGACGGATCGGGCAGTCCCACTTCGGAACCATTGGGAATATAAACGCCGGTCGGAGTAGTTGTAGCCGTTCCGGCTTTACAGCAGACTTGCCCCGGCGTGGTGCATTCCCCGTCCGTAACTTGCTGGGGCTTGTCAGCCGGGCAGGATGTTGGATAGCAAGTTCCTCCCGCCGTTGCGCATTCGGCGGCTAGTGTAATGTCCGCAGAAAGAAATAAACCGATGGACACAATTAGAAAGCAGATTGAAAAGGCTTTTTTCATACTAATTTTGTTAATCATCGTTAGATTTTAATTTTTATTAGGGGGTACAAGATTTGTAGGCGTTATAATTGCTAATTATTCCATCACAGTAATTTCCACCGCAAGCCTTTGGATCGGTACACGATCCGCAGTATCTCTTGGCCGATTGTCTGATGCCGGCGTCGCTGTAATTTCCTCCGCTATCCTTGGCTATTTTCTTAGCCGCGCAACTAAGAGCGTCTTGCCGGTTGAATTTGCTTCCGGTGCAACCATAATCTTTCCACGTTGAATCTATAAATTGCATTGCTCCTCCGGCTCCATATGAGTTATTGGTAGCGCAGGCGCCGGAATTTGACATAGCTGAGGTGCACTCTCTTCGCATAAAGGAGGCTAAAAGGGCGGGCGGGACTCCGTTATTGGCTTGTTTGAGTTCATTAGATAGAGAAGGGTTTAAATCGTTGCAATTGGCCGTTCCGCTCACTTTGGATCCACTACTACATCCGGTTTTGCAGCTGGATGTCCACTCGGCATTACCTCCCGCGTCATCACACCACTTCTCGCACTCAGCTTGATTATTGGCCGATACTGGGCTTTCACTGTTACTGCTACATCCGGTTTTGCAGCTGGACGTCCACTCGGCGTTGCCCCCGGCGTCATCACACCATTTCTCGCATTCAGCTTTTGTTGTGCCTGTGCCTGGGGCAGTAGTGCTGAGTATTTTTATTTGAACTAGATCCGGGTTGATAGTATAAAGAAGTAAATACGAAGTCAGTGCCAGAAGCACGCCGATTATAGCGTCGGTGATGATGCCTTTGGCTTTTCCGGTTTGGGCGTTGTTGCCGGCGGAGGTGATGTACATATAGCCTCCGACCGAAATCATCAGAAGCGCGGCGATGCCGACCGTCCAAAGTCCGAAGCGGTAAATAGCCAGAATGTATGCTGGAAAGTCCCCGCCGGCGGTTTCAAACCCGGGAATTTTTTCCATCGGGGTATAAGTGAATTGGGCGGAAACCAAAGCAGGGAAAAATAAAAACATCGCGGCAAATATGTATTTTTTTATTTTTTTATATTTCATTTCTATTTATATTCGGGAAAAACGACAAAATAAATCTTGAGCTGAAAAGAATTAGAAAGCCGGTCAAGACAATTCGTAGTAAAAACGCCAGATATTCGGGAACAGCCAGATACATACTGGCGAGAATTTTTCGGGGAGAGGTTTGAGCAGTCGCCATTTCTTGAGGCATAAAATCAATCATTTTTATTTCAACCGAATTAGTTATAGTTTTCTCGTAGAAATCGCCGTAAGTCACACCCCAATATTTTTGCAAAGCCTTCTTGACGGAATTGTTCGGCGAGTAAAGCGCGGAAATTGACACCGCGTACGTTTGATCCAGCTCTCCGTCGGGCAAAGTCAGAATCCCTTCGTCGCTTACGTTGAAAGCATAATATTCCGCGTTGTATCTGTTGATTAAATATCCGTTTACGTACCAGTTAAAATTGTCGGGGGAAATGTTCAGCCCGGAGAAGTCCGCTTTGAGTGTAATTGGGTAGCCGGTCAGCGCCAAAAAATTGTTCTCGCTGTAATCCGCGGAAAGCTCCCCGTCCAAATTGACGTAATTTCCCAAAAGTACCGGCTTGCAGGTGTCGGAAGATGTGGAAACTATTTCCGCCCTGGGTTCGGCCACAAAAAGCGCGCGGGTCAGGTTAACTTTTTGTCCGGAATCCTGGTCCGTGGCGGCGAGGGTCAGAGTATATTCTTCTCCTGGATTGGAAAGAACGGGGAAGAAGGCGGTGTCGGAAGCTTGGTATTCTTTATTATACGGCAAGATCGGTTCACCGTTAAGCGTCCAGAAAAAGTCGGTAAGACCGTCGCCTTCAATGTTAACTCCAATAATTTCGTTTTTAAAAACCGGGCACATGGCTTTTTCGAAACCGGAAACGCATCTCTCAGTGTCGGCGAGGCTGAGATTCAGGGCGCTATCGCTGGAAACGTCGGCGCTGTAAAGCTTGATTCTTTCGGAAGTGGAAGAAACTGGGATAACAACGGAACTATGTCCCTCTCTTTTTACTCCGCTGGTTACGTTTTCCGTGACAGTCAATTTAACTTTCAAATAATCCTTTTGGTCTTCCCGATTCAGGTTAAATTTGAAACTATCCAAGCCCATTCCTTGTGTTTGAGTCGCGTCCGGCAAATCTGATTTGAGAATAGCGTCTCCCCAGGAATCCGGGTTGGGTTCGTCGTTTTCAAATACTTCCCATTTGTAGTTCAGATAGCCAGTATTCATAGCATTGGTCACGGTGGAGTGGACAACCAGCTGGTCGCCGTCTTTGTTGTCGCTGGTGTCATTGATGGGAAATTCCGGCAAGTAGGATAGATTAACTTCCATTTTTTCCGCGATCCCTCCGCCGTCCATCGGATCAATCAAGTTGCTATACAAACAGCCGTTGATATCGGAGGCCTTTTTTATGTCTTCGGAAGTAAATTCGCCGCCGAGATTTTCGGGCACATCTATGCCGCTGCAAGTAGCGCCATTTATATCGGGATGAGCATCTCCGTTATCAAGATCGCCGCCGGGGCAAGATGCTGTAATCGTGACGACAGTTTCGCCAGCGGAATATTGTCCGTCGCAATCGGCGTCGGTTCTCACTGTGGTGGTGTATTTTGTTCGTATGGTGGCGATGTTGGCGGCGTTGGATACGATGAATTCTTCTTTTTCAATCGTCGTTTGTCTGTTAGTATCCCCCGTCTTTGTCCCAAATCCGTCAACGCAGTCCCCGGCATCTTCGGTGGTCGGACCGGTTATGTCTGTTTTTGGATAATCAGTGTCATCTCCGCCTGTTTCGCATTTATTGTTGACCAGCGCCCACATCGTGCGATAAGAGGAATCTTCTTCTTGGGTCGGTTCGACGGAAACGCCTTCAACAACTACGCCGATTTCATCGCCGGCTTCATAAAACCAGGAAAAAGAAGTCATTCCAAGTCCGATAACATTGGCTTCGTCGCCGTTTCCCGTGTCGGCCGTGTCCGGGTCGTGAGGATTGGTGCGCCAAAATTCTTCCTCGCTTACGCCGAAAGATCCGTCGCCCGCCTCAATGTCGCTGTCCGAATCCATATTGGGGAAAAGATGCTGGTCGCACTCGATTTCATATTCATCGCCTGAGTCTATATTATGAATAAAGCAATATTCCTCTTTCCCTCCCTGATCGTCGCCTCCCCAAATAGCCTTATAGCCGTCGCCGTCGGAGTCGCTGGAATAGCTTTCTTTTTCCCATTCAAAATCATTGTTAGCCAAAGTCCGCATCGCCTTTATCTTGTAGTCCTCGATGGTGGCGTCGCCGTCGCCGTTCAGGTCGCATTTTTCTTTTTTTTCACCCGTGACATTAGGTTCTCTTTCGTCTGGGCAAATGGCCGGTTTTAGGTACCAGGTGAAATACAAATCTTCCGAATCGTTCATAAAATAGAGAGGAGTGGCGACCGCGGTGACTTTTCTGCCCGGGGCGGGATTGGCGGGATCAAAATTGATCTGGACCTGCGGCTGTTGTTTTTTTCGGCGGGAAACATTGAAAGTTTGGATGTGGTATTTCAATTCGTCCTTGTCAACGCCCAGATCACTCATAACGTCATTCATCGCGCTCGGCGCGCTAATATCGGCCAAGTCGCCAAAGGCTGACGCGCCGGGTATTGCGGAAAAAAATAGCAGTGAAATCAGAATAAAGATTGACGCGAGTTTTTTGTTTAGTTTTGACATTTTATTTTAGAGAATAAACTATGTAGCTGTCGGAAATTATGAAAAATAACATTCCAGCGGCAAAAGAAAAAGCAATCGATTTGGTCTTATAGGCGACAATCCCACTGGTGACTGACAATATGAAATAGGGTGCCAACTGCCAGAGGGAAGTTTTGGTGATTGCGGCCAAAGTGAGGTAAATCAGCGCTTGTGTCGGCACGGACAGCCAAAAAAGTTTTTCCGACAAGCTGAACAGGACAAATCCCCGCCAAAAAAATTCGTTAATAAAAAGAAAGAAAAGAACGAAAGTGAGTTCGTACAGCAGGAAAAAACGGAAATCGCTTATGGCGTAAGCGGGCAGAATATAATTGGAGGAGAGGCTTGTGTAATTGGCCAGAGAATAAAAGATTGCCAGCGAGAAAGCCAGTCCGAAAGCTCCCCAAACGATTCCGCGCTTTTTATTGTTTACGTTTAATCCGTATTCAGCCAAGTTTTTTTTGAGAATAAATTTTATGTATAGCGCCGGAAGCAAAACCAGAAAGAAAAAACTTTTGGTAATGTTTTGGGCGGAGTTTTCGGCCGGAAAAGCCAATAGCAAAACCAGGCAAACCGAAATCACCGCCAGGGTTGTCAGAAATTCTTTGTTTTGAATTAATGTTTTTGAGAGAATAAACATAACTTCTAATTCCGATTCGAATCCACGAATGAATTCGAATTCACGAATCTACAAATAATAACAAGGGAAGTATTTGTAGATTTGCATATATTCGTTGATTCGAATCGGGTTTTATCACGCGTAGCTTTCTTGCGCGGATGTTCTTTTATTTTCTTCCCGGGCTTGTTTCTTGCCGGCTAAATATAAGACATAAACGGATAAAACAGTCAGGGTTTCTACGGGCAGAAAATTTAGGCCAAAAAGCATTTCGATCGTTGTCCCGCCAAGCAGGATCAACCAGCTTTTGATAATCTTTTGGTGTCTTCTCCCTGCGCCGTTCGTAAAGCTCCCCAGGAGCATCATAAAGCCGATGAAAATCGATATGCAAAAAGTGATGACAGTGCCGATTCCCGGGAGTGAGCCGAGTCCGGTGAAATCGATGATGTCTTTGAGAACGGCGGCGAAAATAGCCAGTCCATACATCCAATCGGAAAAAATACTTATTTGGAAAAGAAGCGAGAGGAATCCCAGCGGTGTCATAGCTTTCTTTATGGCTTCAGCGTTGTTTTTAACGTCTTGAGTTACGTTTTTTGCCTGTCCTTTATTTTTTCCAGCATTGTATTTTTTCAGTGTTTCTCTGGCTTTTTTCTCTTTATCTCTCCTCCTCGCCTCTTCCAGCGCTTGTTGTTTTTGGTAATCGTATAGCACTTCGTTATCCGATTCGAATCTACGAATGTATGCGAATCTACGAATTCACGAATGAAGTTATTCGGATGGGCACATTTGTAGTGTGCTATTCGGATGCCTTTATTCGTGAATTCGGATTCATTCGTAGATTCGAATCGGGTTTTATTCTTCCTCAAACTCCTTCTTGGCCCTCTCAATTTCCAAAAGCTGGGCGGGGTCGGTGGTGATGATTTGGTCTTCAGAGTACGATGCTTCCACGCGGATGGCGACGTGCTTGGTGCCGGCGAAAAATATTCCTTCTCCGACGTTGGATTCCAAAAGCAAAAACTTTTCCTGATCGGTCAGATAAAATGTTTCCGAGATAACGTCGATGCCGGCCGGAGATTGTCTGAGAAGCAGTTGGATGGAGGAGTTGGTTACGATGGCTTTGCCGTAGCGCGAGCTCAAAAAATCATTCACGTCCTGGGTGACGGTGGTAAGTCCAGTATAATATTTTCGACACCTTTTCGCAATTCCAAACATAAAGGAAGCGGCGTCTTCATATTTCATCATTACCCAGGCTTCGTCCACCAGTACCAATCTTTTTTTCAGGTTGGTCCGCATTTCGTTCCAGATGAACTGCATGACGGTATACATCGCCACCGGGCGCAGTTCTTCTTCCATATCGCGGATGTTGAAAACCGTCAGCTGATTGTCGGATTTGATGTTGGTGGTGTTGTTGAGAAATCCGGCGAAAATTCCTTCAGTATATTTTTCCAAGCGGATGGCCAAGTTTTCTCCGCCTTCCAGACTGCGGAGAATTTGGTAAAGGTCAGTCATCGTGGGAAAGGATTCCGGCGTGAGCATATTCAAATTGGACTGCGCTGTGATGTCGCGGGCGTCGTAAGTTTCCCGGATGGCGCGGTCGAGTACCGAATCTTCTTCCGGCGTGATATTGCCGAGCATTATGTGCAAAAGTCCCAAAAGTGAAGCAATGTTGTTTCGGAGAATGTCGGCCGGATCTTCATCTTCGGCCACTTTCGGCAGATCGAACGGATTGAGATGATTTTTGGAATTCAAAGAGATTTTTACGAAGTTTCCACCGACAGTTTCACAGAGATGCTTGTATTCGTTTTCCGGGTCGATGATGACGACGTCCGTGCCCAGCATCATCGAACGCAAAACTTCCAATTTCACAGTATAGCTTTTTCCGGCGCCGGACTTGGCGAAAATGACCATATTGGCGTTTTCCATGCTGAAGCGGTCAAAGATGACCAAACTGTTGTTGTGGCGGTTGACACCGTAGAGGATGCCGGTGTTGGAAGACAAGGTTGAGGAAACGAAAGGAAAGGTGGTGGAAAGCGGCGCGCTGTTCATGCTGGTGCCGATGTCCAGTTCGTCGTTGGCTAAAGGCAAAGAAGAATTGTAGCCTTGTTCGGCTTTGAAAATAGCCGGTTTCACGTAAACCAACTGCGCTTCCAAAATGGCTTCAATGCTGCGAACCAGTTCGTTGAGTTCTTTTTCCGTCTCGCCGTAAGCGGTGATATAGAGGCCGTAGCGGAAAAACTTTTCCGTTCCTTGCTGGAGCTTGTCGCGCAGTTCATCAATGTCTTGCATAGCTGTTTCCAAAGCCGGATCGCGGATAAGTCCTTTCTCCTGTTCGATATGGACTTGGGATTCCACCCGGGTGGCGTTTTTGCGAAGAGTCTTCAAGATATCATAGGTTTCGATGGGATGGATAAACATTGAAATATCAATCGGCATGTCGATGTTTATGATCGGAGAAAACCAGTTGCTGTGGAGGTAGCGGGGGTAAGTGATGATGAATATCGTTTCCGCCAAGGTTTCGCCCACGCGGATGTGGCGCGGCGTGATTTTGATGGCCGCGGGCGCGATCAAATCATTGAGGCGCGCCACGCCCTCTTGATAGAATTTCTCAGAAGCGATGATTTCATCCAGATTCTCGGCGGTATTTTGTTTTTTGAATAGATTAAACATAATTTAGCCGATTCGAATCTACGAATGTATGCGAATCTGCGAATTTACGAATGAAAGCATCCGAATAGCGCGCTACGAATGCGCCCATTCGAATGTGCCTATTCGTAGCAGGCTATTCGGATACGTGAATTCGGATTCATTCGTAGATTCGAATCGGGTTATTTCAGTAGCTCCAGCTTGCTTACTTCCTTCAATTCCACTGAATTGTACACGCTGGGGTTGTAGGAGTTGAACAGCAGTTCGATCAGTTCTTCGGTTTTGAGCGGAATTATGCGAAGACCAATGCCGGCCAGTCCGGCGATGATGTGGTCGACTCTTTGGTATAGCTGGCTTTTCATCATTTCAAAACTTTCTCTTTTTTCCATAATTTCTCTTTTGGGGTTTAGCATACTGGAAACTTTGGAGAAGAATCCCTTGTCTTTGTTTTCAATCGGCGAAAAAGGAACGATGATGTAGAAATTCTTGTCCATTATGTTGGAAACGCTGACGAGCTGGTCGATGAAGTTTTTGTATTCGGCGATTTGCATCCGCAAAAGCTCGTTGGGCTGCTGCTTTTCTTTATCGGTTAGGAAACTCAAATAATTTTCCATATTGAGCCGCCGGGAGCTGATGAGGATTTGCAAGGGAAAATCGATGGAATTGAGAAAGTTCTGGTATTGCCCGATAATCGCTTCCTGTTCCTCGGTGGATTTGAGCTCGAAATTGATAGCCGATACGGCTAAAATCGCCCGAATAGATCCGGATTTCAAAACCACCACGTCTTCCTTAACTTCCGCAACGTCGAGATACTTTTGGGTGGCGGTGGTCGTGGCTTTGTTGGCTAGTTGTGAGGAATGTAGAGTCTCCATAATACCGATTCGAATCTACGAATGTATGCGAATCTGCGAATTTACGAATTATTATGCAAAATTCTTTTAGGCTTTAAGTAGGTATCTCTGAAGTTGACAATAAGACACAGTTGTTTATTGGATGAGATCAGGTATCTCTTTGCTTGATAATAATCATCTTTTGTTATAATGCTTTTTGCCTTGAGTTCCAGTATTATGCAGTCGTTTACAATAAAGTCGATTATGTTCCGAGTAAATTTATCTTGTTTTAATATTCTGGATTCTCTTTTATAGGGAATTTTTTTCTTGATAAGTTCCGCTTCCAATTCATCGGCGTATTGAACTTCTCTGCAAAACCTTCCTAATTTATTATGCACATTAAAACAAATCCCGTTTATAGTGTAAGATAGTTCCGGATATAAAACATTTATGCTTGTTTTTATTATTCGTGAATTCGGATTCATTCGTAGATTCGAATCGGGTTAAGAATTCAGTCTCTTCGCTATTTCTCCTATCTTCTCCCTGTTCAACTTTTTTCTTTCCTTAACGATTTCAATTTTTTTGTCGGTTTTCTTTTCTGTATTCATACTATCATAGAATCTCCGCCAGATATAGATTTTGGGGCGGGTGGCGAAGAGGAATGAGGAAAAAATAAATTGGATGAGAGATTGGTTGTACGGGCGGTAGAACGCCAGCGCGCCGAAAACTCCGCCGACGACAACGGCGGCGATGATCATCGCTTGAGTGTCGAGAAAATTCCAGAGAATCAGAAGAATCACTCCGGCCAATCCCAACCAGCCCAGCTGTTTGGCGGTCAGCGGGCCGACGATTTTGTCTTCGATGTCGATGAATTGTGGGACGTTGAATAGCATAATCTTTATCCGATTCGAATCAACGAATGTCTACAAATCTGCGAATTTACGAATGCTATTCGTAGATTCGAATCGGGTTACTCTTTTAAGTTCACCAAGTTCCTCGGCAGTTCTCTTTCTTCAACATTCTTCCTGGGGATGGGTGTGATGCGGAGAGGCAGGCTTTGGGGTGCGAGTTTTTCTTTTTCGAAAGGCAGCGTTTGCGGAGAGGAAAATTGCATTTTGTCCATATTGTTGTTGGAAGGCAGGCTGGTTTTTGCCGGTTCAGGAATTCTTTCTGTTCTTATCTCAGGTTCAATATTTCTGCTTGCAGGTTCAGGGCGGAAACCTGAGCCTACAGAGGGATTTGTAATTTTATTAGGCGGATTAGAAATTCTATTGTTCATTGTTTCTTGCTCATTGCTCCTTGACGGTGCCGGAAACACAATTTGCTTAGTTGTTATGTTCACTGTCACCAATCCGTTTTCATCAAAACTTTTCAAAACATAGCTAAGTTTTTCCCGATCAAGTGAATTCAACGCTCGCGCGTTTTCGTTTTGGAACAAATAATTTCCGCGAACGATGGTGTTGTGGTTTTCGTATCCCAGATTAAAAGTATAATCCGACAGCCAGTTCTTGATCGACGGCCGCACCGAATCGGGAAAACTTTTCAGCCTGATTTTATTCGACGTCACCAACTGTTCGCCCAGCTCGGGATATTTCTTCAGCGCGTCGGAGAAAGATAGTTTTATCAGCTTAGCTTCAGGAGGCATGTTGTTAAGTGCACTTCTTGTCGCTACAGCTGCTTCAGTCGAGGGCGTATCATAAATTTTTTGATTGATTATGTCGTCTTTGTAATCGAAGCTTGGTTTGATATAGTCGAAAATATCCAGAACCTTTATTAAAGTAGTCTTTTCTTCATCGATTAGTTCCGTGGAGTTTTTATTACTGGCTAAGAAATTTTTTTTGTCAAGGCTTGTTCCTTGTTTGTAATTTACAAACTCTTCATATTCCTTGAGCCAGCGCGATATAGTTATTTTGCCAATAAATTCCCTGTTTTTTAGAAACATTTTCAGGTAATCAATTTTTACAAAATCTTGCGAATCTTTGGGAAAGGGCATGACTCGCAAATTAAAGCGATCTTTTAGGTTAATGTCTATGCTTTGCAATAAATTCAAAAGATCATTTTGTATCAGATTCTCAAACTTGTTAGATGTGGCCCATGGCAAAAAATGTCCACGTAGCTTGTAAAGCAAGCTTGACCAAATATTCTTATCGTTATCAGAAAAATGATATTTTTTTAAGCCCTCTTCTAATTCTTTTTCAAGCTTAAAAGCTTTTTGAATGTCATCCAAGGCAATTATTTCTTCAAGCCTTTTTCTTGTTTGTTCTAAGCTATTTTGCATATAAGTCTAAAATAATCAAATTCTTCCTTGTGCTCTAAGAGCTTCAAAGAAGGCTTCCGTTCTTGATCCGGCAGGTGGTAGGTGTCCCGCGTTTACCGCTTGTGTCAATTGGTCAACAACAGCTTGAGGAACTTGATTTAATTGATAATTGTTATTTCCCGCGGCCGGAGTTATATATTGGCCGAACAAGGCATCATCCCCCACTCTTTGCAAAACAGCTTCAAATTGGTTGTTCATTCCTACTATGTTTCCTCCGGCACCCCGTGTAACTATTTGCCCGGCTCTTAGGTTCCTGAACATATTTTGCTGATGTTCTCCAGCAACTGCGGCGAAAACCGCATCATCGATGCGATTCGCTCCACCAGGCGTTCCTTGATTATATTGATATTGATTTCCAACATATGATGAAACTCCGCTAAATTGAGTATTGTGTCGAGCGCTCTCCAAACCAGATATTGTAGATGCGAGCCTTGCCGATCTGTCAGTATTTCCGAAGTTATTTTGCATGAAAGTGGTGAAACCATCAATGTCGTTGGTTTGTCCTGCTCTATTCAAAATGGTGCTTGTGCCGCCAATTGCAGCCGCTCTTCTAAGAATAGCTTCCCTTTCAGCCTCACTTCCTGCTTGATCAAATAGATTTGCTAGCTCATCTTCATTTGTTATGTCATTGATTCTTTGCATATGTTCTCTGACGTCGGCATTGTGCAAATTCTCCAATCTTCTTTGAGCTCTTGCTCTGCCTGGGATAGGCAATGCGCCATGAATTCTGTCTTGTGTCCTGTTGATACTTCGTCCCAATCTTTGACCCCAATTATCCTTGAATCGTTCATCTGCTCTTTTCTTTCTTTCTGTTTGGTACGCCTTAAGTCTTCTATTTCCCCAATCAAGGCCACTGAACTTCATTCCCGCCCAATTCATAAACTTATTCGCTCTCCCCACTACCGCGCCGGCGCCGGCGATGGACATACTTTGCGCGGTGCCGATGCCGATCCAAAGGATGACGATGGGAATGGCAAAAAATGAGATAGCCGCAACAACGCTTGGGTCTCCGGACGTGGTGGATGCAATGCTGTCTATGGATGCTCCTGCAACGCTAATCGAGTCCATCATTCTCACGGAAACATAGATCATAAAAACCATTATTGGTCCAAAAAAAGAATAATTGAAAAGATTAGTCCACCATTTGCTGGCGTGGGAAGAAAGAAATGGGACAATTGATCCGACAAAGGCCAGAGGAGAGAAAATCATTAGGACGCCTAGAGCGATGGTTCGTATAACGAATAGGATAGCGATAGTCAGGAAAGTTACTCCCAAAATGAAAACAAAAATAACGGAGGCTACCAGGTATGAAGTATCTGCATAAATTCCAGCCTTAGGATGTAAAATGTCTTTAAGTCTTCCAAAATCGGCTATGTTGGAGAACAAGCTGCTTATTCCTGTCTTGTTTTGAAGTTTGAACTCAAGTCCATTGAGAAAGTAATACATTATGACATTGGAGAAATCAATAATGACGCGGGCGATAGGAAAACTGAAATTGACCAGAAGCGCCATAATGACGAGCGTGAGGAGGATTTTCTTATAGCTGAATTTGTCTACCTGGAAAATAGTAGCGAAGGCGGAAAAAAGAAGCGTCAAAATAAAAGCGACGTTCAGTGTGTCTCTAACCAGTGTCCATATCTCGTATATGATTTTATTGCTTATAACATCGGTTAAATTTTTCGGATCGATTATGGCTATAAAAAGGGATGCCGCTGCCTGTAGAATCCAAGTTAAAAAGTTTAGTACATGAAGCAATAGACAATTGAACAATGTGGATACGCTGGCGGTGGTAATGCCAAGCCCTTGGCATACATCATTTGCTCCTTCCATCTTGGCTCCAGGAGGGGCTCCTGTTACTGATATTACTCCTCCGGTAAATCCTTTATCTTTACAATCCTTACTACAGACATCTCTACAGTCTTGAGTTGGCCACCAACCAGTGTCATTACACTTTACGCGAATGATTGTTCCTGGATCTGTAAGGTTTTTCCCTGCACAGACGCAATCCCAAGCGCTTGCGCTTTCGACTTTGACGGCGCCAAATCCCAAAACAACCGCCATGATAAAAAAGACAGCCAGAATTAAGTTATTTTTTATTTTTATATTTAACATAAAAAGCTTTCAAAAATCTCAATGACAAAATCTCAATATCCAATAAAATCCCAAATCACAATTATTTTTTGTTCTTGCTGTTGTTTTTGGAACTATTTATGATGGATGAAAATATCCATACAAATTCCTGGGATTCTTTATATAGCTCTCTGCATTTGTCTTTATG
This sequence comes from Patescibacteria group bacterium, assembly GCA_030837625.1. GTDB lineage: Bacteria > Patescibacteriota > Minisyncoccia > Moranbacterales > UBA2206 > XYA2-FULL-43-15. The sequence goes on along the minus strand of JAUPKF010000002.1, from coordinate 53,925 downwards.
GTTCGGGTTGGCTTTGGCAATCATTCTAAACCAATGCATACTCTCCTTAGCTTCTTTTCGGCAAATGCCAATCTTGTTTTCAAAATCTTTTTTCGATACTGCTCCATCGGCTTCCATATAATTAGCTCCAATGCTTGTTCCAGATCTCACTATTTGACTTAAAAGTGGTCGATTAATTTCATTTCTAGGTAATGTTCCGGCAAACTCAATAACATCTTCTCCAAATTTAGCCGTTCTTTCTATGAGGTCGTAGCTGTTGCTATTTTTGTTGGGATTTTGGATTTTGTTTGGCATTGAGATTTGGAAATTTGGATTTTCTGCTGATTAGTTCCCTGTTTTCATCTTCTCCAGCCACTTGGCGTATTCGGTTTTGTATTGCGTTCCGGGACCGCTGGTGGATGTTTGGGTGTTGAGCTGGGTGCCGATTTTTCCGCTGACACTGTCGAATTCTTTCTGAACCGCTTTTTCAATCTCTCCGACGCCTTGCTGGATGGCTTTGGTGATCATTTGCTGGACGACGGCTGAAATGATTTCTTCCGGATGGGTGGCGGAGGCGATGATCTTGTTGCCAAGATCTTGGACATTGGCCATATTTTCTTTGATGAGCGAACCGGGCGTGATTACGATGGTCTTGCCCTTGTCGTCAACTTTTTTTTCGTTGCTCTTGAAAGCTTCGTTGGCGACGGCTTTGGTTTCGGCGATTTTCTTTTCCTCTTCCAGTTTTTTCTGATATTCGCTTTGGGCGTTGATGGAAAAAGCCCAGGGGTTGTTGATGCCGGAAAGATACAGGCTCAGGTTTTTGAAATTTCCGCCGGCGAACATTTGCGACGGATCGCCTTCATAGGTCATCTGTGGAACGGCCGGTTTGTCCACGGTGGTTTTCTTGCCGATTTCCACCAACTGCTTGGAATAATTTCCCGAGCCGGAAAATCCTTCGCCGATGTAACCTGTTGACGAGCCGCGGCCTTTGGTGACTTGGCTCAAATAATCGTTCATATACAGTTTGGTTTTCTCCTCCGGTTCTTTGACCAGGTAGCTTTGCCAATCGGTGATGAACATAGCGGAAGACGTGGAACTGCCGCCGACCAGTTTGCTGATTTGCTGGTTGAGCATCGTCATAGCTTGTTGCTTGAGCATTCCCAGCATAATGCCGGTGATGCGCTCGTGGATTTCTTCCAGCATCTGCTTGTACTGCGGATCAATGGCCGGCCAGAGCGCGGCGTTGGCTGATTTTATGGGAGAAAACAGGAAAACAACAAAGACGAAGATTACGGTGAAGAATTTTTTATATATTGTTTTTATATTTAACATAAAAAACTTTCAAAAATCCCAATGACAAAATCTCAATATCCAACAAAATCCCAAATCTCAATGACAAATTTTGGATTTTTGATTTGGGGTTTTATTTGACATTTGGATTTGGAAATTTGGATTTTAGTATACGTTTATTCATCCTCATCATCCTCCTCGCTCTCATTTTCAAACTCCAGTCCGTATTTTTTCAAAATTTCTTTGGTGCCGTCGTCGTATTCCATTCCGTATTCTTCGAACTTCATGGCGGCTTCGGTGGAAAAACTCATCAGATTTTCCACGTAGACCTGGATTTTGGAAAGCCGGACAATGTCTTCCAACGGATCGTCCTGTTCGGAATCGATGTTGCTTTTGAGAGACTGGGCGTACATGGCGAATTTCAGAGCTTTGATATGCAAGTCAACCAATTCTTCCGGCACTTCCACGTCTTGGAGCTGTTCCAGGGACTTTTCGCTGATTTGGCTCAAATCGTCCAAGGAAGACGAACTTTTGGAATCGAGGGCGTAAATGATTTCATTAGTGAAGGATGACATAACTTTGTTGATGTCGGAAAAAGAGGTGATGGGTTTGGGCGAATTGCTGGAGAAAATATAGTAAACGCCGATGATGTACTCGGAAAAATCTTCTTTTCTTCTTTCTTGCGCTTCTTCTTCGGAGAGTCCGGAGTAGTTTTGTTTTTTGATTTGAATGTCGTCTTTGGTAACTTCCGGCAGTTCGATTTCTTTTTGTCCCGAGTTCAAAGCGTCATCGATGAGGCTCTGGATTTCTTCCAAAGTTACTTCTTGGTTTTCCGAGTCGATTTCTTTGGTTATCTCGGATAACTTTTCCGCCATCTCCTGGGTCAAATTTTTGTTTTCCGTGTTTTCTCCAAGCACCTCGCTCACTGTGTCGTTCTTCTCACTGGGTGTTATTTCCGCACTCACAATCCTGTCGCCTGGCGCCGGTTTCAGCGGGTCGTAACCAGCCTTTACTTCCGCGCCGTCGCAGTAGCTGTCGCTGTCCGTGTCGCGGTTTCGCGGATCGGTGCCGTAAGTTCTTTCTTCGGCGTCAGTAAGTCCGTCTTGGTCGGAATCAAGAAAAATATTGTTGGTAGTGCCAAGACTGTTTTCAATGGAAAAACGAAAAACCAAGCTTAAAAAAACTAAGCTTGCCAAAATTAGCTTGGCTGTCTTTGGAGTATTCATTCTTGACAAAATTATACCACACTTTTTGTAAATTCGGAAAAGAAAATATGGCTGTTGATAACTTTTTTATAGTTGCTGGAATATCTTTTGTCTGTTACATTGAAAATATGAAAAGATTGGCGTCTTTCGCGAGGGAAATCACCAAAAAAGAAATCAGACTCGTTTCATGCGTGGCGATTTTTTTGGCGATTTTGATTTTGCGTAATTTCATCGAACAATTTATTGCCCTTACTTCGCCGGTTACGCCGGAAGAAGCGGTCATCGAATTGGCGCATAACTTATTTTTCTTTTCCCTGACCTATCTTCTGATTTGGATATTCATAAGTCTTGTTCTCAAAACCAAGCCGCAAAAACTGGCTTATCTTTTTGTTTGGTCGTTTCTCCTTATGCTTCTTCCCCCGCTTATCGATATGGCCAGAACCGGCGGAGAAATATTCTGGAGTTTTTACCTTTTGGGCGGTCCCAAAGAGCTGTTTGGCTATTTTGTTTCGATATTTGGCAATTTGCCCAGTGGAATTGTCTATTTTGGCACCAAAATCACTTTTCTTTTGGCGATCGGCCTTATTTCAGCCTTTGTTTTTTTGAGGACAAAAGATTGGGCAAAAACCGCGTTCTCGGCAGTGGGAACATATATTGTTCTGTTCTTTATGGGAGCATTTCCGTCAGTTTTTTTCTTTGTTTTTAACTTTTTCAGCGGAAAAATGGCTGTTTCCGATATCCAGGGCTTTCATATTGCCCAATTTTTTGGCGCTTCAGGCAAGCTTTGGGGCATTAATTTCGAAAGCCTCAAATACGCCTTTGCCTGGAAACTTGACATAATTTACTTTCCGTTTCTAGTCCTTTTACTCTCGGCCTTATTTTATTTAATAAGTCGGGAAAAACTGGCGGCAGTGCTAAAAAACTATCGTTATCCACAGGTTGTTTACCATTCGGGGCTGTTTTTGGCAGGTTTGGGCTTGGGAATATTGGCGTATCCCGGCAATTTTGAGCTGACTCTGTTTTCCGTGGGGGCGGTTTTCGCCTTGCTTATCAGCGTTTGGCTGGCGTGGTTTGCTTCAGTGGTGGTAAATGACATATATGATTTTGAAATAGACGCCATTTCCAATCCGGAGCGTCCTTTGCAAAAAGGCGTGCTTCAGCCAAAAGAGTACGCGGAGCTGGGGATAACCTGTTTTTTACTCTCGCTTTTGGGCGGTCTTACGCTGGGATTTCCATTTGCCGCCTTGCTTTTGGCGTACCAGATTCTGGCTTGGTTTTATAGCGCGCCTCCATATCGGCTCAAAAAGTTTCCTTTTTTGGCGACTTTCACCAGCTCGCTGGCTTTGCTTATGATTTTGTTTCTGGGCTATATTTTAGCGGCTGACGATCAGTCTATCCACAGTTTGTCCTGGAAAATATCTTTGCTTTTGCTGATTGCGTACACTATTTCCTTGCCGATTAAGGATTTCAAGGACATTGCCGGCGACAAGGCCGGGGAAATATGGACGGTGCCGGTAATTTTTGGCGAAAAAAAAGGACGACTTATTGTGGCCGCGAACCTTTTTATCTCGTATATGCTAAGCGTTTTTTTCTTAAACGAACTGAATCTTTTTCTTTGGGCGGTGATTTTTGGGACGTTGACGTTCTTGGTTGTAAATTCGCCTAAAATAAAACCGCGCCAGTTGTTTTGGCCGGTTTTGGGGTTGGTGTTTGTTTATGGGGTGATTTTAGTAAGGGTTGTTTTTCTGTAGGGGTTTAATTTATTAAACCCTGGTGTGTAGGGGTAATTTATTAAACCTCGGGGCGGATTTGATAAATCAAATCCCTACATAATTTTCGCTAATTTTTTCCATTCTTCAACAGAAAGTTCTTGCGCTCTTCGACTAGGATCTATCCCGACCTTTTTCAATTTTTCCTCGACTATTTTTTTCTCCAAATGCAAACTGCTGGATAAATTATTTAATAACATTTTTCTTTTAGCCGAAAACCCAGCCTTAACTATTCTAAAAAAGTTCTTTGTGTCTTCTTTTGTTTCATGTTTCATGTTTCGTGTTTCATGAATTCGTATCACCGCCGAATCCACTTCCGGCGCCGGCCAAAAACTTTTTCTGTCGACGTGAAATAACAGCTCTGCTTTGGCGTAATATCGCACGCTCACCGCCAAGATGCTCATTTGTCCGGGGCTGGCGCAGATACGCTCCGCCACTTCTTTTTGCACCATCAGAATCATTTCCTTGGGCGGATATTTTGTTTCCAAAAACAACTTAATAATCGGCGACGTTATGTAATACGGAATATTGGCGATAACTTTATAATTAAACCGATTCGAATCTACGAATAAATCCGAATTTACGAAATTATTTTCTATGAGTAAGGGCAAGTTAGCTTTAAGCATATCTCCGACAATAACAGCGGCTTTATTTTTAAAATTTAAAATTGGATCATTGGAAATTGATTGAAAACTGAAAATTGAAAATTGAAAATTCTTAGCTAACTTTTCCGCCAGATTCTCGTCTTTCTCAATGGCAATAACCTTACTAGTATGTTTAATTAGCTTAAGAGTCAGTACGCCTTCTCCGGGACCAATTTCAATTACAAAATCATCCGCCTTTAAATCAGCGGCTCGGATTATTTTATCAAGAATATTTTTATCTCTGAGGAAATTCTGTCCTAGTGATTTCTTTGGTTGCATAAAGTATAAAATGTGGTATATTGACTTAAAAGATTTTCTCTCAAGAAAAGGAGGAGGAGGATATGCGGGTTTTTTTAAATTATGTTTTCAGTATCACAGCTCTTTTTTTGTCCGGCGCGCTTTCCATTTATTTTTTTATAAGCGCGGTGGAAATTGACGCAATGGACTTTCAGTGCTACAAGCACTATCAGGAGGAAAGGGCGGCGCGCATAGCGTTTATCCTTTGGTTCCTCTTCCTAGGCGCCGTACAAGTTTATCTGAATCTTTTCTAAGGGGCGATTCCTAATTTCAGGAATTGCCCTTTTAAATTTTCCAACTTCGCATCAGTTGTTTATTCTAGCGAGTTATCTGGAAACTTTCAAGCAAAAATAGATCCTTCGCTTTCGCTCAGGATGCTCAACTAATTTTTTCTTACGAAAAAATTAGTTGAGCACTTCTTCCACTTTCACTCCAATCACGCCGGCGCCGAGCGAAGCGAGTTTTTGGAAAGCGACCTTGTCGAGATCGATGACGCGTCCTTTGCCTTGCGGGCCGTAGTCGTTTATTTGGACAATGACGGATTTTCCCGTGGCGGTGCTGGTTACTTTGGCGTAACCCCCTTTGGGAATGGTTGTGCTGGCGGCGAACATTCCGCCTTGATACGCGTACCAGGTCGCCTGGCCCTTGTTGGCTTTGCCGCATTTGACGTACGTGCCTTGGGTTTCAACTTGCGTGACCGGTTCTTTGGTTATGTTTTTTTCTAAAACTACGCGCGAAACTTCTTTTCCGTCTTTGTATGTGATCTTGTATTTTACTTCTTTGATTCCTTTTTCCCCTTTTGTTTCGATCTTTTTCTCGCGCCAGCCCAGTTTGGGATCGTTTTTGATTGTCGTCTTGAAATCGATTTCTCCGGGGACAACTTTTTCTTCCACGTTTATTCGGGTGACGGAAATTGTTTCATTGTTTCGCGGCGAACCATTAACATCCGGAGACACTTTGTCGAGCCGTCCCAATTTGATATCGCTTTCTCCCAAGACCAGCCCGATATTTTTTTGCAGAGTATTTTTTTCGAATGTTTTGCCGTCAACTTCGATTTTAACTTTTATCGCCCGCTTGATTTCTATATTGGTTCCGGGAAATATTTTTTCCGTTTTGCCGGGGATGATTTGATCATATTGGGAAAGTTTTATGTTCTTCTCTTCCAGCAAATCTCCGACGGTATTTCCTAAAGACGCAGTTCTGAATTCAAAACCGTTGTCGTTAATGCGCACTGTTTTTTTGGAAGAAGAAAAATCAGCCGTTTCTTTGGGGTCGGAGAAGAAAGCGAAAACCCTGAAGGATGAAAAGATGATGAGCAGAAAGATGGATAATTTAAGTATTCTTTTTAGATTTAGTGGAAACATATTGTGCCCAAATTTCTAATTCACCTAATTTCTAATTCACCTAATAAAATGTCAAATTAAAAATTCTTCAGTAAAATTCCAAGTTCCAAATGTTTTTTGATTCGGGCATTAGGAATTTTATTTGACCTTGGGTCGTTTGGGAATTTTATTAGGTGAATTAGGTAATTAGACAATTAGGTGAATTTTTTCCTACTCTGTTTTAAACCTATACTGCAGCGCTTCGGCGATATGTTCTTGTCGGATGTTTTCGGATTGGCTCAGATCGGCGATGGTGCGGGCGGCTTTGATTATACGATAATATGAGCGCGCGCTCAAGTGCAAACTGGTGACTGCGCTTTTCATCAGCTCAATGCAAGAAGAGTCGAGTTGGCAAAACTTTTTGATTTGCTCGCTTTCCATTTCGCTGTTGGTGACTATTTTGGAGCCGGAAAATCTTTCTTTTTGGATGGTTCTGGCTTTTTCCACTCTTTCTCTGATCGCTTTCGAATCTTCGCTGGTCGAGCTTTGGGACAACTTTTCGAATTTTAGGCGGGGCACTTCTACGTGAAGGTCGATTCTGTCCATAATCGGACCGGAAATTTTTTGCTGGTATCGTATGACCGAGGCGGGATTGCAAGAGCAGGCCTTTTCCGGATCGGTGGCGTTGCCGCAAGGGCAAGGGTTCATGGCGGCCACCAGTGTGAAACGGGCGGGAAACTCCAACGTGCCTTGCGCCCGGGAAACGGAAATCATGCCGTTTTCCAGGGGCTGGCGGAGGTTTTCCAAAACCGAACGCTGGAATTCGGGAAACTCGTCTAAAAATAAAATTCCGCGGTGACCCAGGCTGATCTCTCCGGGTTTAGGAAACGTTCCTCCGCCCACCAGCGATACGGCGCTGGCGCTATGGTGCGGTGAGCGGAATTGCCTCTTGGTGATAAGAGCTTGGCCGCGCGGAAGTTGTCCGGCAATGGAAAATATCTTGGTTACTTCCAGAGCTTCCGGGATAGTAAGTTTGGGCAAAATGGAAACCATCGTTTTAGCCAAAAGGGTTTTTCCCGATCCGGGCGGACCATTAAGGATGACATTATGTCCTCCGGACGCGGCGATTTCCAAAGCGCGTTTGGCGTGTTCCTGGCCCTTGATGTGAGACATATCCACTAGATGCTCCTCGTCAAGAAAAAGTTCATCGAGATTTATTTTGGGCGCGGGGGCGATTAGCGTTTCTCCCGCCAAATGGGCTAAAACTTCCAAGAGAGAGCCGACTGGAATAACGGAAATTTCCTCTATAACGGAGGCTTCCTGGGCGTTTTCACGCGGAACGTATATTTCGGCGATATTTTTTTCTTTGGCAAAAATCGCCATCGAAAGGACTCCTTTTACTGGCCGCACTTTTCCATCCAGGGACAGTTCTCCCAGAAATAGTTTGTTCTTGAAATCGAAAAAAGCTTGCTTTGTCGTCAGGAGAAAGCCGAGAGCGATGGGCAGATCATAAATCGGCCCTTCTTTTTTCAGATCGGCCGGAGCCAGGTTGACCGTGACGCGTCCGGCTCGGTGCGGCGGCTTGAAACCGGAATTTCTGATAGCCGCGCCGACTCGGTCACGCGATTCTTTGACGGCCGCGTCAGGTAGCCCCACAATATTGAACTGGTGAAGGCCGGCCGTAACCGTGTCCGCTTCCACTTCGACAAGCTCGCTTTTGAGTCCGATAGTTGTGGCGGAGAGTACTTTGGAAGACATAAGCTCATGAAGCATAAAACATGAAACATACAACAAGAAATTTGCTATGGTTGTTTCGTGTTGTATGCTACGTGTTTCATGATTATCATTATACCACCAATCGTGATAAAGGCATCCGCCAAATTGAATACCGGCCAGAAATGAAGGTCGATGAAGTCGATGACGCAGCCATATAATACTCTGTCGATTATATTTGATATCGCACCGGAGGCAATGAGTAAAATCCCAAATCCAAAACTCCAAATTCCAAATAAATTCAAAATTACAAATTCAAATTTTTCAAACCAGAGCGATTTTTGAGTTTTGCATTTTGATATTGTTATTTGTTTGAAATTTGTAATTTTGAATTTGCTATTTCCGACCGCGACTAAGGATAATATAGCTATTAATATTATAGCAAATACTAAAAAATACGATGGTTTCAATCCAAAAGCCAGGTCGGTGTTGCAAATATAAAATCCGCCTTTTACGCGGATAATATATTTAGAAAGCTGGTCGATGGAAATCAAAAATAATATAGGAAAAGATAGAACAATGTGTTTCATTCGTAAATTCGGATTCATTCGCAGATTCGAATCGGGTTATTTACATTTTATGCATGTTCTAGCGGATGGATTAGCTTTAAGCCTTTCGAGCGGGATTTCCTTGTCGCAATTTTCGCATTTTCCGTAAGTTCCGTTTTCAAAGCGTTCCAGCGCGTCCAAAACATCCTGGAGCTTCTTTTCCAAGGTGTTTTCCACGGAGAGATTTTGGGTGTATTGGTCCACTTCCGTGGCATTATCCTCCTTGTCGGTTCCGATTTCGGAAAAAGTTGTTTCATAATCCCCTTCTTCCTTGTCAATCGGGCGCGCGATTTTTCCTAAGTTTTTTTCCAATTCTTCTTTTTCCTTCAAGAGCGTCGTCCTAAGTTCTTCTAATGTTTTTTTGTCCAGTGTCATATGTTTTTCAACCACTCAAAAAACAATAACCGCTTATTGCTTTATGAATTTATAAGTTTACGGGCTGTTATACTACAACTCTAGCAAGAAAAATATTTATTGTCTACAGGCTTTCTATGTGTTTGATTTTGGCTTTTTTAGATAGCGCGTCCAGCCAGACGGACAAGGCGTCAAAACGATAATCCATATCTTCTAGTCGTTTGAGTCGGATGTAGGCGCCGGCGATTTTTGCGAGGCGAATCATTTTGCCGCGGGTGATGTTTTCTTCCGGCAGAGTATCGCCGTATTTTGACAGTTCCCTGGTTTTCACTTCCGCGAAAACCAATTCATTTTTGGCGGTGTCTTTGGCGATTATGTCTATTTCGCCCAATCTTCGCCCCAGGTTATTTTGAAAATTGGTATCTAAAATTTGATAACCTTTGTCTTTCAGGTATTTGGCGGCTAATTTCTCGCCCAGATCGCCGAAGTTTCGTTTTGGTGTAATTGTCATATGCGTATTATAGAGTAAAAAGCAACAAAAAAACAGCCTCACGGCGTTCCTCAAAAATGACTTTTTTGGTTGGAAACCGTGGGCGTCGAAGCCCGATAAATAAAAATTATAGGCTGACGCCCACAGTGTTGGTCATACTAACACGTGGGTCGGCAACCGTTATAGCCCGGGTGAGAGGCATATTCGACGATTATTAGACCGCGTGTATTTTATGTACGACTTTTTATGGCATAGTTTCTGATTTAACTTGCCTTTTTTCTGCCATCCTCTGGCTTTTAGCCTTTGGATTGAAAAGAACTTATTTTTTATTTTTTATTTTTATTTTAATAAAAAATTTTTTGTTTTTGTTTAGGGTCTCCGATATCAGAAGTCGGAGCGGTCTCGACGCGTTGGTCGGGACACTTGGACAGCAGAAAAGTTTTCAATCGCAAATAGGGGGAAATTGCGATTGAAAACTTTTCTGCCATTCGTTTGGAGAGAAACGAGTTGTTAAAGTTCCAATCTACTTGTTCATTATAGCAAAAAATCGGCAGCGCGTCAATGTGAAATCCAGAAAAGCCCTCTTATAACAGTATTTTTGCTTCTTGTTCGATTATCTTTTAAATTTATCGCTGGCTTCTCGGGAGAAAAGAGAATCTCTTTATTTGCTTAGAACTTATAGAAAGAGCGATTCGGGAGGGTTTCCTACAAGTTATCCACAGTTTGTTCGCTATTTTCAAGCAAACTAGAATTATTCGTTTTGGCAGTATAGTCAATTATGGATCGGAGCGTCATTCGGGTGGTTCCGATCATCAGTTTTCCTTTGTAAACCGTCCAGTCGATGGAAAGGTCTTCCGGGGAAACTATATTTATGAAGCGGATTTTGGCGTCGCCGTGCGAGCTTGAGGAAAAGTCTTTATCGATGATGGTGTAATTGTTGGACAAAAATAGCGGTTCGATGGCGCGAGCGAGGTTCTTTTCTTCGGCCAAGATGGATTTTTCCAGTTCCTTGTCTTCAATTGATGTTATGGACAGTCCTAATTTGGTTATGCCGTTTTCGTTGTAAAGAAACAGGCTGAAATCTTCTCCTAATCCGGAGAGTGTTGTTTGGGAAAGGTTTATTCCCAGCGCGGCGGAGAAAACTTTGAATCCGATTGGGTTATTGCTTTTGTCAGAAACGATAAATTCTACGGGAGTGCTTATACTTTGCTCCTTAATTTTTTTGCCTTGCTGGAGCAATATTTCTTTTGCTTTGTTCGCGGTCAGATCTTCCTGATTCACGTTGAGATAGTTGGGATTTTCAATCGAAAAAAGAATGTTTTTCGGAACAATTTCCTCGGTTTCTTCTGCTGTTTCTCCTACTGGCTCAATTGGATTATTTTTATCGGCGGCGGGAGGGTTTTCTCCAGGCATAACTGATTTAAGCAAGTTTGTTATTTTTTCAAAACCGGAAAGATTCGCGCCATAATTGAGAAAATAATAATAGCCGCCTGAAGCCAGAAGAAGGATGATAAAAATAGTCACGGATATGTGGATAGTTTTTCCCCAAATGGACGCTGTTTTTGTTATTTTTATCGAAGGATGCGCAGTTATGTTTTGGGTGTAAGCCTCTTTTTTGACGGGGGTTTTGACGGGAATGTTATTAGAGAGGTTATTGCCGGGTAAAGTTGGGGCAAATTTCTTCTCCGCGGGAGCGCTCGCCGGCGCGGAAGCTGCTAAAAAAGGACTTGGGACGTAGTTTTTCTCCGGAGCGGAAGTCGGTTCTTTTTTGTCTAGCTTTGTTTCGCGGGATAGATCCTGGAAAGATATTTTTTTATTTTGCGGGAGATCTGCGGTTGATGTTTCCAGGCTTGCCAGATCTTTTTCCATAGTATAGATGGGGGCGCTTGCGTCTATTCCGCTTGAGCTTGGAATTGCGGCCGGCGAGCTTTTTTTGCCGAAAGAAAAGTTTTTGTTTTCAAACATTTTTTTGTTGGAGGGTTCTTTTTAAAAATAAAAATAAAGATGGAAATCAATCCACCTTTATTTTACAACAAACTCTGATTATTGGCTAGGCTTCGACTAGGATATTTTGGCCGCGGCTCGGGCGGATAGATTTATCCGGCCTTGCTGGTCGATTTCTTTGACTTTTACCGGCACTATATCTCCGACTTTCAAGACATCTTCCACGTGGTCAATCCGGCGGTCGGCAATTTCGGAAATATGAATCAGTCCTTCTTGCCCAGGAAGGATTTCGGCGAAAGCTCCGAAGTTCATGATGCGGGTTACCTTGGCGTTGAATATTTCTCCAGCTTTTACTTCATGAGTGAGGTTGTCGATCCATTCCTGAGCTTTTTGGGCGGAAGTTTTGTCGGTGGAGGTGATGAATATTGAGCCGTCGTCTTCGATGTCGATTTCCACTCCGGTTTCGTCGATTATTTCGTTGATAATTTTTCCGCCGGTGCCGATGACGTTTCGAATCTTGTCCGGATTGATGTGCATGATGACAATCCTAGGCGCGTATTGGCTCATTTCAGTTCGAGGCGCGGGGATGGCGGCAACGATTTTTTCGAGAATATCCATTCGGTTGTTATGCGACTGTTTAAGAACGGCTTCCAGCATTTCCAGAGTTACTCCGTCGACTTTGACGTCCATTTGCAGTGCGGTCAGTCCTTTTTCCGTTCCGGCCGCTTTGAAATCCATATCTCCGTAATGATCTTCCAGTCCCTGGATATCGGTCAATACTTTGAATTTATCATCACCAACGATTATCCCCATGGCGATTCCGCTGACCGGACGCTTGATTGGCACGCCGGCGTCCATCAAGGACAAGGTTGATCCGCAGGTGGAAGCCATCGAGGATGATCCGTTGGAAGAAAGCACTTCTGAAACTAGAAGTATGGTGTAGGGAAACTCGTCTTTATCAGGAAGTACGGGAACAAGCGCTTTTTCAGCTAGCGCTCCGTGGCCCACTTCGCGCCTTCCTGGTCCTCGCATCGGGCGGACTTCGCCGACTGAATATGGAGGGAAGTTATACAGATGAATGTATCTTTTTTTCATATCCACTTCCATCGTGTCGATAACTTGTTGATCGCCAGGCGCGCCGAGCGTGGTTACTGTGAGGGCTTGGGTTTCTCCGCGAGTGAAAAGTCCGGTGCCGTGCGTTCGGGGCAAAATGCCGACTTGACAATCGATGTTTCTGATCTCGTCCAATTTCCGGCCGTCTGGGCGCTGTTCTTTTTCCAGAACGTTCTTATGCACAATTTCGTCGGAAACCTCTTCTGTGACAATTTCGGCGATTTCTTTTAATTTATCAATCCCTTCAGAAAAATTAGAGGTTATGTATTCATTAACTTTTTCACCGATGGCTTTGGTTTTTTCTTCAATAACCTGTTTATCTTTGTCGTACAGCGCTTCGGCTAATCCTTCGGTCATCAAAATTTCTTTTATCTTGGCTTCAAATTCCGGAGTTCCTTGCACCAAGGCTGGCGTCATTTTTTCTTTCCCGACTTCTTTTTGGATTTCTTTTATAAATAAAGCAATTTTGTTTATGGCTTCTTGTCCAAAGCTAAAAGCCTTGAGCACTTCGTCTTCCGGCACTTCTTTGGCGGCGCATTCAACCATATTTATCTTATTCTCGGTTCCCGAAAGAACTAGGTCTAATTTTCCTTCAGCGAGTTCTCCGTTTACCGGATTAAGAATCAATTCTTCTCCAACTTGCCCCACGCGAACAGCTGCCACTGGTCCGTTCCAAGGGATGTTGGAAATGGAAAGGGCGGTGGAGGCGGCGATGATAGCCACGATATCTGGGTCGTTCTCTCCATCGTAACTCAAAACGGTGCAAATTACTTGCACGTCATTTCTCATCCGGGAATTGAAAAGCGGTCGGATAGTTCGATCAACCGCCCGTCCGGCCAGAACTGCGTCGTCTGACGGCCGGCCTTCGCGTTTGATAAAGCGGGAACCTTTGATTTTTCCGGCAGCGTAATAGCGCTCTTCAAAATCCACCATCAGTGGAAAATAGCCGCTTATTCTCGAAGCCGATTTGCTCATAACCGCGGTGGCTAAAACGACCGTGTCGCCATAGCGCGCAGTCACTGCTCCGTTGGCTTGTCCGGCTAAAAGTCCGGTTTCAACCTCAAGAATTCTCCCTCCGATTTGGAGAGACCATTTTTTTGCTTGCATAATTATGCAAGGCCTTTCGCGCGATAGAAGTAAATTCTCCGCCATAGGCGGAAGTTAGAAAAAGAAGTCAAAACTACAACTCAAAACTTAATTCTTTAAGCTCTGGGTTGTGGCTTTGTTTTCTGATTCTAATCTTTGAGCTTACCTTCGCTCAAAAAAGCCCTTGTTTAGTTATAAATTTACTTTGATTAGTGGATAAAATATAGCTTATTTCAAGCGCTTTGTCAAATTTTTGGTATAAAAAACGCCCTTTCGGGCATTTTTCGTATGCTGTTAATTTCGCCCGCCTGCTTCGAAATGCCAACTGGTTGCTTATTATCGACACTGATTAACTAATTCAGCTCGTAGGTTATTATTTAACCTCAGATAGCGTCGAAGCATTTCGGGCAGGTAGTTCGTAAATTAAATAAGAAATTTTTTCTTGTTCTCGCTGATGTTGATGAAGTCATCCAGTTCTTCGACCAATTTTCCGCTAGTGGATTCTTTGAAGGCGGCGCCTTCGACGCGGCAGCCGGTGGTGGATTGGATGTATTTCACCAGCGGGATGTAATCCCCATCGCCGGAAATCAGAACGATGGCATCCAAGCTTTTGGACATTTTGATAGCATCCACGGCGATGCCCACGTCCCAGTCGCCTTTTTTGGCTCCGCCGGGAAAAATTTGCAAGTCTTTGGTTTTGACTTCAAACCCCTGTTTTTCCAAAGCTTCAAAAAACTTTTCTTCCAATCCTTCCATCGTTTTGATGCCGTAAGCGATGGCGCGTATAAGTTTGCGATCGCCCACCGCCGCTTTCAAAACCGCTCCAAAGTTAACCTTTTTTTGATGGATGACTTTGGCGGAGTAGTAGAGATTTTGAATGTCGACGAGCACGCCGACACGTTGTTCTTTGTAAATTGACATTATCCTTTTAATCCTAATTTTTTAATAACCGCTTTGTACGCTTTCTCATTAGTTTTCTTCAGGTATTCCATCAGTTTTTTTCTTTTGGAAACCATTTTCAAAAGTCCGCGGCGGGAGTGGAAATCTTTAGCGTTTTTTTTGAGATGAGCGGTGAGTTTCTTAATTTGCTCGGTAAAAAGCGCGATCTGGTATTCCGGCGAACCGGTGTCCTTTTCGTGCCGCACCACTTCTTTGGTGACTTTTTGCTTCTGCTTGGCGTTCAATGCCATAGTTTTTTCGGCCAGACACTCGTTGCGGGAATCCCCCGTCGGCAAAACCAGTGTCGGCTAGATAAGATTATTATGGATTAACCATATACTACAAATGGACTTTTGTCCAGTCAATTGCATATTGTGGGTGGACTTGTACATGTTCTTGATGTTGCGGGTTGATTTTGGTAATATTAGAAACAGGAAGCGTCGTTTAAAAGGTTAACTTTAAAAAAAGAGTATGAAAGAATCAAAATATGAAGGAGTGATTAAAAAAATCAGCCCGAAAGAAATTATTGAAAAAACCGATCCTGCTGTCGAGCATGCTTATTTGCGCGTGCCTGGCAAGGAGATGGTCGACGTTTCGAAAGTATCATCCCGAGATAGCGTCGACGTCGATATGGAAAAGACTGAATTGGCAACCAGGGATTATTCAGGAAATTATTCGACTCTGCATGAGCACTCTTTTGTTGGCAGAGAAGAAGAACCTATGTTGGTCGCCACTCCCAGTGGGGATGACTTGGGTCATTTTTTATCGCAAAAATTCGGTTCAAGGCAAAATGCTATGCATATCGCCCAAAGAGATATTGACACGGGAGAGGTATGTGGGTATATAACTTTGAGAAAAACCAAGAGTACACAGTTGATTGAGGGGGATCTGAATCCCTTTTTCGGCTATGATATGTCAAGGGCGATTGCTGATTTGGATAATGGGAAAAGTTCCAACAAAGCGCTGGATGAAATAGTGAAAGGGTTCCATCTTCAAATAAGGTATACTCCGGCAAAAGGTTTCAGGTATGAATCCAAGAAATTGCGATTTGTCAAAGAAGACTTATGAGCAAACAAAAAACGAGTTGTACTCGTTATTTTCTGGATATAAAAGATTGTTGGCTGTTTATGTTTAGGAAAATAGAGGCGCCAAAAAAAGTATTATACTTATAAAAAACCCAATCAAAAGAATGTTGCGGGCAATTTTGAAAATTTTGCGTTTGGGGTCATAATAATATTTAGCCACGTTGTATATTTCTATCGAATATTGCTCGAGCATTTTATTTTGATCAGATACAATGTTTCCCAGCTCTTTCTTGTAAATAGAAGGAGAAGAAAAATCAGATATCTTACCGCTATACATGACGCTTTCTTTTTGACCCTTTTTCCTCATGAATCTTGGAGGATGTATCGCATACAAACCTAATAGAGCTGTTAATGCCGAGAAGAATCCAAGGATGATTTGCGGCCAGGACAAGTTGTTAAGACGAAATCCGGCAGTCATGAATGCAAACATAGCCGAGCTGATGCCGATTAAGATATTTGTTTGAGAATCTAAATGTTGGAGCAATTTGGTTTGCTTATCAAGTATTCCTGCCAAAAACTTGGCCCTTGTTCCTGGATCAATAACAACTTCTTCTAAATTTTGTTTTTCTTTTCGCATTTGCTTATTATACCATAATTTTTGAATAATAAAAAAGGCGAGCGATGTGTATGCTTTGCACATGCCCGCCAAAACCCTTGTGGTAAAAGAACTGTCACCTCCTTTCTTCTGAAAACTTCTCATCTTCCTCGTCGTTTAACTCTCCAAAAGTATGGTTTTAAAGTATTCTGGGGCGATAACTCAACAAAGATGCCACTATTCCCCGCACGTGGCCCGTAACATATGCTTGGTAGCCAAGAATCCCGTAAGGTTTTTTCGATATTCGCTTCTATTTGTATCCTAAGGTAGTAGAGGTCCATTTCTTCAGTTTCGTAGTAATACGTTAACTCGCCACTCTTATATTTTTCAAGCACCTTTTCACAGACCCGTTCTCCAATTTCGTAGTCGTCCCTAATCTTCTTGATTACGGCGATAATTTCTTCTATCGATGCTTTTTTCTTCTTCATTTTCCGTCTCCATTTTTTAAGGTTCTTGTCTTACTGAAGCCCTTCTCCAGCTTGACTGCGTAGTATAACATTATTTCGGCTATTAGTCCATACAGAGAGACTAATCAAGAGAGTACGAACATGGCAAGTATAATATTAGTGGCTTTAACATTGCATTTTTTATATTATATGTTACAATCGTAGTGTCGTCATAATTGATGACAGTAACTCTAAAGTATCGAAATCATGCATATTGATGAACTAAAAAATGCTGGATTAAGCGAAAACGAGGCTAAAGTATATATGGCGGCGTTGGAATTGGGGGAAACTAGCGTCTATCGCCTGGCTAAGAAATCTGGCGTAAAAAGGACGACGACGTATTTGGCGGTGGAAAACTTGAAAGAAAAAGGCTTAATGAGTGAATATCATCGCAATAACGTCATTATTTGCTATGCCGAGAACCCTAAAAAGCTCGCGGAAATGCTCGAAAACAAGAAAAGAGCTCTCGACAAAATTCTGCCGGAGCTTCTGGCTTTTAACAATCTCATCGACAAAAAGCCCAAAATTCGTTATTTCGAAGGAAAAGAATCCTACAAGGATGTTTTTGGCGATGTTTTGAAATATCCGGACAACGAAATGTTAGGCACGTTCAATGAAAAATTTTGGAATTATGGTAATTACTTCACGGAATACTTCATTCCCAAAAGAAAAGAGAAAAAGATCTGGGCGAGAATTCTTTTTCAGGATAATCCGGAACTTCGAGGTGTTGCCCAAAACGAAAAAGAGCATTTTTTTCAAAGCAAGTTGGTTTTGTCGGATAAGTTCAAAGTTGAAATTGAAATGGTGATTTATGGGAATAATAAAGTCGGTCTGGTGTCCTATGACGAAGAAATCGCGATTATTATTGAAAGCCAGAAAATCCACGACACGCAAAAAAGTTTTTTTGAAGTGATTTGGGATTTGACTGTCCGCTCTTGCGTCGTATTTTAAATTGCTTGCTCTTTATTGAGGATCTTTACAATGATTATTGTAAACTTCGGCCGCTTCTCAGTTTATTCTTATTGTTCAAATGTTTGAAATTTTTTCTGGAAATTACCGGTTTGCCTAACTTTTGCTCGATGTCCTTTCTGGTTCTGCCGGCGATATCTCCGCCGTCTTTCGCATCCTTTTTAAGTGGTTGAAATCCCCGAGAATCTCTGCCTTGATGAAGTCGGGTGGTGGTCGCTTCGCCGAGTATGGTAAGGACGAGTTCGATGTCGTCCATATGATCGCGCAAGCTCTCTCTTTTTAGGCCTTTGAATTTTTTATAATCTCCCGCTGTCATATCGAAAGCGCCTTTCAAAATTTCATTGGTAAGAATTCCAAATTCGATATTCTCTTTAGCGCCGCGATTTTTCCACTCATTGGTCAGGGTTTCTCGCACTTCAATTCCACGCATTCTTTTTTCTATCCAGCTTTCGGGATAACCTTTGACGCGATAAAGTGTTCTTGCTCTTTGAGCTGCTAGCTCTGGATTTTCAATTTCCTGCACTCTTTCATAGCCCACTTTCGCCAGCCAGCGTTTAAATGGCTCGGCCTTGGAGGATGGGATAGATTGAACTATACGAAGAATGCCTTCAACATTGGCGCAATTCATTTTTTGTTTGCCGCCCTTAGTTGGCACATCAAGGGTATGTACAATTTGTACCCATCCTTTGGTTAATTCTTCGTCTCGTTGTTTCATTCTTTGTATGTATTGTTTAGGGTCATTCGAATCAATGAGTGCCAATACTATATCTTCCACAACGAACCACCAAGTATTGTCAAAAATTGTTCTTCTGATTTCATTTCCTTGCCATAAGGCAATTTTTGTTTTCTCCATTTTGTTGGATTAAATTATTACAGTGATATAGTATCATTTTAAATAAGATTTGTCCAGCTTTGCGCAAGGATTATCTGTGGATAACTTCTTTTTCAAATAAAAAAAGGCGAGCTGCGCACTGCGCAAACTCGCCGGAACCCTTGTGGCAAAAGCCCTATTTTTTTGCTAATCGCCATAAAGTTTCAAAGAATTGCTTGTAGGAGCTGGCGATAATTGGATTTAAAACTACAAAACTTGTGACTGGTTCTCCAAAAATATTGAATGCGATAAATCCTTGCCAAATATTAGTGTTGACCATTCCAGTAAAAAGCCCGGGCAGGACTTTATACTCAAAGAAATCCCTACTTTTAGCGTTATCTTTTAAATATTCCAACTGGTCTTCGCTTCCGAGGTACTTTATGCGAATTTTTTTGTTTCTCCTTATTTTCTCGTATCTCTTAAATTCATCTTTCATATGGGCGATAAATTCATCACCCGATCCTCCGATAATTAGCAACTCGCTATTCTCGTCCGCTTTTTCCAGAAGTTCGAATTCGTGCGCGATATAGGATTCTTTGCCCTGAAAAACCTCATATTCTTGTTCGGCCGGTAAAACCATTATTTGATTAAGCTTTTCCGCCACGCTTTGAGCGATTCTTTTTTGATGCTCGGCTAGTCTTTCCAAAACACGAGGATTTTTAGCATTGAATTTTTTTCTCCCACGCTTGATTATATGTCCAACTAAGCCTTTTTCTTCCAAACTACCAAGCGCATTGTAGACGAATTGGCCGTGAAGGCCGGTTTTTTTAACTATTTTTGAGCTTCCCACTTCCCCCAAGCCCAAAAGGGCGATATATACTTCTATTTCTTTCTCGCTTAAGCCGAGTGATTTTAAGTCCGTCAGAATTTCGCTTTTTTTGTTTTTATCAATATTATTTGACATAATTTATGATATTAGCTTATTTATGGCTTCATAATATCATATTTATTATCATCAATCAATATTGACAAAAAGTATATTTTGATATATAATGGGTTGTTAAGATGAGAAATGAAAGGTATGGCAAATAACAAACAGCTCATTAAAAAGGAGAGCGATGTGAGTATAAGAAAAGTTATGGTTCAGATTTCGGATGGCGAAAGAACTATCACGATAGAGGCCGAACTAAACTCAGAAGCTGACTTGAGTTCAAGAAATGATTTCCTAAAAAGTCTTAGTGCTACCCGAGAAATTAAATGGGCACTATGTCATTTGCAGAGAGAAGCTGATGCTTGGGAAAAAATACTCGAGGAAAAAATGTTTGATTACATGGGGAAAGTAACTGGCGTAGACAAAAATTAACCATTTGGTCGTTTGCAAGCAAACTCTTTAAAAAAGGATAAGAAAAAATGAGGATAAAGATAGAGGTTGAAACGGTATATGAAGGTAGATACTTATTTGAAGATGAAAGCTCTGAGTATTGGAATTCAGCGAAAGAAGATACATGGGAAGATGTTTCAGAGAGGCAGAAAAAACTCATTGAGCGGGCTATAAAATGGCTCAGTGAGGATAAATTCGTGTAAGATTTCTCTCGGTTCCACCCCGATGACAGCGTTAATCGGGGTTTTTTTTCTTTTGTGCTATAATTGGTTAGTTATGAGTGAAATTCTCAAAAAACTTAATCCTCCCCAACGCCAGGCGGTGGAGACGACGGAAGGGCCGGTACTTGTTATCGCCGGGGCGGGGTCGGGGAAAACGCGGGCGCTGACGCATCGGGTGGCGTATTTGATTTTGGAGAAAAAGATTTCGCCAAGGCGGATTTTGGCGGTGACGTTTACCAATAAGGCGGCGAGCGAGATGAAAGAGAGGATTATGAAATTATTATCCGATGCGAATCAACGAATGAATCCGAATTCACGAATTCACGAATCACAAGATGGGGGCATTCGTAGATTCGAAGATTCGCATACATCCGTAGATTCGAATCGGTTGCCGACGATTGGGACTTTTCATTCGGTTTGCGTGAAAATTCTCAGGCGGGAGATTGAGAAGGTTGGATATAAAAGCTCGTTTAATATTTTCGATGATCAGGATCAGCAGTCGCTGATGAAGAAAGTGATGAAGGAGATGCAGATCAATATTGATCAGTTCAAGCCGAAAGCGATCTTGGGCGCCATTTCCAAAGCTAAAAACGAACTCGTTGAAGCGGAAAAATTTGCGGCAGGCGCGGGTGGGTACTGGGAAGATGTAGTGGCAAAAATTTATACCGCTTATCAAAAAAGATTGAAAGATCAGGACGCGCTGGACTTTGACGATATCTTGATGCTGACGGTAAAAATCTTTAAAGCTTATCCGGAAATCTTGGAAAAATATCAAAACTTTTTCCGCTACATTATGGTGGACGAATACCAGGACACTAATCACGCGCAATATACTTTGGTGAAAATGCTTTCGCAAAAGTATCGCAATATCTGGGTGTGTGGAGACGATTGGCAAGGAGTGTATTCTTGGCGGGGGGCGGATATTCAAAATATACTGGATTTTGAAAAAGATTATCCGGATGCGACGGTGGTGAAATTGGAGCAAAATTATCGTTCGACGCAAACGATTTTGGACGCGGCTTACGGCGTCATTTCCAAAAACGTCAACCGGAAAGATAAAAAAATTTGGACCGAAAACAAAGGCGGGCATTTGATAACTTCATACGAAGCGGACAACGAGCGGGACGAAGCGGAGTTCATAATTTCAGAGATCGATGAATTAAGAAACAAAGAGAATATTAACCTAAACAGCTTTGTCGTTCTCTATCGCACTAACGCTCAGTCGCGGATTATTGAAGAAGCGATGCTTAGAAATTCCGTTCCCTATCGGATAATCGGCGGGGTGAAGTTTTACCAGCGGAAAGAAATAAAAGACATGGTGGCGTATTTGCGGCTGATCAATAATTTTAATGACGAGGTTTCGCTGGAGAGGATAATCAATGAACCGAGGCGTTCTATCGGGGGAGTTACTCTTGCACATTGGCTGAAAGGCGCCAAAGAAGAAAATGTAAGTCCGATTGAACTTGGTTTGAAATTACAAATTACAAATTACAAATTACAAATAAATTCCAAATACAAAATACAAAATTCAAAACTGGATCCAATCGCGAAGTTTTGTGAATTTATAAAACGGATGTCGGAGTTGAAGAATAAGTTGCAACTGACCGATCTAATCCAGAAAGTTTATGTTGAATCCGGGTATGAAAAGTTTCTGCTGGATGGAACTGACGAAGGAATGATGCGTCATGAGAATGTTCAGGAACTTCTGAGTGTCGCCAAAAAATATGATGAATACGAAGCTGAACCCGCCTCGACTCGCGAAGACAATCGCTTGTCGACGCGAGGCGGGGAAGGCCTGAATTTGTTTTTGGAAGAAATCGCGCTTCAAGCTGACACGGATAAAATCGATCAGGCGTCCGACGCGGTGCATCTTATGACACTTCACAGCGCCAAGGGCTTGGAATTCGAGTATGTTTTTATCGCGGGTCTTGAAGAAGGGATTATGCCGCATTCGCGCAGTATGCTTGATCCCAATCAAATGGAAGAAGAGCGGCGGCTAATGTATGTAGGAATTACGCGGGCCAGAAAGAAAGTTTATTTGCTTTTCACGATGGAAAGAAATATTTACGGATCGACGCAAATCAATCCCCCCTCGCGCTTTCTTGAAGATGTCCCCGAACACCTTTTCGAAAGCGCAAATTCCAAATCACAAGCACTAAATTCCAAACAATATCAAAATTCCAATGACCCCGCCGCCGCTAACGCTTTGGCGGGCAAGCAAAATTCAAAACTTGGAACATTAGACACTGGATACAAAATATCAAATACCAATTTCAAAGATGGTGACCGCGTTTGTCACGAAGCTTTTGGCGAGGGAATGATTGTGGCGTCGCAGGGAGATGTTGTGACAGTGGCTTTCAATAAAGTTGGTCTCAAGAAGCTTTCGGCGAGTATCGCGAAGCTGAAGAGGGTTTAAAAATTCACCTAATTGTCTAATTACCTAATTCACCTAATAAAAGTCAAA
The DNA here is from genome assembly GCA_030837625.1 of Patescibacteria group bacterium. Lineage (GTDB taxonomy): Bacteria > Patescibacteriota > Minisyncoccia > Moranbacterales > UBA2206 > XYA2-FULL-43-15. The sequence continues at coordinate 31,200 of JAUPKF010000002.1, read as the reverse complement.
ATAGCAAAATAAAATGTTAAAATCTAAATAACTTTTTGTATTAGGTATTGATGAATTTTGAATTTTATTAGGTGAATTAGAAATTAGGTGAATTAGAAATTTGATATGGTTCTCATAAAGCAAAAAGCTCCGGTATAAACCGAAGCTTTTTAAATATTCAGAAGTGTTGAATTTAGTAAATGAATCCCTTAATCACCCGGCTGGAGGCGCTGAGGGTGCGGGTGGATTTTTTGGCCCAGCCTTTGTAGTTCATCTCGGAAATAGTGATGCTTCCGCCGCTGACTTTTTCTACGATGCCGACGTGTCCCCACCAAGATTCGGAGGAGACCATAATGGATCCGACTCGCGGAGTTTTTCCAGTGGCGTATCCGGCCGCTTTGGCGTGATATAGCCAGGTTCCGGCGTTTCCTCCCCAAGGAACATATTTCCTTTGCGCCACGTACCAAGTACAGTACCCGTAAGGGAAACTGTGTCCGGCGCCGGCTCGTCCGGACAGGGTGGATTTGCCGGTTGATTCAAATGATTCGTAAGGGCGCTGGGCGATTCCCAAACTTCCGCTTTGTGAAGGAGTGTTTTGAGTTACGGGAATTTCTTTTTCCCCGCCCGGGATAACTATTTCCTGGCTTTCTTTCAGCTCTCCGTTGGCAGGAAGTTCGTTGAACGCGATAATTTTGTCTTTTTCAGCCTTATATTTATCGGCAATGCTGTCGATAGTGTCTCCTTTTTTGACCGTGTAGGAAAGGCCGGAAATGGGCAAGATGAATATTTTATCGCCAGGCATAATGGAATTGACATTGTCCAACTCGTTCGCCCAGAGTATTGTATTGACAGTGATATTATTGTTAGCGGCGATGGCACTTACCGTGTCGCCGTCTTTCACTTCGTAAATTATCAGTCCCCCTTCTTCCTCAGGATCTTTTTTAACGGGGCATGTTCCGGCCACCAAAGCTTGCCCTTGCAATATGGGAGCTTCAGCCTCTTCAGTATTGTTCATTTCCGGATCGGGATTAGTGTTAGCTTGAGCTAGGGGGGCCAGGGCCAGACTTGATTTGGCGCTGGTTTTTAGATACATTTTGTCTTTCAGCGGGTTTTCGTAGTTGTCTCCCGAGCCAAAATAGCCAAATAAAAAACCACTGGACTCCCGCCCTGCGGCTAAGTTTGTGGCAGAAACCAAAAGAGCGCTGGAAATTACGACAATCAAAGCGGAATAATTTCTCAGCAAGTGAAGGACTTTGACGGTCCTTCGCTCTTTTATGAAACTGACGATATTTTTCTGGGTAAGCTGAACTTTTTCAGCAAAGCTGTATAGATTTTCACGGCCCAATAAACTTCGAGATATGGCAATAACTAGTTTACTAATGGCGTTAAACCTTTCATTGGTTTTGACTTGGGAATCTCCAAAAAAACGCTTTTCGGCTGATTCCGCCCGCCCAAAACCCTAATTTTTACCTGCCGCTTAGTATACACAAGAGGAGGTTTTTTGTCAAAGCAAGTTATCCACTGTATAATGGGAATGTCGCACATTATCATGAAGCATAAAACATGAAACATGAAACAGAAAAGATACAAAAAAGTGGAATTGAGCGACTAAAAACTCAGTTTCTGGAATATCTTGAAATAGAAAAGAACCGTTCGCAAAAGACTATTGAAAATTATAGTCGATATTTGCGGGTGTTTTTTGATTGGGCAAAAATAGCGAAGCCGTCCGAAATTACAGATGAATTGGTAAGAAACTTTCGCTTGCATCTGAGCCGCTACAAAGATGAGAATGGAAAAGGCTTGAAAAAAGCTACCCAGGGCTATTACGTTATAGCCCTTCGAAGCTTTCTTAAATATCTGGCAAAGCGGGACATTAAGACATTGATCGCGGAAAAGGTCGAGATTGGGAAATCTCCGGCGCGCGAAATTGAATTTTTGGAACCGGAAGAAGTGGAAAGGATTATCGGGGCGGCGTCTGGAATTGATTTTAAGTCGCTTCGCGACCGAGCGATGCTGGAGATGCTTTTTTCGGCCGGAATGCGAGTATCGGAACTCGTCAGCATCAATCGGGATAAGTTGAATTTGGGATCCGGGGAACTCTCCGTGCGAGGAAAAGGCGACAAAATTCGGGTGGTTTTTATTTCAGAAAGTGCCAAGAAAGCGCTGGAGACGTATCTGGATAAGCGGATGGATATTGATCCGGCTTTGTTTGTGAGAGATGTTAAAGGACTGGCAAAATTCGAAAATAAAAGTAGGGGTTCGATTAATCGAACCCCTACGGATAATAACGCTGGTTTAAGATTAACCCCCCGCTCCGTCCAGAGAATCGTCAAATATTACGCCGCCAAAGCCGGAATTGTCAAAGATGTCCATCCGCACACGCTTCGCCATTCTTTTGCTACGGATTTACTGATTAATGGCGCCGACATCCGCTCGGTGCAAGCTATGCTCGGCCATTCTTCCATCACCACCACCCAAATTTACACCCACGTTACCAACAAGCAGCTCAAAGAAGTCCATCAAGCGTTTCACGGAAGGAGAAGAAAAAAATAAATTTAAAAAACTCGGCTTTTTAAAAAGTCGAGTTTTTTATCTGTGGGACCAGCTGGATTCGAACCAGCGACCAAGCGGTTATGCTTCTCACTATTGCTTTCGCAACCCCTCTCGAGTTTGGGAGCTGGACTATCCCTTCATCCCGATGATATCGGGATGTCTGCCGTCTAGTCTCTACACCTTCCACGACACGCGTCGGGGCTTGGCTCGGGATTGCCGTAGCGCTTTTGGCGCCTTAGGTTTCCCCGAGTTTGACAGATATTCGCTTGAAAATTACTTCTCAAACAGCCCTAAATATTTTTTGAGCCGCCTGCTCTACCGCTGAGCTATGGTCCCAATCATTTTTTTAAAAAACTTCCTGTGGGCGTGAGAGGACTCGAACCTCTGAAACCTCTACAATGTCAATGTAGCGCTCTGATTTATCCCCCCACCAATTGGGTGGGTATTACTGGACTCGAACCAGTGACCTCCACAATGTCAATGTGGCGCTCTAACCAGCTGAGCTAAACACCCAATTGGTGGGGGGACGAGCTGAGCTACAGACCCCTGCTAATATCCATACTATTTCAAAACATCTCTCGAGTCAATAAAACCGCTCAAAAGGAGCGGATTTAATTTTTCACGGTAACTATTTTTCTATTCCTGCTGTCTTGATCGGTGCGGCGGGAGTTGGCGCGGCGAGCGGGGATGTTTCTTTTTCGGTTTCAGGTTCAGTTACTTTTTCTTCTTCTTTTGGAGAAGCGATCTCGCGGAAGAAGAAAATCCAGATAGATTGGGCGAAAGTTTCATAGACTGAACGCAGGAAAAGGACGCCGGCTAAAAACAGTATAAACCCGATGGAAGCGATGGCAATGGCGCCGATTTTTCCGGCCAATAAATAGATAACGAAAGCCGAAGCGCCGAAAACAATTAAGAATGGAATGAGGAGCGTGATGACGGAGAAAAACCAGACGATTCCCAGCGGGATAAAGAACAAACTCATCACAACGCTTTCCCAGAGATTTTTTTGGAAAAGGCGGCAGGCGTTTTCCACAGCCGCGCGGACGGAAAGTTTTCCCACGGCTATGTAAATTTGCCCGTATATTTTGAGAAACACCAGAAGAAAAATGATTGGAATTATGATAAGGACGGCAAACATCGAAAGAAACGCGCCGGTGAAATAAGCGTGGCTGGCGAAAAGGACGGCGATTGGAGTGGCTAAAATAATGATTATTGCCAAAATGGATAATATCAGAAAAAAACCCAAAAGCAAAAACTTCCAAAAATACTTTTTACCCTCCCGCCAACCCTCCTTGAAAGTTTTCTTTTCTCCCTTTATTTCCGAGTTGATTGAGGCGATGAGTCCCGCTCGACCGATGGTGGACGCGACCAATAGCAGGATGAATATCAAAACGAGGAATATGCCCAACCATAAAAACCACTGGTAACTTTGGGAAATGAAATCCAACGCTTGTTTTTCAAATTCGTTATTTTCCAGCTGGCCGTTATTAGAGATATAATTCATTCCGCCAAAACCGCAAAGAGACGCCAGAAAGCCCAGCCACCAAAGATAGCGGTTGCGCCAGGTTATATTCCAGGCATCTTTTACTGCGCCGATGTAATTTACTTTACGCATAAGCGTTTTTAACTGAAGCGGACTTAGCTGTTATAACTAACCAGCTAACCAGTTTAACCAGAAAACTAGATTTTAGGCTAAATTTTCCGGCAGAGGAATATTTTTTAATTCCTTATCATCTTCTTCCTTTTCCTTTTTTATTCCCGCTAGTTTATTGAATTCTTCCTGCTCGATAGTTTCTTTTTCCAGAAGGACTGCTGTAATTTTTTCCAAAACAGGTTTCTTTTCGATAAGAATTTTCTCAGCCACTTTGTAGGCATCGCCGATGAATTGGAAAATTTCCTTGTCGATATCCTCGGAAGTTTTTTCAGAATAGTTTTTTTCTTCGTGGAGTTCTTTGCCTAGAAAGATCATTTCTTCTTTGTGTCCGAAAGTTCGCGGTCCAAGGTTGCTCATTCCGTAGCGAGTCACCAGATTTCTGGCAATGTTAGTTGCTCTCTCCAAATCGTTGGATGCCCCAGTGGTCACGTCGCCGAAAATCATTTTCTCGCTGACGTATCCCCCTAAAAGCACCGATAGCTCGTCGATAAAATAGTTTTTAGAAAGCAATCGTTTGTCTTTTTGCGGAGCGCTCAAAGTATATCCTCCGGCGTGCCCCCGCGAGATAATGGAAACTTTCTGGATAGGGTCGGCATTTTCAAGAGTGGCTCCGATGAGGGCGTGTCCGGCTTCATGGTAAGCAATTATTTTCTTTTCATCTTCATCGATTCGTTTGCTCTTGCGTTCTGGACCCAAAATTACTTTTTCAATGGATTCAGTCAGTTCCGACATGTCGATAATTTTTTTGTTGCGCCGGGCGGCGAGAATGGCCGCTTCATTGAGAAGATTGGATAAATCAGCGCCGGAAAATCCCGGCGTTCTTTGGGCGATCACTCTTAGGTTAGTTTCTTTAGATAGGGGTTTGTTTTTGGCGTGGATTTTTAGGATAGAGATGCGCTCTTCGATATCAGGCAAGTCCATTACCACCCGGCGGTCAAAGCGTCCGGGGCGAAGAAGCGCCGGGTCGAGAACGTCAGGGCGGTTGGTAGCGGCGATAATAATGACATTAGTGTTGGTATCAAATCCATCCATTTCCACCAAAATCTGGTTTAGAGTTTGTTCGCGCTCATCGTGTCCCCCTCCCAATCCGGCTCCGCGATGGCGCCCGACAGCGTCAATTTCGTCAATGAATATAATTGAGGGAGCGTTTTTTTTGGCTTGCTTGAAAAGGTCGCGTACTCGAGATGCGCCTACTCCGACAAACATTTCCACAAATTCCGAGCCGGAAATATTAAAAAATGGCACATTGGCTTCGCCGGCCACGGCTTTGGAAATGAGAGTTTTCCCTGTTCCAGGCTGTCCTAGAAGCAAAACGCCTTTGGGTATTTTCGCACCTAGTCCCAAAAATTTCTTGGGATTTTTCAAAAATTCCACGATTTCATAGAGTTCCTCCTTGGCTTCTTTGGCTCCAGCTACGTCTTTGAATGTAATCCGCTGTTGTTTGTTTTTCGGGTCAAGCATGCGAGCTTTGGACATCCCGAAAGAAAGGGCTTGGCTGTTGCCTCTTTGCGCTTGTTTAAGCATAAACCAGATAAAAGCGGCGATGAGGACAAATGGCAAGAGGAACGGCAGGACGCTTCCTAGAAATATTCCCATCGAGGATTCTTCTTTAATGGCGATATCCACCTCGCGGAGTTTTTCGCTGTCCACTCCGTAGTTTTTGAGCGATTCAGTTAGTCCCGATTCGCGTTCTTTGATAGATTTTTCCACCTTTCCTTCATTGAGCTCGATGGACAAATCGTCGTTGCTGATGGTTATTTTTTTGACTCGGCTTTCGTTGATTTGGGTCACCAGTTCGGAAAGCGTGACGCTCTGGGGTTTTTGCTGGGGAGCTCCGTAAAGGACGAATATTCCCGAAAGGAACAAAAAAACCAAGAGAACGATACCGATGTTTTTTATTAGACTATTCATGTATAATCTCTACGAATTACCTGCCCGAAATGCTTCGATACTAATTGAGCTGGTAATAGGTTTTTTTAAAAATATAATCTGACAGGGTTGGGTACTTAATAGCCGCTTAACATTTCGAAGCAGGCGGGCGAATTTGTACGAATGTACGAAATACGAATTCATTATTAAGCAAAGAATGAGTTATGAGTTGAATTTACAAAAGCTATTCTATTTTGATTTTATCACCTTTGCGGGTAATTTTCAATCCTTTAAATACTACAGTTTGGGCTTTGTTTTTCGTGCTTTTTATGATTTTTAGAATTTCTTCGATGTTGGCCGCGCCAATGTTTTGAAGGTTGCCTTTTTTTTCTTTCAGCATTTTTCTGACGATGCCTTTTTGGACGGCCGGATGCAGTTTTTCTATATTTTTTACGTCGAGCTCGTTCAGCTTCTTGTATTTTTTTTCGATCAAATTTGAAACCAAGGAATAATCTTCTGAAATGGAAACGGTGGCGTCAAAAATAGTTTGGCGGATGGCCGGGTTGAAATTTTTTTCCAGATACGGCAGAAGTTTGTTGCGGATTTTATTGCGCAAAAATTCCGATTCCAAATTAGTTTTGTCGACGCGGTAAGTGAGTTTGTTTTCTTTCAGATACTTTAGAATTTCGCAGCGCGGAACATCAAGAAGTGGTCGGATAATGCTGTTATTTTTATGCCGCATCGCGGAAAGGCCGAGAAGTCCCGCTCCCCGGATGACGCGCGACAAAAACGTTTCCACTTGGTCGTCGGCGTTGTGCGCGACGGCGATATGGTCAAATTTATTTTCCAATCTTATCTTTTCAAAAAAAGCGTAACGAATGTCGCGCAACGTATTTTCGGAAGGGTGTTTTTTGCGCTGTGGTAGAGACGCAAAATTTTGCGTCTCTACCGGACGCAAAACGAAAATTTCCAAATTATATTTCTCCGCCAGTTTTCTCGCAAACGCCTCGTCTTTTTTGCTGTCGTTTCCGCGGAGATTATAATTCACATGCGCGACAATCAAATCAAGATCATATTTTTTTTTCAGCTTGGAAAAGATATCCAGCATCGCGGTCGAATCCGGCCCGCCGGAAACCGCAACTATGATCTTATCGTCTCTTTTTAACAAGCTATATTGGAAGATAGTATTTTGAACTTTTTTAATCAAGTTTCTCTGCATTTAAATTACTTTTTATAATTTCCGCCACCTTTTTTATCGTTTCGTCTAGCTTTCCTTCTTCATTGACAACTTTATAATCATAAATGTTCTCATGCTTCATCCATTCTTTCGTATATTCCATCCTTTCAGCTAGATATTTTTCACTTACGCCGGGGTCTCTTTTTAATATTCTTTTTTTAAGAATATCCAAAGATGGCGCCGCGATGTATATGGATTTTATTTCTGGAAATTTTTTTTTGGCGGTGATCACTCCTTTGTATTCAATTTTCCAGATGCCAATCCTGCGAGAGCTTGCAACTCGATCAAGTTCTGAAACGGTTACGCCGTAAAGATTACTGTTGTATTCTTCGGCGTACTCTGCCATTTTTTCCCCCTGTATATTTTTTCGGAATTCGTCTTTGGATATGAAGTAGTAGGGATTCCCGTCTGATTCTCCTGGCCGCATTGAACGGGTTGTGGTTGTTTTGACCCTTTCAATTTCAAAGTATTTCCGAAGACCCTCAATCACGGAATCTTCTCCGACTCCCGACGGGCCGGAAATAATAAAGATATTAGCCATATGAATAATGGGTAACGTTTAAAAGTGGCAGTATGCAACGATTTTTTTTATTCTTTCTTCTTGGAAGTCTTTTTCTTTTTCTCCTCCGGTTCTTTCTCGGTTTCTTTCTTTTCTACTTTTTCTTTTTTCTTGTTTTTTACTTCTTTCTTTTCCACAACCTCTTCGTCTTTTTTCTTTCCTTCTTTCTTCTCACTTCCTCCTTCTTTTTTCTTGTCAGCCAAAACTAATCCCATGCGGTGGGACTTGGGTTCAATGGAAAGTATTTTCCAAGAGTAAGACTCGCCCAATTTGATGAGTTCTCCCAGGGTTTTCCCCGGGTAAGCTTCCGACATTTCGGAAATGTGCGCCAAGCCGTGGATGTCTTTGTCTAGGTAAACAAAAGCGCCGAAATGATTGATCTTGTTCACCGTTCCTTCCACGATGTCGCCGGCCTTGTATTTTTCTTCAATCTCGCTCCAAGGATCTTTTTGCAGAGCGCGAAGGGAAAGGGAAATCTTGTCATTGTCGATGCCGATGATTTTCGCTTCTACCTTGTCCCCCACTTTCACGATAGTCCTGGGGTCTTCGATAAGCTGCCAGGCCAGTTCCGATATATGCGCCAAGCCTTCCAGCTTTTCTCCGGCAGAATCATCCGCGCCGGCGGGAGAAAACTTGACGAAAGCGCCGAAATCAACCACGCCGCTTATTTCCCCGGAAATGACGTCGCCAAGATGAAGATTGGAAATTATTTTTTTGTCTTTTTCGCTTTGGGCGGCTTTTTCACTGACAATCAGCTTCTCTGCTTCTCTGTCCGCGTCCAAAATACGCACTTCCAGCTCTTTGCCGACCAGTTTTTTGAGCAAATTGAGAATCTTGTTGCGGTCTCCGTCTTCCACGCGGGGATAATTGGCGCTGGACAGCTGGGAAACCGGCAAAAATCCGGAAATGCCGTTGATTTCCACCAAAAGTCCGCCTTTATTGGCGTTGATTATCTTGGTAGCGACTTTTTCTTTCTTGATTCTTTTCTCCTCAATGTCTTCCCAGGCGCGTTCATACGAAGCTTCCCTGATGGAAAGTTCGATGAAGCCGTCTTCGTTTTCCGTTTCCATCACCGCCGCGGAAATTTCATCGCCGATTTTTACCTTGCCGCCGCCCATACCGTCCTTGATTTCTTTTCCCAGGACTATGCCGGTTCCGAAAGGTGCCAAATCAACGTAAATTTCCGAAGAGGAAACTTCGATCACTTTTCCCACGATATTGTCGCCGACTTCCGGATAACTGATTTGGGACAAAAGGGCGTCCATTGCCGAAACGGGCGCATCTCCCGTTTCTTTTTTTGGCTCGGATGGAGCTTCTTTAGGAGTTTCTTGCTTTGAGGAGATGTCTTCTTCAGATATCTTGTCTACTTCTTTGGCCAAATTGTCTAGAATGTCATTCATGGTAAAACAGTTATTAAAAATTAAAAAATACCCAGCGGAGGGTAATTATTAAGAAGTTATCCACACATCTTACTGCTTGCCCCGTGGTTGCGAAGCAACTTTACGGGGTGGATAAAAGGAGATTAAACCATCCCCTATTCAATTTTTCTTAATAATTAACCGTGATTAGAGTATATTGTTAAATTGTTATATTGTCAAACTTTTGCATTTACGAACTACGAAATAAGCGAACTACGAAAAAATTATGGCTTATGACTTAAAGACTTTCTTTTTATGATCCAAAAAATAAAATATACAGCAATAAGAAGAGAATAGTTAACAATTATAAACCAAGGCGTTCCCCAGTGGGTTCCGTTTATCATAAAATTAGAAACCGGCCAGAGAAATGGCGTGGGATAGAAATCATAGGAGTGGGAAGGAATATCCATTAAAATATGAACAAGCCAACCTCCCAGTTCCCAAATCGGTCGCTTGAAAATGAGCCAAACAAGGCCAAAGATTAGAAAGAATATGATTAAACTGTGGCTTAAATTATACAGATTGTGCGTCAAGTTGCTTATCAGCAGAGTATCTCTGGTAGCTGGTTCGATATTATTCGGTCCTGGATGGTACATTTTCGGAATTCCCGGGAAAATATACGAGGCGAACATATAGGCGAAAGCCGGTGCAAAGGCGAAAAGATCCGGGAAAAAGCCGAAAAAAGCCATAACCCAGACTTTTAGCGGTTTTTTCTTCTTAATATTGACGGCCTTTCCAGCCGCCCCGGCCCAAAGGGAGTGCGCAAGTATGTCCATAATAATGAGTATAAAGTATTATGCAGAAAGTAGGAAGTATATTTCGAAAATAAAAAAACCAACCACGCGATCCACACAGGTTTTCACCTTCTTTTGTGTGTTTTTCGCGGGGTTGGAATAAGTAGCTTGTTCCTAATTATTGGAAACGTAGTTTATCGCCTCTTGGTACTTTTCGGCGGAGATCATTTCCGTCTGGAAGTAGAAATTGAAAAGGTCACGAACAGTGAGCGAGGCAAGCAACTTGTATCCGGCTTTTTCCAGCTCGTTCTTGCCGCCTTGCTGTCGGTCTACCAAAACTACCACACCGACAACGATCGCCCCTTGTGATTCCACGGCTCTAATGGCCTCCAACTTGGTGTCTGCTTTTGTTACTAAATCGTCGATGAGGAGTACGCGCTCGTCTTTTCTATACTCGAAACCAGGAAGTGGGACGATTTTCCGAAGACCGTCCTTTTCTTCTTTGGCAAGGCGGATGATTCGGAAGTCACCTTGCTGAAATTTGGGATCATATTCCTGCATCCACTGAATAGCATCGACAATTGGATCTCCGGCTCGAGGTATCCCAGCAATGGCATCAAACACGAAATCGCTCTGGGAAATGGTTTCTAGAAGACACTTCGCGATTAGCAAGTAGTCTTTCTCAATCAGCGGGCCAGGCTTCGGGTTGGTTTTGTTTCGCAGGTGGATGAAGAACGGCGAGAGCGGAGCACCCGGGTTCTTTTCATGGAGCTTCAGCTTAAAAGCTCCAAATTTGAACGCTCCTCTCATGAAAATTCTAACTGCTACCTTTTCTTGATCTCGTGTAAGCATTAAGTTCTTCCTTTCCGCCCCGACCTTGCGTCGGGACTTGGTTGTATAGTCTATGCTCCCAATGCCTCATTGATATTCTTTTGCATCTTCATGGCCACTCTGGCAGATGCTTCAGCGAAGTCAGAATCAGCGGAAGCGAAATTGATGCCGGAAGAGTTGTTGATTGACATACTTCCTGGACCACTATAACCAGCCTGAACTGTCTGAAAAATGAATCCTTCCTGTGTTCCGATTCCAGGCACGAGAAACCAGAGGTAATCCCTAACGATTTCTCGACAGCGGGAAAGGTGCCAGGAAAAGATATTGCCGGAGCCCTTTTCAGGCTCGTAGGCGGCTGCCATGACGAGGCCTGCATCGGCCATGACGCCAAATTTCTCTGCCCAACTCATAATACGGTCGGCGATGAATTCCCAATAATGCCTTCCGTCTGTCAGTTTGACGTCCTGAACCTCACGTGCAGATTTGTTGCTGGTGTAACAAAGACCGACAATGGCTTTGCCGGGAGTCGTATTGCTGATCAAGTTTTCCATGCACTCCCATCCCATATAGGGACTGAAATTCATGCCGTCCACACCGTCGATTTCCAAGTGTGCAATGCGGTAACGTTGCTGTGTCCGGTCGATGTCCCCTCTTTTGCAATCGAGGAAGACTGGGATGCCCGGGTGAAACTTGTGGATGTGGTCGACGATTGTCTGAAGAGCCCGACGCCCATCTTCAATTGCCTCGTAATGGGCGACTTGTGGCTTGAAATGCAAGATATATGGAGCGGATGCATCGATTTCTTCGGTCATCCATCTGGCACATCGCCGCCAGTCGCTCGGATACGATTTCCGGATAATGTCGGGGCACTTCTCCATGATCGGGTCGAGACCCATGCAAACAAGTGATCCGACTTTCCGTTGACGATTAATCAGTTTCTGTCTAAAACCAATAATTTCTGCCATGATCTTTTCTCCTCTTCGAGTTCATATTTCTGAAGATAGTAACTTTTATTTCCCCCATATCTCAAAACCGAAAACTTCTTCGGATTACGTAGTAGTTTGTCAATGAACTCAATTATTAAAAATCCCGAAGAAAAGTTTATCCTCGAGCCTCCTTATTTTTTGTATGCTTAAGGTACAGTAAAAGTAGCCTGTCGTCAACCTTGATGAACTGATTTTATCGTGTTAGAATGAATAAGTAAAATTTCGTATTTCGTTAATTTCGCCCGCCTGCTTCGAAATGCCAAGTTGTTATTAAGTACTTCTTGGACAACTTAAACTAAACCGTCAGAAATTATTAATCTGATTTAGTATCGAAGCATTTCGGGCAGGTAGTTCGTAAACTATGCAAATCCAATATTACGGCCATTCCTGCTTCAAGATAACCACCAAACCCGCCGGCCGCGGGCAAGAGGATGTGGTGATTTTTATCGATCCGTTTGACAAATCCGTGGGACTCAGACCGCCGCAAGGCAATGCTAACTTGGTTTTAGTTACGCATGACCATCCCGACCATAATAATGTAGAGGCGCTGAAGGGCGAGCCGAATGTGGTGGACATTCCCGGCGAATATTCCGTGAGAGGAGTGAATATCATGGGGATAAGCTCGTTTCACGATGCCAAAGAGGGCGCAGAGCGCGGACAAAACACCATTTTTGTTTTGGAATCGGAGGAAATGCGCCTTTGCCATCTGGGAGATTTGGGGCATGATCTCAGTGAAAAGCAGTTGGAAGCGATAAACGGAGTGGATATATTGATGGTGCCGATCGGCGGGAAATACACTATCGACGGCGAAAAGGCTTGCGATCTTGTCCGGAAAATCGAGCCGAATGTGGTTATCCCGATGCACTACAAAATCAACGGTTCCACGGTGGACGTGTCCGATGAAAAGAAGTTCTGCTCGGAAATGGGCAACTGCCCTTCTCAAAAGGTGAATAGAATAAGTTTGAAAAAGAAAGATATAGAAGAAAAGAGCATGGAAACAATACTGATGTCCGTTGAATAATTTACGAACTACGAAATAAGCTAACTACGAAAAAAAGACTTATGATTGCTGGGTCGCTGTGAGCATTTCGTAATTCGCTTATTTCGTAGTTCGTAAATGAATGAGTATTCAGAATAAAATTGAACAAATTCGCCGAAAACCAGAACACGTCCGGATGCGGTATGCTTGCGGATACGCCATCTTTTTCACGGCCTTGGTAGTGGCTGTTTGGTTTTTGTCGCTAGCCGCTCAAAGAGACGCTAACCGCGAGCCGCTTATCAGCGAAGACCAGAAAAAGCTTTTTGAAGATTTCGGAACCCAAAAGAAATCCCTGCAAGACACAACCGGGCAAATGAAAGGAGCGTTGGAGGGGATTAAGAACCAAAAAAATCTAGACGATGTACAGAATAATATTGGAGGAGAAGGATTTATGCCTGAATAGTTGGATATAAATTCAAAATCCAAAATTACAAATTCCAAATAAATTACAATTTTCAAAATTCAAAACGCAGAAAAACAGTTTTGATTTTTGGAGTTTTGATTTTTGAATTTATTTGTGATTTGTAATTTTGAATTTGTAATTTTTTGATTATGCATAAAAACACCAAACCACAAGAGAATATTCAACCAAATAATGTCACTCCTCGCGAGATAACTGAGGAAATTTCCCAATCCTATCTGGATTACGCGATGAGCGTGATTGTGGCGCGAGCTTTGCCGGACGTGCGAGACGGCTTGAAGCCGGTCCATCGCAGGATTTTATATTCCATGTGGAACACGGGACTGCGCGCTAACGCCAAATTTCGAAAATCGGCCACAGTAGTGGGAGAAGTGTTGGGGAAATATCATCCGCACGGCGACGTGGCAGTGTATGATTCGATGGTACGCATGGCTCAGGATTTTTCTTTGCGCTACCCGCTTGTTCGCGGTCAGGGAAACTTTGGCTCAATGGACGGCGATTCTCCAGCGGCTTATCGATACACCGAAGCCAAGCTTTCCGCCATTGCCGAGGAAATGCTTTTTGATATTGAAAAAGATACGGTGGACTTTGTACCCAATTTTGACGGCCAGCACAAGGAACCGACCGTGTTGCCGGCCGGCCTTCCTCAGCTTCTCCTCAACGGTTCGATGGGAATCGCCGTGGGAATGGCGACTAATATTCCTCCGCATAACCTTACGGAGCTTATCGACGGCATAAGCCATCTGATCGAAAACCCAGAAGCGTCGGTGGACGATCTGGGGGAATTCGTGAAAGGGCCTGATTTTCCGACCGGCGGCATAATTTACAACAAAAAAGACATTTTAGAAGCGTATCGCACCGGACGGGGAAAAATCCTTACCCGGGCTAAAGTCGAAATTACCGAAACCAAAGCCGGAGCGTTCCAAATAATCGTGACCGAAATGACTTATGCCACCAACAAAGCCACGCTTATTGAAAAAATGGCTGATTTGGTGCGCGAGGGAAAGATAGTCGGTATCAGAGACATTCGCGACGAATCCAGCAAAGACGGGGTGCGAGTGGTAATTGATCTCAAAAAAGACGCCTATCCCCAGAAAGTTCTCAATAAGCTTTATTCTTATACCGATCTCCAAAAGAATTTCGGCGTCAATATGCTGGCGCTTGTCGGCGGAATTGAACCGAAAGTCCTAAATCTGAAAGATATTTTGGAAGAATATGTGGCGCATCGGAAAATCGTCATTGCTCGAAGGACCAAATTTGATTTGGAAAAAGCCCGCGACCGAGCCCATATTTTGGAAGGCTTGAAAATCGCGTTGGACAATATTGACGCGGTTATTGAAACGATCAAGAAATCCCCCACCAAAGAGGAAGCGCACAGGAATTTGATAAAGAAATTCAAGCTTTCAGAAAAACAAGCTACGGCTATTTTGGAAATGCGTTTGCAAACTCTGGCCGGGTTGGAAAGAAAGAAGATTGAAGACGAGCTGGCGGAAAAACTGAAACTTATCACCGAACTGGAAGCAATCTTGAAAAGCGAGAAAAAAATTCTGGGTATCGTGAAGGATGAATTGGCGCGTGTTAAAGAAAAATACGGCGACGAAAGAAAAACCCGGATTATAAAAGGCGCGGTGGGAGAATTTAAACAGGAAGATCTTGTGCCAAACGAAGAAGCCATTATCACTATTTCCAAAGAAGGCTATATCAAACGGATGAATCCGACTGTTTACAAAGTTCAAAAACGTGGAGGAAAAGGCGTGATTGGGGCGACTACCAAGGAGGGCGACGAAATTACCAAACTCTTGGGCGTTATGGCGCACGATAACTTGCTTTTCTTTACCAATACGGGAAAAGTTTTTCAGACCAAGGCGTACGAAATTCCCGAATCGACCCGGATTGCCAAGGGTCAGTCGATTGTCAATTTCCTGTCTCTTTCGCAGGAAGAGTCAGTAACAGCGGTGGTGGCGTTTAACAAGGATGATAATTACAAGTATCTTTTTATGGCGACGGAAAACGGCACGGTCAAAAAAACAACCCTGGACGAATTCGACAATGTTCGCCGCAGCGGACTTTTGGCCATAAAGCTGGAAAAAGGCGACGCGCTTCGCTGGGTGGACGCTACCACTGGATCGGACGAAATAGTTATCGCTACCCGGGGTGGCCAAGCCATTCGCTTCAAAGAATCGGATGTTCGTCCGATGGGCAGGTCAGCTACCGGCGTGCGGGGCATGAAATTGAAATCAGATGACAAAGTTGTCGGGATGGACGTAACGTTCAAAGGGCAAAAAGGCAATCAGCTGATGATTATTACTGAAAACGGTTATGGCAAAAGATCGGATCTGAAATCATATAAAATTCAAAAGCGCGGCGGATCGGGAATTAAAACCGCCAGTGTGACGGCTAAAACCGGCAAACTTATCGGTGCCAATGTTGTGAACCTTGACGCGCTGGAAGCCGATTTAATTCTTACTTCCGAACAAGGCCAGATCATTCGCATTCCCCTTTCCAGCGTTTCCGCTCTCGGCCGAGCCACCCAAGGCGTGAGGGTTATGCGGCCGCAGCCAGGCGATAAAGTATCGGCGAGTACGGTATTATAATCCACAGACGCGCATTATATAAACGCGTAGAGCCGAGGCATTGCCTCGGCTCTACTTTATTATTCTGCCTATTTTTCTATAAACCCCGTCGGTTCTCTGTATTTAGGTAGCTTTGTGAACTTTTATCTATGCTGGCAATTAGTCCGAGGGTTGTCCATAATAGCAGGCTTCCCTGTTGGATGTCCCATAAATAGTGATCGAAAAGCATAATAAAGAGAAAGCCGAGGAAAATTGCTTTGAAATAGCGCAGAATTAATGCAGTTGACAAGTTTAGACTATCATTGCTTAATATAGATTTTCTCCAAATAGCCCATAAAAACCATAAAAATACGCCCACTCCGACCAAACCTAATTCCGACCAAATTAGTAGGAATATGTTATGGACGGGTTGGAATTGCCATTGTTCCACAGTTTGGTTGGCATACTGCGGAATGTTCAACACGAACTGTCCCGCTCCCACTCCAATGATCGGATTATCTAAAATTGTCTCATAAGCAACGTTCAGATAAAAGAGCCTTTCTTTGAGGCTTTTGGTAAAAAGAGCGCTTAAATCGGGCTTTGCCAAATAAAGGCTTAGAATAAGGATTACCAGAATTAAAATGACTTTTCTGCCGAAAAGTGAGTGACTTTGGGCTTTCAGTGGGTTGTTGCCCATTGTTCCACGTGGAACAACGGAATTACCATTACGAGAATTTTTATTGGCCTTGTTTGTATTGCTTACTTTTCTACTACCCAAGGAAAACACATGCCATTGTTCCACGTGGAACATTTTGTATATCCATTTTTTATCATATGTTCCACGCCCGCCTGCTTCGCTATGCAATTGGGACATAGTACCTTCTGTATTAGACTCTACGGTTTTATCAATACTACTATTGGCGTGAAATTTCGAAGCATAGCGGGCAGGTGGAACATTAATATATACCAAAGCAATTATAATCCCGATTATGGCTGATTTGGAAAATGTCAGAAATAAGGCCAAAGCCTGAATAAACAGGGAGGCTTGGATAAGCCATACTTTTCTCAAACTTAACTTTTTCGTTAAAAAGCGAATGGTTTGAGATGTCCAGGTGGTTATTTCAATCGTTTGGCTTGCTTTATCGGCAGACTGATGTAGAACAGTTGAAATACCATTAGCATTGTTCCACGTGGAACATTTTTTGTATAGTAATGTTAGAATTATTGAGAACAGTAAGAATCCGCCCAGTATATTTGGATGTGGAAACAGTCCGTATGCCCGGATTATTTTATGACTATTGAGAACTATTTTAGCTACTCCTGGAACATCCGGCGAAATTAGGCTTTCCTTTAGCCAAAATAATCCGACAGAGTGTTGGATTATGAACTGCCAAATGGCGATAATTGACTGAAATACGCCTATAAATATTATTAACCATATAAATACATCAAACACTTTGACACCTATGATTGTTCCACGTGGAACAATCATAGATACTTTGTCGAAGCTATTTTCGTGAGGGGTGTAGTGTGATTGGTTTTTCGTAAGTATTGTTGCTGATTTATGTTCCGCATGGAACAATGGAATTAATCGCAAGGCGACGTAAACATATAGTAGGTAAAACTCAAGCAGTTTAATTGATCGAAATAAAGCAACGGTTTCATTTTTTGCCCAAAAAGTCGAAATGAATGACCAAATGACTAAAAGCAAAGGAATAATAAACAATATGCTAGCCTGTAAAGAAAATCGTTCCACGTCTGCCTCGTTATTTTTGATTGTTCCACGCCCGCCTGCTTCGCTATGCAATTGGGACAGAGTACCTTCTTTGTCAGGTTTTACGGTTTTGCTGATAATACTATCGGCGTGAAATTTCGAAGCATAGCGGGCAGGTGGAACAATATTTTTAAAATATAGGAGTATTCTGTGGACAAGAAGAGTTATCCACAGCTTGACACTTGACTGTTTTATATAGTTATTATATAGTATAGATACTATCCAACAAACTATGGCTAGTGTCAAGAATATATCGGACATATAAACGTATATGCCGGCATACTCATTAAAAGTTCTTTGATCAGTTCTTTCGACAGGAAAATAGTCGACTACTTTCCTTACGCTTAAGGAAAAACTCAACAAAAATAAAAAGAAAAGCCATATATCAATTGGTTGATTTTTTGTTTTCTTAAAAAGTGTTTTAATATTATCCATAAACTGGCTATATTATAGCGTATTTTAAGAAAGTAAGAAAAGCAGTGTTGGCGGGAGGACAAAATTACTTTTTTCAATAACTTTGTGCTAAACTGCGAGTAGTTCTTTTTAAAAAAACACTAAGTCCGATGTGGACTTATTTTTTTCTGGCAATATATATAATTGAAAAAGAGGAGGAGTTCAATGGAAATAAAAATGCCGGCACTGAAAATCGGCGATTTGATCGCAAAACTCCCAATTATTCAGGGTGGAATGGGAGTAGGCATTTCCCTTTCCGGACTTGCCTCGGCCGTTGCCAATGAAGGAGCGATCGGCGTCATCGCCACCGCCATAATCGGAATGAACGAGCCAGACTTCTATTCGGACTACAGGAACGCCAATATACGGGCACTCAAAGAGGAAATCCGCAAGGCCAGGAAAAAGACCAATGGCATCCTGGGCGTCAACGTGATGGTTGCGCTCACCAACTTTGCCGATATGGTCAAGGCGTCCATCGAGGAGGGGATCGACGTTATCTTCTCCGGTGCCGGGCTGCCCCTCGACTTGCCGAAATATCTCAAGGATGGAATCAATACCAAGTTGGTTCCCATAGTCTCCTCCGGGAGAGCCGCCAAGCTGATTTGCAAAAAGTGGCTGTCGAGGTTTGAGCGTCTGCCGGATGCCTTCGTGGTGGAAGGACCCATGGCGGGAGGGCATCTCGGTTTTTCTCCCAACCAACTGGACAATCCCGACTTCGCCCTGGATAAGCTCGTCCCTGAAGTTCTGGAGGCGGTGAAGTCGTTCGCTTGGGAGCGGAAGGCGGATATCCCGATCATCGCCGCGGGAGGGATATACACTGGAGCGGATGTTTGCAGGTTCCTGAAGCTCGGAGTGGCGGGGGTGCAAATGGCGACCCGCTTCGTTGCCACCCACGAGTGCGACGCGGATATGCGTTTCAAGCAGTCGTACATCGATGCCAAAGAGGATGACCTAGTGGTTATCCAGAGTCCGGTGGGACTGCCAGGAAGGGCCATCCGCAATGAGTTCCTCGATGCCGTGAAAAGCGGGAAGAAGAAGCCTTTCAAGTGCCCCCATCACTGCATTTCGACGTGCGACTATAAACAAAGCCCTTATTGCATTGCCTTCGCCTTGATCAACGCCAAGAAGGGAAACCTGAAACACGGTTTTGCCTTCGCCGGCAACAACGCCTACAAGGTGGACAATATTGTGTCAGTAAAAGAGTTGATTTCTTCCTTGCTTAAAGAGTATGACCAGGCCTGTACACTGGTTTGATCGTAAGTTTTCCTCGAGGTCGGTCGGTAACATTTCGGCCGGCCTTAATTTTTTTATTGACTAACTATGTTTAGTTCTCTATGATTAATTATAGTTCGATATAATATAGATATGGGCCCATAGCTCAGCTGGTAGAGCACTTCCATGGCATGGAAGGGGTCAGGAGTTCGAGTCTCCTTGGGTCCACAATCAAAAGTGTCAGTACTATTTATTGGACGATTAGCTCAGCTCGTCCCCCCACCAATTGGGTGTTTAGCTCAGTTGGTTAGAGCGCACGGTTCACATCCGTGAGGTCACTGGTTCGAGTCCAGTAATACCCACCCAATTGGTGGGGGGATAAATTAGAGCGCTCGATTCACATTCGGGCTGTCACTGGTTCCCTGCCCGAAATGCCGCTCCAAAAAGATTCTTATTGATTATTTAGGATAGAAAACTAATTTACTGACAGGAGACTATGTGGGATTTCGCGGCAGGCGGGGAGTCCAGTATCGTCCACGTTAGTTCTGGGCCCGTAGCTCATCTGGTAGAGCGCCGCATTCGCATTGCGGAGGTAAGGAGTTCGAGTCTCCTCGGGTCCACGAAGAATTTACTGTCCCCGTAGTTCAACGGATAGAACAAGAGACTCCTAAGCTCTGGATCCAAGTTCGATTCTTGGCGGGGACACAAGTTGATTTACTTCTTAGCAATTTTTTCCAGTTCTTTACGAAGCATATTGGCGTGGCGGTCGGTGTCTTTATTCAGACGATCCAGCACGTCTTTGAGAGTGGAGTGGTTTGGGATGAAAATTTCGAAACATTTTTTTTCCAGCATAGACTGCTCGACGCGGAGAGCGATGTTTAGCGCTTCTTCGACGGTAAGTTTTTTGCTGTTGGCGGCTTCGAGCTGTTCGTCCACATAATTGCTGACATACTTGATGATGCCGCGGGTAAAGTTATTCTCTTGAAAATTCTTCTCAAAGTTGTCTTGTTTCATCGCTTTAATTTCTTGAGAGTGAACAATTTCTTCACCGGAAAGTTTTTTTCCAGAAATCCTTATGAGCGGGAAATCTCCGGGAGTATATGGCATATAACTCGCTGATCTTGAGTTCATTTTCGGCGAAAAGGTCGAGAATAGTTGTTCGCTTTTCCAGCATATTTTTTTCTTAGCTAATTATTGTTGTGATTATAACGAATTTTTGAAAAATAAAAAAGCCCGGATGCGCTCGCGGTGAACGCGTCCGGGCGAAACGTTGTGGTTAAGGAACTATCAGCTGCTTTAAAAGTGCGTTAGCAATTATAGAGCTTCTTTGCCCGGACAAGCTCGCGGACATATTTCCGAAATCGTTCTGCATCCATTTCATATTGCCAGATCTTGATCTCCTGTCCATTGTAGTAGAGCGCAGCGGCAACGCGGACGCCGAACCAGTGATCATAGTGGTAGAAATTATAGCCCGCCCCCTCTTCTTCGAGGATTTGTTTCATCTCTTCTTTGGTAATAAGAATTTTCTTATCTTCCGGTGTATTCATTTTCCTTCTCCTTTTTAAAGGTGCGATACTGGTCAGGATTGGAGCCCCGGTGGCATTTCATCCTAACAAGTCAGTATAGTGTAAAAAGTGGAAAATGTCAATAACAAGGACTAGAAATAATGCCATATTTTGCTTCATACACGCTAAAACTACAATATGTTGTCATAAGTATTGACTTTTTAGTACAGGCTGGTATAGTGGAAATATGGAACTATTTGAAGCCCTGAAACATCTGGGACTAAACGAAAAACAAGCCAAGGTTTATGTGGCTCTTTTGCAGATGGGAAGCGGGTCGGTGCCGGCTATTTCGATTAAGGCCGGGACAAAACGGCCGACTACCTATCTCCTTTTGGAAGAATTGCGGATGAAGGGGCTAGTGACACTGCTTCCTAAAAAAGTAAAAGCTATCTATACCGCTCAGTCACCGCAGAGACTTTTGGAGGAACACGAAGAAAAGCAAGAGATAATCCAACAAAATTTGCCAGAATTGATGGCTATATATAATTCCCAGAAAGAAAAGCCCAAAGTGGTGTATTATCAAGGCGAAGAAAACGTGGCCAAGCTATGGGATGAGATATTCAAGGAAAAAGAAATTTTGTTTTATGGATCAATCGGGCGAATAACTCCGGGGGTGTTGCGGCAAGTGAATAAATATCTGAACGTGGTGAAGAAAGAGAAAGTTCTGATCAGGGAGATTTTACAAGGTGACGAAAAATCAATCGAGTTTGCCAAAACCAATGCTTCCGAGAATCATCAATTCAAAATCGCGCCTAATGAGAGGATGCTTCCAACCGATAACGTGATCTTTGGAAACAAAGTCGGAATCATTTCCTACAAAGACACGCCAATGGCGGTGGTGATCGAAAGCGGGGATGTAGTTGCAACGTATCGGTCGATGTTTGAGATGGTGTGGAGTTCGATAGAACGGGAAAATTATTTGAATTTTTCGTCGGTGGATGGTAGTGTATAATACCAGCAGCGGTTGTGCCCTCTCTGTCCAACGAGTACGTTGGACATCCCTCCCGATTATGGGAGAGAGGGATAATGAAGATGCTATGATCAAAAAAATTCCAAAGTATGTTGTTGAAGTGATTGGAAAACTTGAAGAAAACGGCTTTGAGGCGTTTGTCGTGGGCGGATGCGTGCGGGATATGCTATTGGATAAAATTCCGAAAGATTGGGATGTGGCGACAAGCGCGAAGCCGGAGGAGATTTTGAAATTATTTCCGGATAGTGTGTATGAGAATGAGTTTGGGACAGTAGCTGTTAAAATCCCAAATCCAAAATTCCAAATTCCAAATAAATCTCAAAATCCAAAAAACAAAATCCAAAACAGCAAAGAAGAAGACAAGTACATCATAGTTGAAATAACTACTTATCGGGTTGAGTCAAAATATAGTGATAAGAGGCATCCGGATGAGATTAAGTTTGCCAAAAGCTTGGAAGAAGATTTGTCGAGAAGGGATTTTACGATAAACGCTATTGCACTCGCTAAAGCGGAACAAATTAAAGAGAATGAGAGTGAATATAGAATAGTTGATCCTTACAATGGGCGGGAGGATTTGAGTAATAAAATTATTAAAGCAGTAGGGGATGCGAACGAAAGATTTGATGAAGACGCGTTGAGGATGATGCGCGCCGTGAGGTTTGCTGTAACTTTAGAAAATCAAAAATCAAAAATCTCCGCCAAAGGCGGATCAGCCTCTGGCCG
Source organism: Patescibacteria group bacterium (assembly GCA_030837625.1). Lineage (GTDB taxonomy): Bacteria > Patescibacteriota > Minisyncoccia > Moranbacterales > UBA2206 > XYA2-FULL-43-15. The sequence continues at coordinate 8,671 of JAUPKF010000002.1, read as the reverse complement.
AAAAAATCGAAATGACAATGCAAAATTAAAAAATGATAAAAAAGAAATACAAAGCTGGAAAATTGATAACGAGACTTTCGCGGCCATAAATAAAAACGCTTCCAATTTAAAATATATTTCAGCGGAAAGAATTAAAGACGAACTGGAGAAAATTATTCTATCTCCCGCTCCGGCGCGGGGGATTGAATTGCTTCATGAGACAGGATTGCTTCAATATATCATTCCCGAAATCGAAGCCGGATACGGCGTGACTCAAAGCCATCATCATTACTATGGCCCGTATAATACTGTTTATAAACACTTGGTGGCTAGTTTGGAAAAATGTCCGTCGGAAAAGTTGGAAGTGCGGCTGGCGGCGCTTCTGCACGATATTGGCAAGCCGAAAACTAAGAGAGGCGCGGGCGAAAACGCGACCTTTTATAACCACGAATACGCCGGAGCGAAAATGGCTGAAAGGATTTTGGAGCGGTTAAGGTTTTCAAGAAATATAATCGACAAGGTTTCGCTTTTGGTCAAAAATCACATGTTCTATTATAACGTTGATGAAGTGGGGGAAGCCGGTGTGCGGCGGGTGGTTCGCAAAGTCGGCTTGGAAAATATCAATGATTTGATCGACGTCAGGATTGCTGATCGGCTTGGCTCGGGCGTGCCAAAAGCCGTGCCGTATAAACTCCGTCACTTCAAATTTATGGTGGAAAAAGTTTCGCGTGACGCCATTTCCGTAAAACAGCTGAAAATAAACGGCGATGATTTGATAAAAAAATTGGCGCTGGGGCCCGGGCCGAAAATCGGAGCTATTTTGGATGTTTTGCTCATGAAAGTTATTGACGATCCCAAACTGAACAATAAAAAAGATTTGCTGAAAATATCCGCGGAATTGAATAAAGAAGATATCGGAACCTTGCGAAACCAGGCTAAGAATAAGATCGAGGAGGAGAATAAAAAAGAAGAAGAATTTATGAAAAAAAAGTACTGGGTCGAATAACTACTCGCGAAAGCAGGGCTAATTTTCGCTAATGGGAGCGAATGAGTAGAAGCTGTCAGGCAGTATGCTTGGCGGTTTTTCTTTTTTGGAAGAATACATTATACTTCATACAAGATACCTGATACTTTCTTATGGCTTCACAAGTTTCGCACATTGTTTACGCGAAAAAATATTTCGACCGGTTGGATAAGATGGGAACGGACGATAATAATATTCCGCCCGAAAATTTGAATCGGGACGAGTTTTTGCTGGGATGCGTTTTCCCGGATATCCGGCGCATTGACGACAACATAAAAAGAAAAGATACCCATTTGCGTTTTCCTGTGCTTGATTTAAACTTTGAAGGGCTAAGTTCTTTCGAAGCCGGCTGGAAGTTTCATCTTTTTTGCGATATGCGGCGGGAAGAGATCTTGAATAAATATGATTTTTATTCTTTGAAATACGCGGCAGATCTTTATAATCATCCGGCAAAGATGCTGGAAGACGAAATAGTTTATGAGAATTATAACAACTGGGAAAAGATAACCGGCTATTTCAATAACCCGCCTTATTTTGATTCGGGTGTGGGTGTAACAAAGGAAACTTTTTATCTATGGTATGCTATTTTGGCAAAGTATGTGGAAGGGAAGCCGGATGATAGATCAATACGTATATTTTTAAATAAACAACCAAGACTTGCCCTCAATGAGATTATGGTTTCGGTTGAAGAGTTAAGAAAAAACAAAAAAGCGGTGGAGATTCTGGGGAAGGTGTGTCTGGAAATCGTATAATTTTACGAACTACGAAATAAGCGAAATACGAAAAGCATTTCGCATTAAAAGGTAGTAATGATTGTATCGCAATGTATCGAATAGCTGAATGAGTAAATAATACGGCAGATTTAGTTTAGTTAATGGCAATGCGGACAATGTGTCCGCGCAATACTAATTTTATTAAAGCGTTTCGTAATTCGTTAATTTCGTATTTCGTAACCTATGAAAATAAAAAATCATATCATCAAACTCACTACCAGCGCGACGCTGGATTTTATCGATATCACTGACAAGGTGGTGAAAATTGTCAAAGAGAAGGGGATAAAGGACGGCGTAATCAATATCCAGTCGATGCATACGACCATGGCGGTGATCATCCAAGAAGCCGAGCCGCTGCTTTTGGGCGACCTTAAAAAGACGTTGGAGAAAGTGGCGCCGCGGACGATGAAATATATGCATGATAATTTCGAAATTCGCACAGTCAATATGAATCCCAACGAACCGATAAACGGCCATTCTCATTGCAAAGCCTTGTTTCTCACTCCTGGCGTGTTTTTGAATATCGTGGAAGAAAAACTGCAATTGGGGAAATGGCAAAGAATCTTCGCAGTCGAACTCGACAATGCCCGGCCGAGAATGATCAATCTGCAGATGATCGGGGAGTAATTCACAAAAATACGAATCTGACGAAATTACGAATAGACACGTGTTATTTTTCGTACTTTCGCTAAATTCGTAAGTTCGTAAATTATATGAAATCAGACATTCAAATCGCGCAAGTTGCGAAGATGAAACATATCAAGGAAATCGCGGCGCAAGTTGGCATCCGAGAAAATGAGTTGGAGCTTTACGGCGACCACAAGGCCAAGCTGAAGCCGGAGCTGTGGGAGCGGATCAAAAATAACAAAGACGGAAAACTGATTTTGGTGACGGCCATAAACCCCACTCCGATGGGTGAGGGAAAGACGACTACTTCCATCGGTCTGGCGCAAGCGATGAACAAGCTTGGCAAAAAAACCATGCTGGCTCTTCGTGAACCATCGCTGGGGCCGTGCATGGGAATGAAGGGCGGGGCGGCGGGCGGCGGATATTCCCAAGTGATGCCGATGGAAGATATTAATTTGCATTTCACCGGTGACATTCATGCTATCACGACCGCCAACAATTTGCTTTCGGCGGTGATTGATAATCATATTTTTCAGGGCAACGAATTGGGAATCGATCCGCGGCAAATTCTTTGGAAAAGGTGTATGGATTTGAATGATCGGGAACTACGGTTTGTTGTTTGCGGGCTCGGCGGAAAAGCGCAGGGAGTGCCGCGGGAAGACGGGTTCAATATTACGGTCGCGTCGGAAATTATGGCGATTTTATGTTTGGCAGAAAACTTGGCGGATTTGAAAAAAAAGCTGGAGAAAATAATTATCGCTTATTCATACTCGGGAAAGCCGGTGTACGCCAAAGATTTGAAAGCGGCCGGCGCGTTGGCGGCGCTTCTGAAAGATGCGATGAAACCGAATCTCGTGCAAACATTGGAACACACCCCGGCTCTCATTCACGGCGGGCCTTTTGCCAACATCGCCCATGGGTGCAATTCGATCGCAGCAACGCGTTATGGCCTGAAGCTCGGAGATTATTTGATTACCGAAGCGGGTTTCGGCGCCGATCTTGGAGCGGAAAAGTTTTTCGATATCAAATGCCGCCTGGCCCGGTTAAAACCGGACGCGGCGGTGCTGACGACGACGGTGCGGGCGCTGAAATATAACGGCGGAATGGACGCGGATACGCTGGTTATGCCAAGCTTGATGTTTCTCAAACGCGGCACAGTTAACTTGGAAAAACACATTGAAAATCTCAAAAAGTTCGGCGTGCCGGTGGTGGTGGCGATAAATGTTTTTCCAACCGACACGGCGGCGGAAACCAAATTTGTGCTGGCCAAATGCAAGTCGCTGGGAGCGGAGGCGGCCCTTAGCGAGGTGTGGGCGCGAGGAGGGGATGGCGGAAAGGAATTAGCGGAGAAAGTCCTGAAAACCTTGGCGAAGAAGAAATCAAATTTCAAAACGCTTTACGGCGAAACGCAACATATCAAAACTAAAATTGAAACGATTGCCAAAAAAATTTACGGCGCCCAGAAAGTGGAATTTAGCTCGAAAGTTTTAAAACAGATGGATCGAATCGAAAAAGACAAACTGGATAAAGTTCCTGTTTGCATCGCCAAGACGCAATATTCTCTCACGGACGATCCAAAAATTCTTGGCCGGCCGAAAAAATTCACCATCACAATTTCGGAGCTTCGACTCAGCAACGGAGCCGGTTTTATTGTGGCGATTGCCGGCGACATCATGACGATGCCGGGACTGCCGAAAATCCCGGCGGCGGAGAAAATCGATGTAAATGATAAAGGAGTAATCGAAGGCTTGTTTTGATTTTTTGAGACTTACGCACTTGGCTCAAAATTATTAAAACAACCGCTTGGAAACTACCAAACCCCTTGCTTGTTTAATGCCAGTTTATTCCGGAGAAGTTAGTTGTCAGGGAATAATTTCTCGCCAAGTGCGTAAGTCTCAAATTTATGAAATCCAGGGTGAAGCGGTTTTTTGAAAAGTTTTTTTTAATCAACGATACGCCGGAAAAAATAGCCGGCGGTTTTGCGTTAGGCATTTTTTTCGGAATTTTCCCGGGAGTGGGCTTGGTCATCACTCTTTGCATCGCCGCTTTTTTTGGGTTGAACCGGTTGGCGGCGCTGTCCGGAGCGATGGCCACCAATACTTGGCTGTCGGTAGTCCTTTTGCCCGCGGCGGCATTTATCGGCGCCAAAATATCCGACAAAGATTACGCCGATTTGGCTATGCAATATAAGGAAGGATTTGATTTTGGGTGGGAATATTTTATCGGGAAAGTTGTTTTTCTTGATCTTACTCTGCCTTTACTTTTGGGATTTTTTATGATAGCTTTAATTATCGCGGCGGCGGCTTATCTGGCCATGTACGGACTTTTGAAACATAACAAGATAAAGATAAGGAAATAGTATGGCATGTATTATAGATGGCAAAGCGCTTTCTGGAAAAATTAAAAAAAATCTTCGCGTTGACATTAAGGAGTTGAAAGAAAGAAATGTCTTTCCCGGGCTGGCTGTGGTGTTGGCGGGGGATGATCCGGCTTCGAAGATTTACGTCAGCAATAAAGAAAAAGCTTGTCAGGAGCTGGGAATTCATTCGAAAGTTTATCGGCTCAATAGCGATACAAATCAGGCGGAGGTTATGAATTTGATAGAAAAGTTGAATAACGACTCAAAAATACACGGCATTCTAGTCCAGTTGCCGCTGCCTGGGCATATAGTTGAAAAGGAAGTCATTGAAGCGATTGATCCCAAAAAAGACGTGGATTGCTTCCATCCGGAGAATGTCGGCCGGATGCTTTCCGGAAACGGTCGGATGTTTCCTTGCACTCCGGCGGGGGTTATGGAAATGCTGAAAGAATACGAAATTGAAATAGTCGGGAAAGATGCGGTGGTTATCGGAAAGAGCAATATCGTGGGAAAACCGATGGCGGCGATGCTTCTCAACGCGGGCGCGACGGTTACGGTATGCCACTCTCGAACTAAAGATTTGAAAGCCCATTGCGAGAAGGCGGACATTTTGGTTTCAGCCGCCGGAAAAGCCGGCTTGATTACCGCGGATATGATAAAGTCGGGAGCGGCGGTGATTGATGTGGGAATTAATCGATCGGAAGACGGAAAAATAATCGGGGATGTTGATTTTGAAAAAGTAAAGGATGTGGCGGGCGCCATTACTCCTGTTCCAGGAGGAGTCGGACCGATGACGATAGCGATGCTCGTGAAGAATACGATACTTGCGACAAAGATATTAAGTTTATAAAAGATATTCTTTGTGGTAAAGAATAAATAATCAAGCAAATCAAAATGCAAATCTCAAAAATAAAAATGACAATGCAAAATGTGAAATTTTTAAAATTATATTTTTAATTTTTATCTGTAATTTTCCATTTTGAGATTTACATTTTGCATTTACAGAGTTTCTTTGTCTTGATAAAAAATCGATATGGTTATAGAGATTAAAAACATAACAGAAAATGCTATCAGTATGCTGCGTCGGGCGGGGTATGCTTTTCAGCGGCACGAAGGGGACGAGATGAGTTTCGTGCGGCCGTTCAGCGCGTCAGGCTATCCGCGATTTCATATGTACGTGAAAGTGTCCGGCGCGGACATGACGATAAATATCCATCTGGATTTGAAAAAGGAAACTTACGGAGAAGGAACGCGCCATCACGGGGAATATGAAAACGAAGGGGTGCTCAAAGATGAAGTAAGACGATTAAAGAATATCTTAGAATAATTTCTAGATTAGCCGCGGTGGCGGAATTGGCATACGCGCCAGTCTTAGGAACTGGTACTCGCAAGGGTTTGAGAGTTCGAGTCTCTCCCGCGGCACTTAGTCACTGTAATAAATTTGCGAATGTGGCGGAATTGGTATACGCGCTAGCTTCAGGAGCTAGTGGGAGCAATCCCTTGGAGGTTCGAGTCCTCTCATTCGCACGATGAATAATATAATTGCAGGAAAAAATAATTCAGGTCAAAGAATTGATAAGTTCCTCAAGGAGGAAATTTTTTTTAATGGTAACACTACTCGCGGCGAGATTGTTCGAAATATAAAAGAAGGAAACGTTTTAGTGAATAAAAAAACTGTTAAGCCTAGTTATATTCTAAAAGGAGGGGATAAAGTAGAAACAAATATTCCGGAAAAAATTATAAAGTTACGATCGAATGAGAAGATAAAATTCAAAATTATTTTTGAAGACAAGAATTTTGTTGTTATCAATAAACCGGCGGGACTGACTGTCCATCCGAGCAGCGCGGAAAGGAAGGATACTTTGGCCAGCGGGCTTTTGGCGAAGTTTCCGGAAATTGAAAACGTCGGGGACGCGCCGGAAGTTCGGCCGGGAATAGTTCATCGCTTGGACAAAGACACCAGCGGAATAATGATCGCGGCGCGCAACCGGAAAACCTTTTTGGAGCTTAAAAATAAATTCAAAAGAAGAGAAGTTAAAAAAACTTACTGGGCGGTAGTGCACGGCAATTTGGGCGAACCGGGGAGTTCCGGCATCATCGATAAACCGATCGCGCGTTCAGCTGATTATAAAAAACAAACCGTTGCTGGGACAAAAACCAAGACTAAAATCAGGGAGGCTGTTACGGAATATAAGATTATAAAAAAATTTGCCGATTATTCTTTGGTAGAAGTTTCTCCAAAAACCGGCCGAATGCATCAAATCAGGGTTCATCTTAAATCAATCGGGCATCCGATTGTGGGAGACAAGATATATAAACTCAAGAGATATTCCGGAGCAAATGATGCCGGGAGGCAACTTTTGCACGCCAAAGAACTAAGTTTCAATCTTTTTGGCAAAAAGTATTATTTCGAAACGGATGTCTCCGGAGATATGAAAAAATTTCTGGATTCGTTGACAAACGCTGGAAATGAAGATAGGATATAAAAGCTTCAAAAAAGCTTTTAAAAGCTTGTTTTTTGTTTAAAAGTAATAATTTTGATATAATAAATCATATGAGACAGGAAGTTATTGAATTCAACAAGAATCAAAGGACAAAAGTTGTGCCGGACCTTCGCTCGGGAGACGTGGTGAAAATTTATATGCGCATCAAGGAAGGCGAGAAAGAACGCACCCAGATGTTCGAAGGCCTGATTATCGCTATTTCTGCGCGCCAAAGCTCCAGTCCGAAAATTACCGTTCGCAAAGTCTCTCACGGAGTGGGTGTGGAATTGATCTTGCCAATCCATTCCCCAAACATTGAGAAGATCGACTTGGTGAAAAGAGCCAAGGTGCGGCGCGCCAAGCTATATTATGTCCGCAGCTTGACCGCCAAGCAGAGTCGGATGAAATACAAGGATATCAAACAATACGCGCAGGCGGAAGCGGTTAAGCCAGTTGAGGAAGTGAAAGAAGAAGCCCCGAAAGAAATGACCAAAGAGGAAAAATAGTTTTTTTTGGCTGGCTTAGGCGATAGGCGAACGTGGCGGAACTTGGTATACGCGCTACCTTGAGGTGGTAGTGGGAGCAATCCCATGGAGGTTCAAGTCCTCTCGTTCGCACACTTCTTGGATCCTTAGCTCAATTTCAGCCATAGGCTGACCAGCCTATGGCTGGGGCTAGAGCGCTTCGTCTACCCAATTCGTTAAATATTCGGATCCTTAGCTCAGTTGGTAGAGCGCTTCGCTTACATCGAAGATGTCATAGGTTCGAGTCCTATAGGATCCACACTGCCGGGTTAGCTCAGTGGTAGAGCAGAGGACTGAAAATCCTTGTGTCCCCGGTTCGATCCCGGGACCCGGCACCAAAAAACAGTTAAAAAATGAAAAGCAGCAGGCGCGCCCGCGAAATTTCCTAATGATATGGGCGTGCCTGCGGCATTTCCTAACGATATATAAAGTTATTACTCTCCGATTATGGATTATCTATTGATGGAGTATTATGGACTTAATATCAAAAGGAAATGCGGCAGGCGGGTATCGTATAGTGGCTATTATACGTCCTTGCCAAGGACGAGAGACGGGTTCGATTCCCGTTACCCGCTCAAAAAAAGGCTTTATCAAGCCTTTTTTGGTTGTATTCTTTATGTTTGAGGATTTTTGATAAGTAATTTATTTACTTGATTCAAACGTCCCGTGCTACTTTGTGCTCGATAAGAGGTAGTTTTTAATAGCCATTCTTTTGATAGGATAGAGGAAAGCTTGTAACCAGAAAGTTTCCGAGCTGGTAGGTTATTACGGAGAGCCGTTTTCTATCCAATAGCTTGGAAACAATTTATTAAATAATCCGGGGTTTTAAAATCTATTCCCATATGCAGTCTTTCAGTATTGTAGTAATCCAGCCAAGCCGGTAGAGCTCTATTAAATGTTTT